>CALBSZ010000467.1 GCA_937967665.1 uncultured Planctomycetaceae bacterium
TCTTGATAACACACTCGACGGTGGCGCTGGCCACGATGTCCTGAACGGCCGGGCGGGTAATGACATGGTGTTCGGTGGAGCAGGGGACGACACGATGACCGGTGGCGGCGGCGACGATACATACGCGTTTTATGCCGACATCCCTCAAGGAAGCAACGAGCTTGACGAGACTGGTGGCGGGATTGATACACTCGACTTTTCGACAACACTACTCAGTCCGATCACGATCGATCTTTCGCAGAGTACCCTTCAGTCGGTCAATCAGAACCTCGCGTTGTCACTCGGGGCTTCGGACACGATGGAGAACGTGATTGCAGGTTCTGGAGACGATCGTATTACAGGTAACGCGTTGGATAACCAACTTGCAGGAGGCGAAGGCGATGACGTCGTTGATGCCGGGCTCGGGAGTGACCGGTTAGACGGTGGCGATGGTGATGACCAATTATTCGGCGGCGACGGGAGTGACACGTATTCGTTTGCTGCGAATGCTGACGTCGGCAGCGACGTGGTCACAGATTCGGGCGGTGCCGGCGACGAACTCGACTTTTCACTGACAGAGTCCGCTGGCATTGCAATCGATCTAAGCAGCACGCTAGTACAATCGGTTAACAATTTTCTCCGCTTGACGTTGGCTTCCGCATCGAGCATCGAAAACGTGACTGGAACGGAGCTAAATGACAGGATTGCTGGCAACGGTCTTGATAACTATTTCGTCGGTGGTGATGGCGACGATACATATGTACTCGACACGGATGTCAGTCTTGGAATGGTCACAATTGATGAAAGTCGGGGTGGGCGGGACACGCTCGACTTTTCGGCGGCCCTAAGTCAAACCATTTCAGTGGACCTGGAACTTGCAACAATACAAATTGTTAACGGCAACCTATCTTTGTCAGTGATACCAGTCGCTGGAATCGAGAACGTTATTGGCGGGGCACTCGGTGACACCATCTTCGGTAGTAGTTGGAGCAATACTCTCGAAGGAGGCCCTGGAGATGACTTCTTGAATGGCCGCGGCGGTGACGACACCTATCGATTCGATGCGGATACTGGCCTTGGCAGCGATTCGATCGATGAATCTGAAGGTGGAATTGACACACTAGATTTTTCCAAGACTGAATCCATAGGCGTCGTCATCGATCTCTCGGACCCAAACTTGCAAACGATCAATACAAATCTGGCGCTACTGCTAGGCAACTCCGATGCGTTTGAGAAGATCATTGGCGGACATGGTAGTGATGTATTGAGTGGCAATTCACTTTCCAACTACCTTGAAGGAGGTCTCGGAGATGACTCGCTGATCGGTGGCACCGGCCGTGATCACTACGGTTTTGATGCG
Organism: uncultured Planctomycetaceae bacterium; assembly: GCA_937967665.1. Taxonomy (GTDB): domain Bacteria; phylum Planctomycetota; class Planctomycetia; order Pirellulales; family Pirellulaceae; genus CALBSZ01. The sequence goes on from CALBSZ010000467.1 coordinate 1,340, forward strand.
GACGTTCAACTGGGTCACGATACGATCGATGACACGAACGGTGAAGGATCGATTCTCGATTTTTCGCTGACAATCGACAGCGTGGTGACATTCCACCCCGGAACGACGGGAACACAGGTTGTCAACGAGAATCTCACGCTCACGCTACTTTCAGGAACAGTTATCGACGGCGTACTCGAGGATGCACATTCGGAGGTAAACTACGCGCCAGTGAATACGGTACCGTCCTCCCAAGTCACAAATGAGAATAGCGTTCTCTTCATCAGCGGCATTCAAATTGCTGACGAAGACGCGCTCGGTGCCAACTTGACGGTCACGCTGTCGGCCGCCCACGGGACAGTGGAAGTACGCACAGACGTCGGCGATGGATTAGCGGCTGATGCCGTGTCCGGAAATGGATCGTCCAGCATTGCATTGATTGGATCACCGTTTGAAATCAATTCGACGCTTGTCGCTACGAACGGGCTGAGCTACACACCTGACCTGAATTATGACGGCGACGACAACTTGACCATCATCACCGACGATGGCGGTAATACGGGAGTGGGTGGATCTCAAAGTGATATGGACGTCGTTCTAATTCAGGTTCTGAATGTGACGCCCACTGCACATGCCGGTGGCCCGTACAATACGAGGGTTCGCATTCCAATTACTTTGAATGCTGAAATGTCGAGCGATCCCGGGAATGACATTGTCGCTTATGCTTGGGATCTTGATAATGATGGACAGTTCGATGATGCGACTGGAGTGATGGCTGATTTTGTTGCATTCACTGAAGGAGACTTTACAGTCAGCGTTTTGGTTTCCGACGACGACGGTGCTATGTCAGTCGCATCAGCAACCGTATCCGTTGTCCCCTTGCCCCCGGCGACGGTAACGAATCGGCAGCTGTTTTACGCTAATTCCACATTCGTCGGTGATGATGCGATTGCAGGGAACAAGCAGGCACTCATGCCTGGTCAGGCGGCAACGTTTGCTAACTACTCCAGTTACGTTGACGGAATCAATGGCCTTGTAATCGAGGTCGACCGTTTGCATTCGACGGATCTATCATTGGTGTCTGACTTCTTGTTCCGAATGGGCAACAATGACGACCCAGGCACATGGAATCCGGCTCCGATGCCATCGGCCGTATCTATTCAGTCTGGCGTTGCGGCGAATGAACCGGATCGAATCAGCTTACAGTGGGATGATGGCTCAATAACAAATACCTGGCTGCAAGTTTCGATTCTCGCAACCAAAAACACTGGGCTTGCTGCAGCCGACGTCTTTTACTTTGGCAACGCGGTCGGCGAGACAGGGGACGATCCGCGTGACGCTTTTGTCAACGCCTTCGACTTTGCGGGTGTTCGGGACCAAATCACGCTTAGTGCCGACGTCAACCATCGCCACGATCATAACCGCGATGGGGTCGTGGACGGCGCCGACTTGGCTATCGTACGCGACCATTCGACAAGTTTTGCGACCGCGTTAGGTCTAGTCACAATTCCCGCCGCAACACCACTTCACCTTCCGCCACAGGCGAGTTTGTATCTTGTCGCGGAAACTCCTAGCTCCGAGAACGATGTCGTTGTCGCCGACTATATCTATAATAATCCAAACCAAGTGCTGTCATCACTGACATGGCCAACGGTAATACTGACTGAGAAAGCAAATCGTCTGACGACGACTTCGAAGTTCGACTACGACGGCACTGAGCACTTGAACGACTTTGAAGCGTTGCTAGAAGAAATCGCCACCGATCTCGTCGATCGTATCGAATGAGGAAGCGGAAAGGAACACGCGTCTCTTTTCAAGTAAGGGAGTCAACACGTGAGGATGACAACAGTTACTCGACAAACACGGTATTCGACGCTTGGGCGGGCATACTTTGATACAACTCCAGAGCGGGTTCGAGCAGTAGGTTCTCGGAACACCCGTCAACTTCAAAGTTTGCTATTTCCTCAAGCGTCGTTTCATCCTGAGATACGGTCTACGTTCGCGGCAGTTTCCCGCGGAAAGTGTTGCGCGACGACTTGATAGAACTCTTCAGGCGTGCTGACGCGCGCGACATGGCTGCGGAAGTGGCGAGCACCGAATTTTCCCTGAGCATAGCAGCAGGCGTACTTTCTCATGAGCAACGTCCCCTTTTCCACGCCAAATCGCTCCGTGACCAGCCGGTAATGCCGCAGCATGATTTGACGCTGTTCTTCCAGCGAGGGATCCGGCGGGACAGGTTCGCCGCGGAGCGCCGCGGCGGCCTGCATGAACAACCAGGGACGGCCGAGCGCGGCGCGCGCGATCATGACGGCGTCGACTTCGTACTTCTCGAAGGCGGTCACTACTTTCTCCGCGGAATCAAGATCCCCATTGCCGATCAGGGGGATCCGCCGCAAGTGCTGTTTGATGTCGGCGATCTTTTCCCAGTCCGCGCAGCCTTTGAAGTAGTCTTGCGCCGTGCGACCGTGAACCGTCAGGGCGGCGGCCCCGGATTCTTCGACCACTCGAGCGATCTCGTTGGCATTGATGGTGTCACGAGAACAGCCCAATCGAATCTTGGCGGTAACGGGCGTTGGCGCGCACGCTTCGACCACCCGCGTGATGATCCGTCCCATCCGCTGCGGTTCACGCAGGAGATAGGACCCACTGTGAGCTTTCTCGGTGACTTGTTTGACCGGGCAGCCGAAGTTAATGTCGACAACGCTCACCTGGTACTCTTCGGCCAGGCGTTGTCCGACGCGGGCCAGGGTGTCCGGATCGTTATCCCAGATCTGGACGGCCAGCGGCCGCGCTTCTTCCTTGACGCCCCACAGCCGGTCCGGATGCTCGGCCTTCACCTGATCCATCCAGACAAAACCCTTGGCGTTGACCATTTCTGTTGCCTGCAAGCCTGCTCCTCCGAAGTCCCGTACGATCTGACGAAACGCGAAGTTGGTGAATCCCGCCATCGGCGCCTGCAGGATCGGCGGGTCCACCGGCAAGTTGACGATGTGGAAGGGCGCGACGCGCGGGATCAGGGCGGGAGGACGGGGCATGGGGGCGCGTTACTTGCTGGCGTGGCGGAGTTCAGAAATGTGTGGACGGGGCTTCGCGAGCGCGGCGATCTGCTTTTCTTTTTCGGCGATGAGCGGATCGAACATGGGGATTTCCACGGCGTTGTTCCCCTGCTCGTGCTTGCGAAACAGAAACAGATACGTTTCATTCTGCGGGCGATAGCGATGAAAGAACAGTTCGTCTTTCTCGCGAATCAAATTGCGAAGCTGGTTGACTCGCGCGACGTCCGGAGTCGGCGGGAGGCCTGGCTGATCGAGTTGGAAGTCACGGAACGCGGCGGCGGAACGCGTTGCCAACACGTTGCCGTCAACCAACAACTGGTAAGTGCCGTCGGCCAGGCCCGTGATGCGGAGCCGCTGCCCGCCGCCGTAACGCGATTGCAGGGCGCGTGCCGCCGCCGGCAGCGGCGGCCAGGGAAGCGAATCCGCATGCAAACGCCAGCGTAGCGTTTCCGCGGAGAACTCCAATTCGTCGATCTTGCCCCCCGAAACGGACACTTCTTCCTTTGCTGCGTCGACAGTGACACTCAGGTTGCCTTGGAATGGATCGGGCTGCGGCGATGCGAGAAAATAGCGAGACAGCAGGAAGCTGGTGTGCCAGTACCCGTACTCGTTGGGATGCATGCCGTTGTCGGTCCCCACGACCTGGCCGTCGGGAGTCAGTCCGAACCAGGGTTCACCATAGAGGTCGATCACCGCAAGTTCGCGGTACTGCGCGGTCTTCAAAATGGCATCGCGGTACAGCAGGATCCGGCGATTGGCTTCTTCCGCATCGGCGAAATACCCGCCGACTTTCACGAATTGATAGGGCGTCACGAGAACCAGACGCGCGTTGGTCTTGGCCAAATCGTCCAGCAGGCGGTCGAGTCCCCGGTGGAATTCGTCAAGCCCTGCTTTCCCGGCAAATGATTCGTTCGAGCCATAGGCCACGACAATCACCGTCGGCTGGGACTCGTTCACGTCTTGAATCAGCCGGCGGTAGCCTTCTCGCCGCCCCCCAAAAACACCACGCGCGTCGCCGAAAACGGTATCGCCGCTCCAGCCGAGATTCCGGAACGTCACCTGACGGTCAGGCAGGCGGCAGGTGAGCAGTGTTTCCAGGTATCCATCGACTTGCATGCGTTCGATAAAAGTGCCCCCCAGCCAGACCACGCGATCACCGTCTCGCAGCGGCACGAGCGGTGGATCGTCGGCCAGCGTTTCGGCTGCGATTCCGCAGAGGATAGAAGCCAGCAAAAAATAACGCATCGTGTTTTCCTTGAAAGTTGGACTCGACAACAGGGTTCGTCGGGAGCGCATGAATGCAGGTGGCTCGACGGGCTACCCTGCTTTCGAATGATATCCGGCCGACCGCTCCGTTCCAACCTCGGAGTCGTGTGAAACTTTATCGATTAGGCCAAATCTGAGGGTCGTGCCTGTAATTCCCTTCATAGGGGAAATCGTAACTGGAACGGTTGTAGGCAGACGATGTAATCACTGCTTCTCGCCGTTCCTGCACAAATCAAATCTTGATCAAACAGACTCGCATGCCCCCAGTCAAGTTCCAGTCCCTGTTCGGCCTGTTTGTCATGCTCTTCGCGCTCGCCATGCCATCGCCGGCGTGGGCGGTGCCCTACGCGGTTCGGGACAATCCGTTCCCGTACGATCCCGACTGGCCGCGTGTGATGGTCATTTTGCGAAACAAGTGCTCGGGCTGCCATCGACCTGCGACCGAGCAACCGGACTTCACGAACCACCAGTCGCTGCTGTCGGCGCAAAGCGGTGGTGATCCGCTTGTGGTCCCGGGCAACGCCGCCGACTCGCCGCTGATGTGGGCCGTTGAATGGAATGTGGAACATGCGCCGAAGAGCAAGTCTAGTAGCGAACCGCACATGCCGCCAAAGAAGGAAGAATGGCTGACTCGCGGACAAATTGAAACGATCCGGCAATGGATCAACAATGGAGCGCTCGAATTCGTTCGTCCCGACTGCTGTGCCGAACGGCCGCTGATCGAATCCGACTTTCCGTCGGCGCGGCAGTGCGGCAAGTGCCATCCGAAGCAGTATCGGGAATGGTCGCGTTCGATGCACGCCTACGCGCAGCACAGCCCGGTGTTCGAAGCGTTCAATCTGACGCTGCAAGAGCGCACAGGTGGCACGATTGGGACGTTCTGCACGCGCTGCCATACCCAGGTCGGCACGGCGATCGGAGAAGACGGTCTGCGGCGCAACGTCAATCGCGCTCAAATTTCCATGGAGGGCGTGACCTGCGTGACGTGCCATCGGCGACAGCATCGGCACTACAAAGCAAGTACGCGCGTGGCGATCGAACCCGGCGGGCTGTACGAGACATGCATCTACGGTCCGTTCGACAATCCGGTGGCTGTCGAGGCGGGATCCCATCCGGCGGCCCGCAACGCGTACATCAAGTCCTCTCAGTTTTGCGGAGAATGCCACGACGTCACGATTCCAGGCGGCATCCGACTGGAGGAAGCGTTCAGCGAATGGCAGAACAGTCCCGCGGCCGACCAGGGAATTACCTGCCAGCAGTGCCACATGGGCCCGGTCCAAGGTGTGCCGATTCCGGACTGCGAACGACCGCTGGGCCGCGCTGCTGTTGTCCCCGGGGTCAAACCCGAGGACCTGCCGCTACGACGCCTTACCGATCACACGTTTTCAGGGCCCGACTATTCGCTGCTTCCCGACACTGAGTTCCCGCACAAGCTGGACTGGATGTACGAGAAAGACTATCGCAATCAGGATAACCTGACCGCGTACGAGAAGGAGACCCTGCATGAATTGCGGCTGCGAAACCGCCGGCAACTGCGGATCGCCGACTTTAAGAGGTACGAACTGCTCAGGAACGCGGCTGAAATCCAAGTGCACCACCCCCGTACGGCCACCTGTGGCCAGCTGACGCACGTGCGCGTGGACGTGACCAGCAAGTTCGCGGGGCATAATTTTCCCACCGGCTTTACGGCGGAACGGCAGCTGTGGGTATCGTTGACCGTCTGTGATCCGCGGGGCCGAGTGGTCTTCGAAACGGGAAACCTGGATAAGAACGGGGACCTGTTGGACGATCACAGCCACGAGGTCGTGGCATGCCATCGCGACTACGACCAACACCTGCTCAACTTCCAGAGCAAGTTCATTACGTTGACGAACAAGGGCACGGAACGGTCGGTGGTGATTTCGGTGAACCGGCATCTGGATCCGCTCAACGTGCTGCGACCGGCCGCCGGCATCTCCGCCTCGTTCGGCAGGCCGCCGACGTTTCGCATCGCGAAAGGCAACCTGCCGCCGCTGCAAACCGTTGGCAGGGACTATCCCGTCCCGTTGCCAGGCACGGGGGATTATCACGTGCATGCCCGTTTGAATTACCGTCACCTGCCTCCCACGTTGTTAGACCATATCGGCACACCCCACCTCAAGCACCTGTTGGAAGTCGTCGTGATTGACGAACACCGTTCCATCATCCACGTGACCAAGTGACCCTGTGAGACGAGTGAATCTGAGCCTGCCGGCGATTGTGCTTGTGCTGCTGATGCAGTTGCGTACCGACTTGCGCGCGCAGTCCGCAAACGTCAGCGCGGACCTCTTGCCGGCCGTGCAGGTGCAATTGCCATCCGACCCGTTTGCCGACGATCCGCCGAATCCCGAAGCGCTGCCGCCACCGCTGCCGCCGGACCCAAATTCGCCCGCCTTCGACAATTGGATCGACGCCGGAGACGACGAGCCGTTACCGCCGCTCGAAGACGAATTGTGGCAGCACGGCGGATCCTACCTGTATGTTCCGGAGGGAGACCGGCTGAATTGGCCTGCCGACAACGAGGAATCGCATTACGATTTGCTGCGTTTACCGGAGGGCTTCCAGAAGCCCCGGCCGCTCGAGGGCTTTGCGGAATTCCTGGGCGCCGATCCGATTCTCGTCCATCCGCATCTGAAATGGCTGGGTTGCAAAGGCTACGCGTGGGAACCGCGGTTCGTGGGGCACGGCAGCTATGAATTGCTGGGCTTTGCCTTGGAGCAGAATGGCAGGCGCCAAGACGTCCTGGGCCACCAGTTGATTGTCGATCTGGACCTGCGTCTAACGGGTACGGAACGCTTTCACGTCCAGTACCGCCCGATCGGTCGTGAAGCGACGGGCGGTTCGTACTATCAGTTCAACCAGCCGGCCGGCTACGTCGACAACTCGACCGGCGAACCGGACCGCTATTGGTTTGAAATGGAACTGCACAGCGTACTCGGCGCCGATTTCGATCCGTTCGCGGCGCTCGATTACAACGTTACGGTGGGACGCGTGCCGTTGCTGCTGCACAACGAATTGCTCATGTCGGACGAATTGCTGGCGGTGATCCTCAGCAAGAACACAATCATTTTCCGGGAGGTCAGCAATGTCAACGTCCAAGGAATCTACGGCTTCAATGACGTTGGCGTTTCGCCAAACGACGATTTCCGGATGTACGGCATCCACGCCACGATGGACCGCCACCGCGACTTTTTCGAGGCCACCTGGGCTTTCGTGGAAAGCGACCTGGACGCTGACCGGAACGCGCACTATGCCGCCCTCAGCGCGACCAGGTTCTTGGGTCCGACCACGCTGGCAGCGCGGGTGCTGACGAAGTTCGGGGACGAGGCCGGTTCGGGCAACGGGCAGTTGTTCGTGTTGGAGTCGAATCGGACGCGCGTGTTCGAGCACCATCCTTGCGGAATCGAAAAGGGCGTGTTCTATGCCAATGCGTTCTTTGCCAATGACGGTTGGAGTCCGCTGGCCAACGGGAACTTGAATCGTTTGCGAACTTCCTTTGAAGTCAATCCCCTGGTCCGCATCTCGGCCGTGCCGAGCGCCGTCGATACGTGGGGTGTCGCTTGCGGGGTCCAGTTGTTCCGGCATCACGAAGATGAATCAATGATTCCGGAAATCGCGTATCAAGATGTGGACGGCGATCCGGCAGTCGGCATGGGGTTGCGCTACTTGCGAAAAACGTCGTCCCGCACGTTTTTCGAGGCACTCGGCATCGTCACGCTCGCGAACAATCCGGCATTCGATCGCGAGGGCGTCTTCTTGTCGTACACGATCGTCTTCTGAGCCGAAGCTGTCCAGCTACAGTCCCAGGCTCTGGCGAGCGAAGTCTGCGTAGCTTTTGAAACCGGCAATCTTTTCCGGCAGCTGTCGCACGGCCGGCGCGACGATGCTGCGCGGGGCACGCGCGTCTTCTAGCGATTCCCGCAACTGCCGCGAAGTGACCTGGCGACCATCCATCTCGATCGTGCGAATCGATGTCCATTGGACGCTGGTCAATACGATCGTCGAACCCACCGGTCGCGATAGCCAAAGTCGGTCGCTGTTTGTGCGGTCCGCTACCTGGCCGACGGTGGAATGGCCATCAAGCAGTTGCACCTCGACGTCGGCCCCGTCCACTTGCCGGCTGGTGGCGGCGGTGGCGATCAGAATCAGCGAGGCGATTACTGTGGTGCGATGCTGCTGCGTCATGTGTCTGCTCTCCCGGCGGTTGGCTGTCTTGCTTGCTGCTGGAATGTAATGCAAGGCCAGTGCCGAAACCCGCCGCGCTGACGCCGCGAGGACCACAAGTCATGACCCACACACAGCTTGCGACACGCAAGTCGGCTGTCCTTACAGCGTACCACGTTGACCAAAGGCAACATCGCGCGCAGCCGTGTTGCCACTCGGACACGCCGTTGCGAAAAAGCCCACGAGGCAGGGGCGGCACTATCGAGAACACCCGTCGCGAGGTAACGGACACCGCTCAGGGCGCCTCGGACGTCTGCAGGAATACGAATCCGCCTCGCTTGTTGCCGATGACGATGTCGACGCGCTGATCGCCGTTGAGGTCTCCCACGGCAAACTGGGTGCCCACGCCCGAATCGCTGTCGATCAGGTGCGGGATGTAGCGGACCGAACCGTTGCTCTCCCGTTTCAATTCGAACCAGTACAGGACCGGCGCCCCTTGCGGGTCTGCGTCCCCTTTCGGGCCGTGCGCCCAGAACCGCTTGCCCGTAATGATGTCCTGTAAGCCGTCGCCGTTGACATCGGCCAATTCCACGGCGTGCAATTGCGAAAACTGGACGCCATCCCGTTTCTCATCAGCCTGCTTGCTGAGGATCACGTGTTGAGTGAAATCGATTTGATCGCCCTTCTTGACTTGTTCAAACCAGGACAGGCCGTAACCATGCGCGGCCAGGCTGGTGATGACGTCCTGGTCGCCGTCGCCGTCGACATCGTAGGTGTGCATCTGCGCACCTCCGCCGCCGAAACCGTGGGGATGTTTCTTCCAGAGTCCCGTCGTGAGATCGGCGGGCTGTTCCCACCATCCGCTGGCCATCAGGAAATCGGCGCGACCGTCGCCATTAACATCCCCGAAACCAAGTCCGTGCGTATAGCGTCCCCAGTTCTCTTTGGCCGAACAGGCCTGGAACGGCCAGCGCTGCGTGCCTGTCGGGTCGCTTGGACCGGCGAATCCGAGTTGCCCGCCGGTGTGAAAAATCAGTTCCGGCCGGCCGTCGCCGGTAATGTCGCCGAATCCAGGCGACTCGTTGTCCACCGTCGGATGTGCCAGGTGCTGTGGCCAGGGTCCAGCCTTTTTCTGCGGGTTCTCGAACCAGGTGACTTCCTTTCCCGGCCAGACGTTGACCAGCACGTCGGGCCACTTGTCGCCGTTCACGTCATGCACGAACGTGATGAAATTATTCGAATAGCCTTTGGGATCGAATTCCTTGACGTCGTAGATGACGTGTTTCGTTTGAAAGTCGGGACCCGCGTACCAGTGAGGGCCATAGACGACATCGCCGTTACCGTCCTGATCGAAATCGCCCATTCCCGCGCCCTCGGCGTAAAACACATCCGTCAAGCGGATCTTCTGGAAGGTGACCTTGTCGTCCGCGATCCCGGACCGAGTCAGGCTGAGCAACGCAAGAAGCAGGATCGTCGTTCGGGAGTGGCCATTACCATTCATGGGTGATACCTCGATGTACTTGCGGAAAGATACAATGCCATATCCGTAGTCAAGATCGAACTCTTCAAGCCGTCGTCATGTCAACATTACCGCTATTGTACCACAAGGGCTCGAAAAAAGGTCGCAGGATTGTTGGTGATGCGTCGGCCAAACAGGGCTGCTGCTACCTGTTTCCAGGATTCCACCACGCGTCGAGTACTTTTTCGAGTGCGGCGACGCGGTCGGGCTGTTGTTTGCTCAGGTCGTGGGCTTCGTGGGGGTCGTCACGCAGATGGAACAACTGCTTTGAATTCTGCCCGACGATGAGTTTCCAATCGCCGTGGCGGCACCAGCGATAGCGCAGCGATGCGGCGGGATTGCCCAGTTCCAAAACATCGTGCTCGTAGCATTCTCCGAAAACGGTCTCGCGCGGCGGGGCCTTATCCGCCAGCAGGTCCATCAGGTTCAGGCCCGGCAGGTCGCTCGGAGCCTCCACGTCACAGGCCGCCAGGATCGTCGGCGCCAGGTCGACGGAACTCACCAGGTCCTCTCGCCTGCCAGCTGCGATCTTGCCCGGCCAGCGCAGCAGGATTGGCGTTCGCACACCGCCATCGAACGGGCTGCGTTTGGCGTGGCTGCCAGGGATGGCACCGCCGCTGGTCCAGCCGTTGTCGACCACGAAGCAAACAAGCGTGTTTTCGCTCAGCTGATGTTCATCCAGGTACGACAACAATTGCCCGCACGTTTCGTCAAACCATTCGCACATGGCGAAATACTTGGCCAACTTCAGAGGCCGACCGTCTCGTTGGTACTTCTGCAGCAGGCGCGCGGGTGGGTTATGCGGTGTGTGTGGCAAGAAGGGCGCGTACCACAAAAAAAACGGTTTCTCTTGTTTCTGGGCTTCATCCAGGAAATCAAAGATCGGCTGCATGCCGTTGCGGCCGATGCGCAGACCTTGTGGATCGTTGTTGCTGCCGTGGCGATTGGTATTGGCAGGACCGTGCGTGAATCCGCTCTTGGTAATGTCGCCTTCCCACCACTTGCCGGTCTGCTGGCTGAGGTAGCTTTTCGCGGCCAGGAGTTTCGGCAGGGTTGGCTGCTTCCAAAGGTAAGCGGCCAGCTGTTCTCGGGGCACTTTACCGCGTGGATCGTTACCCAGGATCAAATGCTGATGAGGGTACAGGCCGGTGATCATGGTCGCCAGGCTCGGACGACAGAGACTGCTGGGAACGTAGCCGTTCGCAAAGACGGCGCTTTGACTGGCGAGTTGATCGAGGTGAGGCGTTTGGATTTCGTCATGGCCCATGAAGCCGAAATCGGTCCAACCCTGGTCATCCGAGATGATCATCACGACATTCGGGGTGCTTTGCGCGGAATTCGCCGAGGCCGCGTTGACAAGTTGCGTAAAGGTGACGAGGAGTAAAGCATATACTGCTGTGGTACGCATGGATGTAGGTCCCTGTTAATGCTTGTCGGGTGGGGTACTCGAGTGGGTCGCGTGTCCGTCCCTTATGCCAGGACGTCCTGGATGACATGCCCGTGGACGTCGGTGAGTCGCCGTTCGAAGCCGTTGTGGTAGAACGACAGTCGCTTGTGGTCCAGGCCCAGGAGATGCAGGATGGTGGCGTGAAAATCATACACCGTCGTGATATTTTCAACTGCCTTATAACCGAACTCGTCCGTGGCGCCGTAGGTGAACGGTGCCTTGACGCCGGCGCCCGCCAGCCAGCAGGTGAAGCCCGCGGGGTTGTGGTCACGTCCGCTGGCGCCTTGCTGGAAGGTCGGCATACGGCCGAACTCGGTACACCAGACGACGAGCGTGTCTTCCAGCAGGCCGCGTTGCTTCAGGTCGCGGAGCAGGCCGGCGGCGGGCTGATCCAGTACAGGGCCATGTTTGGCGTACTGGCTTTCGAGACTCTTGTGACCGTCCCAGTTGCTGACACCTTCGCCGCCGGTCTGGTAGGCGCCATTAAACACCTGCACAAACCGCACGCCCTGTTCGACCAGGCGTCGAGCCAGGATGCAGTTGCGGGCGAACGAAGCCTTTAATGAATTCTGAGCATCGTCGGCCCCGTACATTTTCAAGATATGTTCCGGTTCCGTGGAAAGGTCGCTGACAGTCGGTACGCTCAACTGCATTTTCGCGGCGAGTTCATAACTGGCGACACGCGCCGCCAGTTCCGTATCGCCGGGGAAACGCTGCTGAAAGTCGTCATTCAGCCTTGCCAGGAACTTGCGTGTGGCGAGGTCGGTTTGCGGGGACACGCTGGCCGGCCGTGCCAGGTTCCGAATGGGCTGAGCGGCGTTAAAGTCGGTGCCCTGGAAAGCCGCCGGCAGAAAACCGGGCCCCCAGTTATTCACGCTGGCCTGCGGTGTTCCGCGTGGATCAGGGATGGCCACGTAGGACGGCAAGTCGCCGTTTTCGCTGCCCAGCGCGTAAGTCACCCACGCCCCCATGCTGGGAAAGCCATCCAGGATGTATCCGGTCGACATGAAGTTTTCGCCGGGGCCGTGCGTGTTGGTCTTGCTGGTCATCGAGTGGATAAAGCACATGTCATCGGCCAGTTCGCCCAACTGCGGAACCAGGTCGGTGACCATCTTGCCGGATTCTCCGCGCGGCTTGAACTTCCACGGACTCTGGTGCAGGTTGCCCTGCGCCGCCTGGAAAGTGCGGATCTTGTCTCCGCCCGGCATCGGTTGGTCGTGCCGTTTGATCAATTCCGGCTTGTAGTCGAACGTGTCGAGTTGGCTGCAGGCGCCGGAACAAAAGATCATCAGCACGTTTTTTGCTTTCGGCGGAAAATGCGACTCGCGCGGAG
>CALBSZ010000468.1 GCA_937967665.1 uncultured Planctomycetaceae bacterium
CGACTCGCTCGACTTTCAGGGCGGTGCTTCCCTCGGGTTGACAAACGATTTCGGCGGACCTGGTAGCCGCGAACGTCCCTTGAAGCTTGACGGTAATTTGGAGGTCCTCCGCAGCCACCACGTGGACCTCGGCCGATTTCTTGTCTCCCGCTGGTTCCGCCTTTTTCGAATCCTCGGCTCGCGTGATTCCGGATATCGCGATCAGACCGACTAAACACAGTATTCGCTTGGTACGCATGAGGAGTCCTTGATGCTGAGCTTGGAGGGGGAACGATTCGCGCGGCATACTTCGCTGCAGCCAGCCGTTTCATTATAGTGTCGCGCCGCCGGCGATTCATGAAGGGAATATCGTGGACCGGCAAATTCATTATAGACAGCCAACGGACCGCGTGACGCCGTTTTCCGCATCCCAGGTTTTGCGAATTTCCTGTAATGCGTTGTTGAATCCACCTCGGAATTGTGTTCCATTTAAAATGCAAGGCGAAATCAGGCCGCGACATTTGGTTCGCCGCCCGGTAATTTCGCCGGTTAGGATGCGCCGTGAATCTTACGAATGCCTTGATTGCAGGCAGCCTCCTCGCGCTGCTCGTGCCCCTGCCAATTGTCGCGCAAACGGCAGATGCGGTGGCCCGCCGCTACCCCGATCATGCTCGTTTGATGCACTACGTCGACGCACAGGGTCGCGAACACCCGGTTGGGGATCGCAACGATTGGAAACATCGACGGGCCCACATTCTGCTGGGGATGCAGGCTGCCATGGGGCCGCTTCCCGATCGCGGCCAACTTCCGGCGGTCGATATCAAGTACACGCCCGAAAAGTTGTCGGGGCAAGGCTTCGTGCGCGAAACGTTGACCTTTCCCATGGAAGCGGGCGATCGCGTGCCGGCCGATCTCTATCTGCCCATGCCGCGACCCGCGGACCAGAAACTTCCGGCAATGCTGGCATTGCATCCGACCGGAGCGCTCCGCAAGCGTATCCTTGCCGGGGAAGGACCGCGAATCAATCGGCAATACGGCGTTGAGTTAGCGCAACGCGGATATGTCGTGCTGTGCCCGGATTTTCCTTCCTTCGGCGACTACTCCTACGACTTTCAAGACGACGACTACGTTTCGGGGACGATGAAAGGTGTTGCCAATCACATGCGTTGTGTTGACTTGCTGCAGTCACTTCCCTTTGTCGATGCCGATCGCATTGGAGTGATTGGCCATTCGTTGGGAGGCCACAACGCAATGTTCGTCGGCGCGTTTGACGAACGCTTGAAAGTGGTCGTTTCCAGTTGCGGCTGGACGCCTTTTCATGACTACTACAATGGCCAGATTGCCGGCTGGACCAGCGATCGCTATATGCCCCGGCTGCGGGACGTTTACCAGATGAACGCGGATCTGGTTCCGTTTGATTTCTATGAGGTGATCGCGGCCCTGGCACCCCGGCCGTTCTTTTCGTCGTCGCCCGTCAACGACGGGAATTTCTCGGTCGCCGGCGTGAAGAAGGCGATTCCAAAGGCGTCGCAAGTCTACGCCTTGTTTGATGCCAGCGACCACCTGCAGGTCCGCTACCCGAAATGCGGACATGATTTTCCCACCGAAGTGCGCGAACAGGCCTACACGTTCATCGACAACGCTCTGCAGCACGAGCCGAAAACCTCCCTTGATTTTTCCGCCGAACTGCCTCGCATTGCACCCTTGGAGGTGGACGCCGCCCTGAAGTCATTCACCACGCTGCCGGAGTTCGAAATGCAGCTGACTGCTGCCGAGCCGCTGATTACCGACCCCGTCGCCATGTCGTTCGACAAAGCGGGCCGGTTGTATGTGGTTGAAATGCGGGACTATTCAGAACAAGACTCGGAGCGTCTTGGCCGCATCCGGCTGTTGGAGGACACCACCGGCGACGGCCGTTTCGATCGCAGCAGTATTTTCGCCGAAGAACTTTCCTGGCCCACGGCGGTCATTTGCTTCGACGGCGGTGTCTTTGTCGCGGCAGCGCCTGACATTTTCTATTTGAAAGACCTGAACGGTGATCGTGTTGCTGACGTGCGCGAAAAGGTCTTTACGGGATTCGGACGCAGCAACGTGCAGGGATTGTTGAACAGTTTTCGCTGGGGTTTGGATAACCGCATTCATGGCGCCACCAGTTCCTCGGGGGGAAGTGTGCAACGTGTGAAGCAACCGTTCCCCGCGGCGGTTGAATTGCGAGGTCGCGACTTTTCGTTCGATCCCCGCACACGGGACCTGCGTGCGGAAAGCGGCGGAGCCCAACACGGGATGTGCTTTGACGACTGGGGACGGAAGTTCGTCTGCTCGAACAGCGATCACGCCCAGGCGGTGATGTTCGACGACCGTTACGCGGCGCGGAATCCATTCGCCGAAGTTACCAGCCCGCGCGTTTCGATTGCCGCCGACGGTGGCCAGGCGCCGGTCTTTCGTACCAGCCCGGTCGAACCGTGGCGGATTGTGCGAACGCGTTTGCGTGTCTCGGGCGCCGTTCGGGGTCCCGTCGAAGGGGGCGGAACACCGGCGGGCTACTTTACAGGTTCGACCGGGATGACGATCTACCGCGGAGATGCCTGGCCGGAAGCCCTGCGCGGACTGGCGATCATCGGCGATGTCGGCAGCAACATCGTGCATCGCAAGCGCATCGAATCGCGCGGCGTCGGCTTTGTGGCGAGCCGCATCGATGAAGCCAGCGAGTTGCTGACGTCTCGTGATATCTGGTTCCGGCCCGTACAGTTTGCCAACGCGCCGGACGGTTGCTTGCACATTCTGGACATGTACCGCGAAGTAATCGAACACCCAAAGAGCCTGCCGCCGGAAATCAAGCAACACCTGGACCTGACCAGCGGGCGCGATCGCGGCAGGTTATACCGCCTGGCCCCGAAAGGATTCGTACCGCCTCCGCCTCCGCAACTGGGAAGACTCTCCAGCCGGCAACTCGCGCTACTGCTGGATCATCGCAACGCCTGGCATCGCGAAACAGCAAGCCGCCTGTTGTTTGAACGAGGCGATCATGCCGCAACAAGCGAACTCGAACGGATCGCCACCCAGGGTCAACTTGCCGAGGGGCGTCTTCACGCGCTGTATGCCCTTCACAGTATGTCGCAGCTCTCGATCGACGTTGTCATCGCCGCACTCGACGACCCGCATCCTCGAGTTCGAGAACATGCGGCGCGGCTGTCCGAATCGTTCGACTCGGAATTCACCGTTCGCGCGGCCCTGGAAACACTCGTGAACGATTCGGATTTGCGCGTCCGCTATCAGTTGGCCTTTTCGGCCGGCGAATTCCCGCTGCCCTGGCGAATTCCTGTCCTGACGGCGATTCTCAAGCAAAACGGCCAGGACTCGTGGCTACGGTTGGCCGCCTGCACGTCGCTCGCTTCGGGAGCCGGAAGTGTCCTGGACAACCTGCTCCATGATCCGGCGTTTACAGGCGAGAAGAAGAATCACACCATCGTTTCGACACTCGTCCAGCAGGTCGGTCGTGCGAATCGGCAGAATGAAGTCGCCACGGTCCTGCAATCGCTCGACCGCTTGCGCGACTCCCAACCCTCCTTCGCCGCCCGCTTCCTCGTGGAACTCGGCAACAGCAACCCGGCGTTGCGGCAACAGCTCGCCAGCAGCGGCGTAGGCAACGTGCTCGCAAACGTGCTGGCCGAGTCCCGTGAACGTGCCCGGGATGCATCCCAGAAAGTATCGGTGCGGACCGATGCCATCCGCGCGCTCGGCCTGGGCGGTTTTCAGACCGACGGCGCCTTCCTGCTGTCGTTGCTCGACAATCGCCAGCCGATCCCCCTGCAACTCGCCGCACTCGATACGCTCGGTCGCTTTCCGAACGAGGAAGTGGCTGGGGGATTGCTGGCCAAATGGCCGTCGCTTTCCCCCGCCGTGCGAGACCACGCGGAAGCCGTCATCACGTCGCGCGGTCGCTGGGCCCAGCGACTGCTGACCGCCCTGGAAGAGCAGACCATCTCCCTCGCCGACGTTCATCCCAGTCGTTTGCAACTGCTGGCCGCGCATCCCAACGCTGAACTT
>CALBSZ010000469.1 GCA_937967665.1 uncultured Planctomycetaceae bacterium
TCCGTGGCGACATCACATCGACTTCGATATCGCGCCTGACGTGGTTTAGCTTCGGTGGAGCCACATACGATGCGGACGTCGAATTCGTGAATCTCGACACGGGTCTCGGCGATGACATTGTGGCTGTGTTAAGCACCAGTGGAACCGCCACGACCACAGTCAACGGCCAGGCCGGCGACGACGATATCTTGATCTCCGGCATGGGACTTGGCGTGGGAGGAACGCATTTCTTCAACGGCAACGACGGCGACGACTCTTTCGACGTGTCCCTGGATTCTGCCGGCGGCCTGGCTGAAGTCATTAACATTGACGGGGGCAGCCATACGGTGGGTGCTCGTGACACCGTTCGTATAAATGAAGACAGCGAAGCACAGCGTAACATTACGTTCACGCATACCGGCGCGACGCAGGTCACCGCCGCGGGAATGGGCGCGAACGCGATCATCAACAATTCGGAGAGCGTGCTCTACTTCGGCGGATCGAACGACGACGACAATGTCACGGTGGTCTCCGACGCCGGCGACGACAAGATCACGGTGGCCCCTTTTGCTTCCGATGCGGCGACCGTCTTCACGGGTGGGAACCCGTTCGACGGGCCACCTCAGATGTTTGGGTCGCAGTTGCCGGGCGTGGCGGGAGGCAGCTTGCAGGCCGACATCGGCGTCGCGGGCGTGGGCAGCTTGCTCGTCACCGATCCCGCGGGCGCCGACGACGCACTGTACATCTACGGCCGCAGTGAAGGCGGCCTGATCGACCCTGTTGCTGCTGGCGCCGGATTTGATCCGTTTGGCTTCGGCTTCGGCGTGCTCATGCCTATGGTGGGCGTGGGATCCGCTAATGACATCATCGACGTCAGTGACACACAAACAACAATCACCGGCCTGCTGCCGGTCGATTACAACGCGACTGATTTTCAGCGCACCAATCCAACGCGAGATCCCGCGGTCGTCATCAACTCCGGCCAGGAACAGAACAACGACGGCCGTACCGACACCATCAACCTGACTCTTTCCACGGCTTATCGTTTTCAGGTCAATGGCGGCGAGCCCGATCCGGGGTCGACCGGTCCGTTTATGACAGCACCTCCGAATGGCGACGCGCTAAACGTGATTACGAATAGCGGGATCGACATCTACAGTAACAAAACTTCGCCTCCCGTCGTGACGGTGAATCCGATCGGTGCCGAACTTCCGTTCGGTTTCAGTTCCATCGAGGCATCTGTATTCACCGTCGGCGATTCCAGCCGCACAGTGAATTTGATCGGGGACAACAACAATACGGTTGCCCAGCCCGACAACTTCCTGGTCCGGGGTGCCGACGTCGATTCCACCTTCGGCGGCGATGCCGACGGCGCCAATGAGTTCCTGCTGGAAATCAACGGCAGCGCGCCGATTGGGGTGGCGAACGTTGCCGACTTGAATGTCATCGGTCACGATTTGGTGGATACGCTGGATATCTCCGCCTACGCCGACGATTCCCCGCGCGGTTGGGGGATCGACGTGTTGTTCGACGAAGGCGCGCCGACGCAAAGTGACGGCGGGCAGGCCGACCTGTTGATCATTCACACCTCGCTATTTGGCGGCGCCGTTTCTGAAGACATCGTCATCACACCCGGTGGTCCCGACAGCGGCGAAGTGGTGATTACCAACGGCAGCTTTGGGACGCCGATCGTGGACATCGACTACGTCAACAACACGGACATCATTGTGCTGGACGACGACATGTTCCTGCACGATACGGACACGCTCACCTTACAGGGAACGAGTCCCGACAATCCACCGACCAGCGGCTCCGAAACGTTCGATGTCGATTTTTCCGCCGCGGGGGCGGTGGCGACGCCGCAGGTCGTGGTGACCGACACGGGGGGCATGATCCTTTACCGTTTGCGCACCATCAACGACGGCATGGGGAGCCCCACGTTCACCAACGTCACCTTCCAGGGACTTGCCGGCAGCGACATCTTCAACGTGCCCCCCGAGGCCAATGTGTCGTTACACATCGACGGTGGCGACCCGATTGGCCAGCTGCAGGGGGCCGGAGACACGCTCAACGTCCTCGCCGGCGGCGCGGCCTTCACCATACAGGATGGTCCCGATGCGGACGCGGGTACGGTCAACGTCACCAGCCAGGCCCTTATCAGTTTCGACGAAATCGAAAGCTTGCAAGTCGATTCCCAGGGATTCCTGGCTGCCGACTCGCTGGAACCGAACGATACGCTCGCCACGGCGACTCCACTTGGTTCGGAGCCGGCCATCACGCTGCTGGAACGTTCGCTACACGCGACCCAAATGCCGAGCGGCATGACTCCCTGGGTGGTCAACGCCGATTGGTACAAGATCACCGCCCACGAAACCGGAAAACTGATCATCAATGCGTTTTTCACTGCCGACGGCACTCCCTTGAATGGAGTCGGCGGCGATGTCGATATCGCGCTGGTCGATGCGGGAAACAATTCCATTGCCAGCGGCACGGCAGCGGCCGCCGGTGAGCAGATTATCGTTCCTGTGGTGTCGCAGCAAAGCTACTACCTGCAAGTCACCTCGGCAGACGGGGACCAAAACACATACGATTTAGAAATCGAAAACTTCGCGGCTCCTGTCCCGACGCAACCGGATCTCGTCGATGGCAGCGACACGGGCATGGAGAACGACGATGACGTCACCGCGGACAATACTCCAACCATTGAAGTAACCGCCGACCTGTCAGACTTTGCCAATATGGGCATCACGATCGATGGAGGCGCGGGCACAGCGGGTGCCGACGTGGTCCTGACGGCTACATCGCAGTCGACCGGCATGGTGACGACGCTCGATGCGACTCGTGTCCTGGGAACAAACAACAACTTGTGGACCGGCACGTTTGGTGCGCTGGGCAACGGCGATTACGTCGTGGAAGCCTGGGTGCGCATCGAAGACGGACAAACGCCAGCTGCCGCGGGACGCAGCCTTATCGGAGCACCGCTAACCATCACGATTGATGCGACGGCGCCGGCGGCGCCCACAACGCCGGACATGCTTACTTCCAGCGACGATGGAGTTTCCAGTACGGACAACATCACCTCGCTGCATGCTCCGGCCTTCTCCGGGTTCGGCGCGGCGAACACGCAGGTTCGCCTGTTCGCCAACGGCTCGCTTGTCGGGCAGAGTACCGTGACGACTTCTGGAGTGTGGGAGATCACCAGCGAACCTCTGGGCAACGGGGCGTACAACATTGTGGCGGAACTGGAAGACGCGGCCGGCAACATCAGCGCGCAGAGTTTGCCCCTGGCGATCATTGTGGATCCTTCCGAACCGAATGATACCATCGGCACGGCGACAGCACTCGGCAGCCTCGACCAGGTTACGGTGAGCCGCGCCAACCTGCATGGCATGACCGATACCGACGTGTATGCAAGCACGGCCCACGATACGCGTAAATCACTTGTCAACGCGTTGTTTGCCGACGCCGGCGGCAATGTCGAGCTGGCGATCCAGGATGCGGCAGGAAATGCGATCGCCAGTTCGAACTCGACCACCGACAATGAAAACCTGGTCATCCCTGTCGTTGCGCAGCAGACGTACTATGTGGTCCTAACCTTGGCGGACGATCCCGATGCGGCAACGGATCCAGGAAATCTTTACGATCTGGAAATCGAGAACTTCGCAGCTCCCATTCCCACGCAGCCCGACCTTGTCGATGGCAGTGATACGGGTGCCAGCAACAGCGACGACGTCACCGCGGACAACACCCCCACGATCGAAGTCACTGCCGACCTGACGGACTTTGCGAATATGGGGATCACGGTCGACGGCGGCGCGGGAACGGCTGGCGCGGACGTCGTCCTCACCGCTACTTCGCAGTCCAGTGGAGCCGTCACGACGCTGGACGCCACTCGCGTGCTGGCGACTAACAACAACCTGTGGACGGGAGCCTTCGGCGTTTTAGCGCCCGGGGAATACGTCATTGAAGCCTGGGCGCGCATTGAAGATGGTGCGATGACTGCCGCGGTTGGCCGCAGCCCGATCGGCGAACCCCTGGTCATCACCATCGACCCAACCCCTCCCGCGGCACCGACAACACCCGACCTGCTCGATACCAGCGACACGTTTGACGACGTGGTCGGACTCTTGGGTGCGGGTACGATCGGCAATTCGGCGGACAATGTCACTTCGATCAGTCAGGTTGCCGTCACTGGGTTCGGGGAACCCAACAATTCGGTTCGCGTGTTTGCGGATGGTCTCCTGGTTGGCCAAGGTGTCGTTACCACGAGTGGTCTCTGGGAGATTACGACGGAGCCATTGCGTGACGGCGTACGCTCCTTGACGGCGCGTTTGGAAGATGCTGCTGGGAATATCAGTGCCTTAAGTGCGCCGCTGTCGGTCACGGTCGATTCGCTTTCGCCGCAGCGCCCGACGCTCAATCTGATCACGGCTCACGACAGCGGATCATCCAGCCTGGACAACGTCACCAACGCGGCGAATCCGCTGAGCTTCCAGGTAACGGCGGAAGTGGGATCGCGCGTGTTGATCAAAAACGGTGAAAAGGTCATTGACGATTATGTGCAGGGCACGTTGACGGACACACGTTCGATCATTCTGGCCGCCGATGGTACGCACCTCCTCAGTGCCGAAGCATTTGATGCGGCTGGCAATCGTAGTGCTCAATCCGAAGAACTCAATGTCACCATCGACCGCGCCGTACCGGTAGATCCGGCGGCACCAAACCTGCTTGACGCCAGCGACACGGGAACGGACAACACGGACAATGTGACGAACCTGCGTCAACCCGCTTTCGGCGGAACGACGGAGGCCAATGCCCTCGTGCGGCTCTTTGCCAACGGCGAACAAGTCGGAGCCACCGTGGCGAATACGGACGGCACCTGGGAGATCACGTCCGAACCGTTGGAAGATGGTTCGTACATCATTGCCGTCGACGTCGAAGACCTGGCCGGCAACGTCAATAGCAGCCGCACCAATACGCTGACCCTGTGGGTCGACGCTACCGCGCCGCAGCGTCCCACTTTGGACCTTCCCGCGGCCAATGACACGGGGATGAGCAACCTGGACAACGTCACTTTCTTCGCCAACCCGATCCCCTTTACCGTCACGGTGGACGAAGGGGAAAACGTGACAGATCCTCCGTTCGGCCCGATGACCGTGGTCATCAAGGACGGCAACAACGTCATTGATACGTTTACTTCCACGGGCGGAGCGACCACGCGCACGCTGGCGCTGGCGGACGGTACTCATTTGTTGAGTGTCGAAGCAACGGACGATGCCGGCAACCGCAGTGTGCAGAGCGAAGAGCTCGTCGTCACGGTCGACCGCGGGGTCCCGGCGGCGCCGGTCATTGATTTGCTCGCGGCCAGTGACGACGGCCCGTCCAGCTTTGACAACATCACCAGCAAGATGCAACCGGCCTTTGCCGGCACCGTGGAACCCAATGCGAAGGTTCGCCTGTTCGCCGACGGCGAACTGGTCGGTCACACCGTCGCCAACAGCGATGGATCCTGGGAAATCACCATTGAACCGATCGGCAACGGCATCTACGACATCACGGGCGTTCAAGAGGACCTGGCGGGGAATATCAGCGCGCTGTCCGCGCCGCTGACAATCATCGTCGATCCCTTTGAACCGAATAACACGCTGCTGAATCCCACCATTCTCGGCAGCGAGTCGATCGTGACCTTGAACCGCGTGACCCTGCATGACGTCAGTGACTTCGACTTCTATCAGATCACGGCTCACGACACGGGCAAGTTGATTATCAATACATACTTTTCCGACGCCGCGGGAGATGTCGACATTGTGGTTTCGGACGTCAACGGCACCGTGCTGGGGCTGGCGACCTCCGTCACCGACAACGAGCAAGTCATCATTCCCGTTGTCGGGCAACAGCGATACTACGTACGCGTGGACCTGGTGGATGACCCGGACGCGGCGACGGAGCAGGGCAACCTGTACGACCTGGAGATCGAAAACTTCGCGGCGCCCATTCCCGCTGTTCCGATCCTCAGTCCGGCCAGCGATACCGGCATGATGAGCAACGACAACATCACCAACGACACGACGCCCACGTTCTTTATTCAGGACGACCTGGCCGAATTCGATGCGATGGGAATTCCCATTGATCAAGGAACCGCCGCGGCCGGTGCCGAAGTCATACTCGGGTTCACCAACATAGCGACCGGTGTTCAGACGACAGTTGAGGCGAATCGGGTTGCGGCGGCGAATTCCACGTTCTGGAGTGCCACGCCCGGCGTGCTGGCGGAAGGGGTTTACACCGTGCAGGCTTGGACACGGATCCAGGATGGTGTTAGTCGGGTCGGACGCAGTCCGCTCGGCGAGCCGATGCTGCTGACGATCGACTTGACCGTGTTCGGCGACGTGCCGGATCTGCTGCCATCCAGCGATACAGGAATGGACAACACGGATCACGTCACCAACAAGATGAGCCCGGCTTTCTTCGGGACCGCCGAACCCGGTTCCAAAGTCCGCATCCTGGCCGATGGCGGCATCATTGGTGAAGGTATCACCACCACCGATGGGCGCTGGGAAGTCACCGTCGAACCGCTTCGTGACGGCGAGTATGTCATTACCGGGGAATTCGAAGACCTGGCGGGGAACGTGTTTGTCAGTGCCGCCATGACTCCCAACCTGATCATCGACACCTACGAGCCCAACACGCCGTACCTGGATCTGCTGACCGACGACGGACACAGCCCCTTCGACAACATCACCAGCGACACGACTCCCGATTTTGAAATGATCGGCAACGATACGCTCGATGGCGGCGCAAATCCGTTTTCTCACGACGTCAAATACCGGCTCTACTGGCGTCCCGGACATGCTCCAGGGGTTGCGGGAACCGGCGAAGTACTGGTGTACGATTCCTTTGCCGAATTCTCAGATTTTACGACTGCCGGGACGCTCACGCGGACCATCACGACCGAACTCAACAACTCCCTGGGCACTCCGTTTCCCGACGGATTTCACAACTTCAAGCTGGAAGTGGAAGACCGCGCGGGTAACATCAGCCACGACTTCCTGCTGAACGTAGAATTTGATTCAAGCACCGTGACGCCGAGTATCGACTTGATTGCGTCCAGCGACACGGGCATGTTTGATGACGACAACGTCACCAGCAAGATGTCTCCTGCCTTTAGTGGTCGAGCCGAAGCCGACGCCATCGTCCGCGTTTACGCCACCAACGTGATCACCGGGATCACGCAGCTCGTCGGCGAAGGTGTTGTCGGAACGGATCTGTCCGATGTTCAGCCTCCCGCGGTCACCATCAACGGTGTCGTCATCGACGGACTGCCGGACGACAGGCTGGGAATCTGGGAAGTCACGGTGGAACCAATGGCCGACGGGGTCTACGACTTTGTGGCCGAGACGGAAGATTGGGCCGGCAACGTGGCGCTCAGAGCAACGTTACGTGTCGAAATCGATACGATCGAACCGAACACGGCATTCCTGGACTTGATTGAAAGCAACGACAGCGGACGCCATGACGACGACAACGTCACCAACGTAAACACGCCGACGTTCACGATGACCACGCATGATGCGAATCTGGCATTCCACAACGCTTTTGCCGCAAATCAGGAGTACTTGAAATTCCGGGTTTATGACCGGTTGGAGCAATCCAATGAAATCCTGATCTACAACTCAGCGACGGATGCGGCAATCGGCGGCGGCGATGGTTTTACGAACCTCACTATCCTGACGGAATTGATCACGCAGCAGGTCGGAGGCACGCTGGCGGACGGCATCCACAACTTCAAGCTTGAAGTGGAAGACCGCGCCGGAAATATCAGCCGCGACTTCCTGCTGGATGTTCTGATTGATACGGTGGCGCCTCCTGTTGTGTTCGGTTTGGACACGGTCGTGGATGACGGCATCGATCCGTCCACCAGCGATACGGGCGTCCCGGGACATCCGACCACGTTGACCGATCGCATTACGGCGGACACGGAAACGGGCTTTTGGGGTACGGCTGAAGCCAACGCCATTGTGCGGTTGTATGCCGACGGCAACACCAACAACCTCATTAACAATCCGACCGAGTTCGCGTTGACCGTCGCCGATCCACAGAACGGTGATGAAGCATTCATTGGGCAATGGGGTGCCGCATTCATCCGCGACTTGAACGACCCCGGTTGGTTCAACCTGGACGGAGTGCGGGAGATTCTCGTCACAGCCGAGGACCTCGCTGGCAACGTCAATACGGTGAACGACGGTGTCGGCGATGCGGCTCAGATGATTGACATATTCATCGATACGCAAGGCCCGCGAGTCAGCAATGTGCAGGTAACCGACGACCTCAATTACAACCTGTTCGATCACAAGGACAATCCAGACGGTAGCCTCGTGCCGACGCCGTTGGTGAATGGCCTCACCATTTCGATCAGCGACTTCCCGAACCGCCTGGCGGCTGCTCCGGGAACGTACGATGCCTTGCAGGATCCGGGGCTCGACCCCGCCGAAGATCCAGGCAACTACTTGCTGGTTGGTGATGCCAATGGCATTATTCCCATCCAAAGTGTCACGTTCACATCCACCGACATCAACGGTAGTGGAGCGGCGACAGGAACGATTTCACTCACGTTCGCCAACCCACTGCCGGACGACCGCTTCACACTCACGATCCGCGATTCGCTGGTCGATCCCGCCGGTAACGCCCTGGACGGCGAATCGAACAGCGACGAACCACAAGGCGGTCCGACGTTCAATAGCGGCGACGGCAATCCCGGCGGCGACTTTGTGGCTCGCTTCACCGTCGATTCACGCCCCGAAATCGGCGTTTGGGGAGCGGGGAGCGCGTGGGTCGATACCAACGGGAACTTCAGTTGGGACCCAATCAACCTTGATTTCACAAACCGTGACATTACCTACGCGTTTGGCATTGGCAACGTCAACGTCGGCGATAAGGCATTGACTACGGACGATTTCTTTGCGGGTAATTTCCGGAGCGGCAATGTCGCGGATGGCTTTGACAAACTGGCAGTTTACGGCCAGATTGGTGGTGGCGGCCCGTTCCGTTTCCTGATTGATACTGACAACGACGGTAAGCCTAATATTAATGCCTCCCAGGGTTTAAGCGGCTTTACCTCACAGCAGCTCAACGGCCTACCCGTCGCAGGCGATTTTGCCCCGACCGACGGCGACGAAGTGGGTATTTTCAACGGTACCGAATGGTTGCTGGATACTAACGGCGACTACGTGTTGGACGCGGCCATTCCCTCGGCGATCCAGGGCTATCCTATTGTCGGCGACTTCGATGGCGATGGGCTCGACGATCTCGGCACTTGGCAAAACGACCAGTTCCGTTTTGACCTGGCAAGCGACGGATTTGGTGATCTAGATGCTTTCATCAACTTTGGTTTTATTGGTGGGCGGGAAAGACCTGTCGCTGCCGACATGGACCAGGACGGGATTGACGACATTGGCCTTTGGGTGCCGGATCGCACGGGAGTAAATGTTAACGAGGGAGCGGAATGGTACTTCCTTATTTCGGCCGATCCAAATGGTCTCAACCGAGTTGCCAGCACCGTCAACACACTGAACCATGCATTCGAGCCCATCCCGTTTGGCAATGACATCTATGCAAGTTTCGCCAACGAATTCTCTTTACCATTGGTGGGTAACTTCGATCCGCCACCAACGACGAGTGGAACCGACAGTACGGTAGAACTTGTCGGCCACACCAACTTCGATAACCCTGCCGACGTCAACGACGACGGCGAGATAACTCCGCAAGACGCGATCATCCTGATCAACGATCAGAACCTCCATGGTTCCAGGACACTCACTGGCAACGCCACGAAAGCGCCCTACCTGGACGTTAACATGGACGGCAAGGCGACGCCGGCCGACGTCCTGTTAGTGATCAACCGCCTGAACAACACGGCCGACGGTGGTGAAGCGGAAGCGGACATCGTCGTCTTGCAAACGGTCAAAACCACGACCCTCGTCAACGAAGGCGCTGCGAGCGCGGACGAAACTGTCGTCCAGCCGGTTGCCGTTGCCAAGCCGCTGTTCAAGACGCCCGTCGATGTTGTTGTGGAGAGCGAGATCGAGTCGATCCTGGGCGACATCGCGGACGACGTCGGTCGACCTCGCACCGACGAATCCATCGTCGACAGCCTGTTCGCCGGCCTCGGTTAGCAACGCGCAAACAATCGTTTGCCGTGTTCGCGATGCTCGCCATTTACGAGAAGCGATTTGAGTATCACGCGGAGACGCAGAGACGCGGAGGAACACGCGAGATCATGCCTGCCGGTCACTCCTCCCGATTCTCTGCGTCCCAGCGCCTCTGCGTGAGAAAAGTCCGGATGCGTAATCAGTTGCAGCTCTCCTTTTCGCCGCAACCCGCTCTCCAACTGCGCACTTTCAGGGTTTCTTGCAGGGTCCTCCGCACACAGGACACCGTAAAAGTGGCCAAGGTGGGATGTAAATGCGCGGGAATCTCAATAAAATGCACTCCCGGCAGGCAGCGTGCCAGGCGTCTCACGAGGCCCGCTTGTGGGGAGAATAAGGACAGTCACGCGAGAAGAATTGCACAAGATGACTCAACATATCATTATTGGCGGTGGTCCGGCGGCGACGAATGCGGTGGAGACAATCCGGTCGATCGACGGCGGCCAGTCACAGATTACCTTGATCAGCGACGAACCCGCGCATTCGCGAATGGCGTTGCCCTACTGGTTGGCGGGCAACATTCCCGAACAGCATACGCATACGGGGGACGATGCCTACTTCGAACGCCTGAAAGTGGAAACGCGATTCGGGCAGCGGGTCGCCAGTGTTGACCCAGCAGGCCGCGTTGTGAAACTGGCCGGTGGTGACACGCTGAGTTTCGATAACCTGCTTATCGCCACCGGTGCGTCACCTGTACAACCTCCCATCTCGGGAACGGACTTGCCCGGCGTACAGCCGATGTGGTCGTTGGAACATACGCGCCGCGTTCTGGAAGCCGCTGCTGGAATGGAATCGCCGCGGGTCGTGCTGGTAGGTGCTGGTTTCATTGGTTTTATCGTCTTGAATGCCATGTTCAAACGGGGCTGGACGCTGGCGGTGGTCGAGCGCGAAGCGCAAATACTACCCCGAATGCTTGATTCGGATGCGGCGCGGATCGTTCAATCGTGGCTCGATTCCCAGGGCGTCGCGGTGCATGCCGGAACGAGCGTTCAGGAGATCAGCGCGGCCGCGGACGGTTCCAAGATAGTGCGTTTGGAGAATGGCGAGGAAATCGCCGCGGATATCGTAATTATTGCCACGGGGATACAAGCCAACCTGGACTTGATTGCCGGCGCCGGGATCGAGACGGACGAGGCCATCCTGGTGAATGACCAGATGCAGACCAATTTCGCCCACGTCTACGCGGCGGGGGATGTCGCGCAAGGACCGGTCAAGTTCAGCGACCGGCGCGAGGTGCATGCCATCCAACCGACGGCAGTGGATCACGGGCGCGTCGCCGGCGCCAACATGGCGGGCCAGGAAGTTCACTATTCGGGTAGCCTGCTGATGAACGTTGTGGACGTCTGCGGACTGCAGTCTGCCAGCTTTGGCAATTGGGACGACGCCAGTGCCGAAGCGACGACGATTTCGAATCCCGCGGGCCGCGTTTATCGAAAGCTGCTATGGACCGGAGACCAGTTGACCGGCGCAATTTTTTGCGGCCGGGCTAACGATATGGGCATGCTCACCGATGTCGGTATGGTGAAGGGCATCTTGCAGACACAAACACCACTGGGACCCTGGAAAGAATACTTGCAGGAGAATCCCTTCGACATCCGACGCGCTTACATCGCCGCCGGCGTCGCCCAGAAGTTGGTGTCGACAACCTTGCTCGGACGTCCCTCACAACCTCGCGGCTACCGATTCCAGGACGCGCAACCGGAACTTCCGGCGAACCCTGCTCACGCGGTTTACGTAGGAACGAAGTCCTAACGGAACAACGCCAGGCTGCGTCTTTATATAAGCTCGAAGCGCAAGCGAGTGGGTCACTTGCGTCGGGATACACTTGCTTGCGCTGCGTGCTTGTATACTTGCGGATTGGCGCAAAATTGCCGATGTCCGACTCATCGCCGCTTTGGAACCATTGCAGGGATGGCATTTCGAAGACCGCGAACACAGAAATGACGCGAGGGTTCGATCGTTTACTGATGATCCAACCTCACTTTGCGGAACGCTCCACGGAGAACGACGATCCATGGAAATTCAGATCAAGCTGATGGGCACTCTCAAGGACAAGACGCCAGCCGGAGAGAGACTCGCCCTGGCGCAACACAGCACGATTGCAGACGCACTGGTAGCACTCGACATTCCCATTGAGAGCGTTCACGTTTTCACCGTCAATGGCCAGTTGGTTCGGGACCGAGGGCATCAACTGACGCCGGGCGACGAACTCACCGTGCTTCCGCCTGTGGGCGGCGGTTAGGGACAGTGATCTTGGCAGGGGCTTTGCCGAGGTAGTTTGTGATGGCTTGTGAAACATCGCTGACTTCATCCCGTTTACAATTCAGTCTGGGTGCTGTTTTCTGGTCGACCGCATCGGTGGGCCTGGTCCTAAGCTATCTGCGTTCCTTTGGAACGCAGCCACTGCTGTTTGGCCTGGCCACGATTCCTTTGGCGGCCGCATCAGGCCTGCTGTTCGGATACCGCTTTGGCAGGACGCGTGACGCCGTATTCTGGTCCTTGATTGGCGGGATGTTCGCGGTCTTGTGTGCGGCGTCGTCTTCGCTGGGGGACCATGTGCGGATTCAGTTGACCTGGGTCACGGTAGGCTGCGTGGTGGGAGCCGTGGCGGGAATTGTTCCTCGGGGCTGGACCAAGCGGTGCATGCTGTCTGGGGGCGTGACAGGGGGAGTCGCGTTCAGCGCGATGTCGGCCGTGGTCAACCCCTGGCCGCTCAACATCGCCTGGGAAACTACCTGTGCCACGGTCGCCGGCATCTTGTTCGGCTTCCTGATCGACGTCTGCTACGTGGCAGAACGGTATCTGCGAATTGGCCGGCACGTCATCGCCGCGCTGCTGATGATTGTTTCGATTTTGACGAGCATGCTGGGGGCGCGGTTCGTACCGTCCTGGTGATCGCTCGACGGCGGTCCCGCGGAGCGAGTCGATCCGGCGGCGAGTGCGAATCGCACGGACGTGTAGCGTCTCCGACGCTGTAAATCGCCGCGTCAATTGGCGAACAAACCGCTACACTTTCGGAAAACTCGCTGTAACGCCGATCATTGATCCAGGACGGCACTCGGGACGGACTCGCCGCCGGAAATACTGAGCATGGCACTCACGTAGTGTGGAGGCGTCTGGTTGGTGAGGAAGTGCGGCATCCCATCGGCCGTGGCAATATGTGCTCCGTTTTCGTGATGGCTGCTGATTTCCGCCGCTTCGTCAGCATTGATTTCGAGCAGCATCTTGTCGTACTTCAAGTCCACCGGTTCCATCCAGTTTACGCCGCTTTGGCAGACTTCCACCAGCATGATCGTCTGCGACGAACCGTCCCTCAGTTGGGCAAAGGAAGTCGACTTGTCGCCTGGAAACATCGTCCTGTCACCGACAACGACCATGTAGTTCGGTTCGGCCAGGATGGTCGCGTCCGGGTCCGACGGGCAGGCATATTCCGGCGGCATACGGCCGGCAAGCTGGATATTGGTATCGCTGTCGAACGGGGAATTCAGGTCGTATTGATTATAGAGCCCGCTGTAGCCGAGTTGCGGTAACAGCAGCACACGCCAGCTGTGCAGTGGTTTGCCGTCCCCGTCCGCCACGAAGGCTGGAGGAAAACAACCGTATTGGTCGTGATACTGATGCATGGCCAGCGCGATGGCCTTCAGGTTCGCGTCACATTGGACTTTCCGTGAAGCGACTTGTGCGGAATTGAATGCCGGAAACAGGAAGCCGACCAGCAGGCCGACAAAGGCGATAGCGAACAGCGCGCCGCCGGCAATGAGCAGCATGATGAAAACCATGGACGCGCTGGTTTTCGAAGATTCCGGCGCTGCCGCGGAAGCGGGGTCGCGCGGGATGACGATGGTCCTGCCGCAAACCGCGCACGGTCCCGACTGACCGGCGAATTCATCGGGAACTTCGGTTCGTGTCTGACAAAACGGGCAGGTAAACAGAAACGACATGATTTTCAACCCGTTGTGCGATTTTGCTGAAATAGTTGAACGAATTGCCTGGCGAGCGATTCGATACGCGTGAAATCGCCGGCTTTGACGGCGGCGTTTTCGACCAGCGCCCCGCCCACGCCGAGGGCACAGGCCCCGCACTTCAGGAACTCCGCGACCGTATCCAGGTTCACGCCTCCCGTCGGCATGAGTTTCACCTGCGGTAGTGGTCCGTGCAGGGCTTTCAGGTATTGCGGGCCCGTCAGGTCGGAGGGAAAGATCTTGACGATGTCCGCACCTGCCTGCCAGGCGGAAACCACTTCCGTCGGCGTCAGGGCTCCGGGCATGACCAGCTTGTCGTACCGCTGGCACAGTTCGATCACGCCCAGGTTGGTGTGGGGGGAAACGACGAAATCGGCGCCGGAGAGAATGGCCAGGCGTGCGGTTTCGGTGTCGAGTACCGTTCCGGCTCCCAAAAGCACGCGATCTCCTATTTTTTCCGCCACCCGTTCCAGTACTCGGTGCGCTTGGGGAACGGTGAAAGTCACTTCCATGATTTCGACGCCGCCGGCGAGTAACGCTTCGGCGACGTCTACCAGCAAATCCCCCTTGTTCGCGCGAATGACAGCCACGATCCCGTGCTGCAAGACGCGTGTCAGGTCTTCCGTTTTACTCATGATTCAGGCCAATGAACCTTCTTGGATCGGGTCGCGTAAATAGAGGAAGTTCAGGACGAATTCAGCTCTCGCTGACATCACGGGCTAGACGCCCGTCAAAGTAGACACTTTGACATCTTATCCCCAGCAGTCATGTGGCGGACGGAGCGTAAATTATGCCACGGCAACAGCTTAAAATATAGCGGTTGGAATTCCTGGACTCCGCGTACCTAATATGCATAATATTTCCCGCGGTCCAGTTGTCCCGTCTTTGCCGACCAAAATGCCACGGGCTGGATGTCGATGTTGGCTGGAAATGTATGGAAATTCTTCGCCTCGTGGCCTGCTCAGATAATAATATGGGTGACGGTCTTAGTGGTAGTTGCGATAGTAGCATACTACGTGGTGCGAAGGTTTCGCGATTTCGACGGTGACGACCGGCAGCAGGCGAATGAAATGCTGTCTAAATTTCGAGAAATGTATCAGCGAGACGGAATTCCGAAACATAAAGTCGGTGCTTGGGCCACGTCTTCGAAATGAGTCAAGTAGTGCTGAGCAATCAACATGCGACACGAATGACGACGGCATGGGCCAAGCCGACTAAGAGGATTACACCGACGAATCAGTTTTTGACTACGCGATGGTAAGGGAAAGCCGTCGCCAGCGAGTTTGACGATACTGTAATTGTCAGGCTCGACAAGCGGACAGGGACGCTCCGGAAACGACCGTCCACTTCCAGTCGAAGTGGACGACTGATTCGAGCAACAGTGCGAAAAGGAGCAAGTATGCCCGCAGGAAAAGACAACACCCCTACCACGGCCACTCGACGCGGCGGTACCACCAAAAAGAACGCGTTCTGTTCGTTTTGCCGCAAGAGCTACCGCGATGTCGGACCACTGGTAGAAGGGCCCGGAGACGTTTACATCTGTGGCGAGTGCATTGACCTGTGCCAGTCGATCCTGGAACAGGAACAGCGACGCCGCGGAACGGGAAAGCAGCTGTTCGAAGAGATTCCGACGCCGCGCGAAATCGTCGAACACATTGACAAGTACGTGATTGGCCAGCATGCCGCCAAGAAAGTACTGGCCGTCGCCGTGCATAACCACTACAAGCGCCTGGCCATTGGCTGGGAAGGCTCGGACGTGGAGATCGAGAAGTCCAACATCATGCTGATCGGTCCGACCGGTTCCGGCAAGACGTTGTTGGCGCGGACTCTGGCGCGGACGTTGAACGTTCCTTTTGCCATCGGCGACGCAACGACCTTGACCGAAGCTGGCTACGTCGGCGAGGACGTGGAAAACCTGTTGCTGAGACTGTTGCACGGCGCCGACTTTGACGTCGAAGCGGCGCAGCGAGGCGTGTTGTACATTGACGAGATCGACAAGATCGGCAAGACCAGCCAGAACGTCTCAATCACTCGTGACGTGTCCGGCGAAGGCGTCCAGCAGGCGCTCCTGAAAATGCTCGAAGGGACCGTGGCCAATGTTCCTCCTCAAGGCGGCCGCAAACATCCTGAACAGCAGTATATCCAGATCGACACCACCAACATCCTGTTTATCTGTGGTGGCACGTTTGTCGGTATCGAGGACATCATCCGGCGCCGCGTCGGCAAGCGGACACTCGGCTTCGGCCAGAGCAGCGGCTACAAGTCCGAGGCGGATCTGGCGGAACTGCTGCCGTTGGCAACCACCGACGACGTGCTGGAATTTGGCTTGATCCCGGAACTGGTCGGGCGATTGCCCGTCACCTGTTCGCTCTCCCCGCTGAACGAAGAAGGCTTGATGCAGGTGCTCACCCAGCCGCGAAATGCGCTGGTCAAGCAGTACAAGAGCCTGTTTGAAATGGAGAACTGCGAACTCGAGTTCACGGACGAGGCGTTGCGGGCTGTCGCGCATCGGGCGATGTCCAAGGGCACCGGCGCTCGCGGCCTGCGTAGCATTGTGGAAGAGTCGATGCTGGACATCATGTACGACCTGCCGGAACAAGAGCCCGGTACGAAGTTCGTGATCAACGACGAATTGATCGTGGGCAAGCAGAAACTGCTCCCCATGCCGGAACCGCAGAATAAGAGTGCCTGAGCACTCCGCGGCCGCGGTAGCGTCAAACCAAGGTCGACCGCGGACAGGAAAACATCTCTCGGCTTGATTTTAGCCGGGCCTGGGACATTCCGGGCCCGGCTTTTCTGTTGGTTTTTGGACCGTTCCCGGGCAACGTTGAGGCTTGCGGCCGGCGGCAAGTGAAATTGCCCGCTGACGCGCCAACCCGTTCCCGCCATCATTGCCGTTGTCAAGAAACGTCACTCTAAGGTACGCTCGGCGCAGCGAATTGGCGGTCACGCAGAGAGGCACGCATCATCAATGGCAAAATCACGCAAACGGAAGAAGTCAGGTGCTGGCGCTCCCCAACGGCGTCGTCCCGCGGCGCTGCGTCCGCCAAGCGAACGCGAAACCGCGTTGCTCGGCGCGGCCGTGTCGCTCCAACGCAGCGGTCAGTGGCAACGCGCCGAAGCGGCCTGCGAAGAACTCCTGAGTCTGAATCCGCGTCACTTCGATGCCTGTCACTTGCGCGGTGTCCTGGCCTTGCAGCAAGGCCAGGCCAGTGTCGCGGCGCTCTGGTTCAAGCAAGCGCTTGTTCAAAAAGGCGATGTTGCGGCCGTGCATACCAATCTGGGACGGGCACTGGAACAGTTGGGCCAGCAGGAAGCCGCCGCCAACGCCTATGAAATCGCCATCGAACTGAATCCGGCGGACTGGATCGCCGCGAGCCGTCTGGGCACCGTCTGCGAGCGGCAGGGGGATTTCGCGCGGGCCGAGCGGGTATATGAAACAGCGCTGCAGCACACTCCGGACCAGCCTGAAATCCTGGGCAAGCTGGCCTTTCTTTACGAGACTCAAAACCGCCTCGACGCAGCCGCCACGGTCGCGCAACGCGGTTTGGAACTCGCCGCGGACGACCCCATTGCCAATCTGGTCCTGGCCAAGTGCGAGCGCCGCCAGGGAGAACAGGCGTCCGCGCTTGCGCGGCTCGAACGGACTTTGTCGCGCGACCCGCGAGCCGTCACGATCAAGGAATTGCATTACGAATTGGGGGGGCTGTATGATTTGAGCCGGCGGTGCGACGAAGCGTTCGATCGTTTCCAGACTGCGAATCGGCTGGCGGCCAGGCAATTCGGCGGGAGAATCGGCTCCCAGACGCAACACTTCCGGCAGGCGTCGGTGTTGCAGCAGGTGTTCACGGCGGATTGGGTGTCCGGTTGGCAACCCGCGCCGCCGTCCGATTTTCCACCGCCCGCGTTCTTGATCGGTTTTCCGCGATCCGGGACCACACTGCTCGAACATATCCTGGCCGCGCACCCGCAGATCCGAACCCTGGAAGAGCGTCCCACGATCTCGACGCTCAAGCTGCAGCTCGCCAACATGCCGGGAGGCTACCCACAGGCGCTGGCCACGCTTTCCGATGCTCAGATTTTGCAGTTGCGGGCAACCTATGCGGAACTCGCCGGTCTACCCAGCGCCGCGGACTCGGGAAAAACGATCGTCGACAAATACCCGCTCAACCTTTTAAACGTCGGCATCATTCTGCGAATCTTCCCGAATGCCCGGTTCATTTTCGTGCTCCGCCATCCGTGCGACGCCTGTTTGAGCTGTTTTATGCAGCATTTCGGGATGAACGATGCCATGGCCAACTTCTTGACGCTGGAAGATACCGTGGCTTTCTACGTGCAGGCCATGCGATTGTGGGAAGTGTATGAACGAGTCTTCGCACCGCGGGTCGTTACGGTGCGATACGAAGATGTATTGGAGGACATGCCCGAGGAGTTACGCTGCCTGCTCTCGTTTCTGGAGCTGCCTTGGGCGGACAAAGTCTTGGAGTACGCAGCTCTGGCTCGCGAGCGCGACAAAATTAACACTCCCAGCTACCACCAGGTCGTCGAACCGGTCCATCAGGCCGCTCGGGGTCGTTGGCAACGCTATCAGACTCAGTTTTCCACGCTGCTGCCGCAATTGCAGCCGTTTCTTGAACGATTTGGCTATGCTGATTGATAAGCTCGGCAGTCGTCGTGAAGCGTTGCCTGCCGATCCGATACTTCCCCCGGGCATGCGAAAGCCGTACACTATGGAGCAGCGGGCAGCTTCACACGCGGGATGCAAACCAGGCGGGGCTAAGTCATGATTGCACGGTCGGAACTCGGCGCGACGATACGTTTCACCGGGACTTTCCATGGCCAACCGCGTAATCGTTTCTAAGCACTGCTCAGCCAACTCACGATGAACACATCGGACGCCTCTCTTCCTCGAATCCCGCTCCTGCCGGCATGGGGACTGTTGTTTTGCGCTTTGCTGGTGATGTCACTGCCAGGCTGCAGCGGTTGTCGCGGCAACCAGAACCAGACGTCGCAGCAAAAGAAGAAGGAAGAGGAAGAAAAGAAGAAAGAGAAGGAAAAAGAGAAGCCCGATTTTCAGGCCGTCCGCATGATGGTGCAGCCCACGGACGACACCATCGTTCCCAATTACGTGAAGCCTGGACATTGGACATCGGCCATTCAGCTGATGCGAGCAAACAACTTTAACTTCAAAGGAGTGCTGGAATCGGCGATCGTCGACCGCAAAGACAACATCATCGATCTCGAGTTGACTCCGTTTCGCGTCACTTCCTCGCGCCCCGCCTTGCTGCCGAAGGGGCAGGAAAAGTACCTGGAAACCATCTACTACATTCCCGAGGCATCCACGGGCTTGTCGTTTCGCACGCAGTTGCGCAGTTCACGCGGGGGCCGCGAAATGATGCGCGACGACGAACTGGTCTCGCGCATGCCAGCGTACCAGTATTTTCTCGTCGTACTGTCGCGTTTTCCGAATCGATACGGCTACCTGCAGAATACCTACTCGGTGAGGCCGCCGGCGGATCAGTTTAAAGGCAGCGACGACATCCTCTACTATCGCGTTGTACTTCCCGAAACGGGCGACAATCGACGCATCCCGCTGCCCGCCAATCCGCTGACTTGGACCAGCATTGCCTACCTGCTTTGGGACGAGATGGATCCCAACGGATTGACCCCCGAACAACGCGGCGCCATGATCGAATGGCTCCACTGGGGTGGACAGCTGATTGTCAGCGGACCGAACTCGTTAGATACACTCAGAAGCAGTTTCCTCCAGCCCTATCTGCCCGTTACATCGTCGCGTTCCACGGAACTAGGTCAGGTGGACTTCACCGAGCTCAATAACGCATGGTCGATTCGTGACAAGGAAGGGCAGCCCGCGGAAATCAAAGTCCTGAAGCCTCTGGTCGGCGCTGAATTGGAATTGACTCCGGGCGCGGAGTTCTTGCCAGACACGGACAATCTGGTGGCCGAAAGGCGGGTTGGCGCCGGGCGCATCGTCGTGACGGGATTCCCGCTGACCGACCGGCAGATCACGAACTGGGGCAGCTTTGACAGTTTTCTGAACGCCTGCCTGCTGCGTCGGCCAGCGCGGCGGTTTCGTCGCATCGAACCGGATCTGCACACGGAGAGAACGCCGCCTAGCTTTAGCTGGACCGATTTCGGGCACGATCGCTTTGTCCAGGATGCCCGACTGGTGTCGACCTACCGGATCTTCAGTCGGGATATTGGCGTACTGGCCGAGAATACCGGTGCTGGTCCATCCGCCCCGTTGCTGGAAGCGGCGGCCGGTGCATCGGAAAGCGTGATGCGGCCCGACACGACACAGGTGGCAGATAGGTTCGGCGATCATCCCAGAGTCGACGACTGGCACTTCAACGGCTATGGCGATTTGACGCGGACACGGGGGATCGGGCGCTGGAATGACGGAGACTATGCGGCCAGCGGGGCGGCACGGCAAACATTGAAGGACGCCGCGGGGATCTCCATTCCTCGAGCCGACTTTGTCTTCAAGACGCTGGCGATCTATCTCGTTGTGCTGGTGCCTGTCAACTGGTTCGTCTTCCGCATGATGGGCCGAGTGGAATGGGCCTGGGTCGCCGCTCCGCTGATCGCCGTCATTGGCGCTCTGGCCGTGGTGCGCCTGGCGCAGCTGGACATCGGCTTTGCCAGCAGCCGGACGGAAATAAACATACTCGAAGTGCAAGGAGGCTTTTCCCGCGGGCATTTGACCCGTTACACCGCGATTTACACCTCGCTGGGAACGGCCTATGAATTGGACTTCGATGATTCGTCGGCCATCGCGTTGCCGTTTGCCAACCCGGACTACAAGCGAGGCGTTTACGAATCGGTCCGTGATGTCCACTTTCGCCGCGACAAGGCCGTCGGGTTGTCGGGCCTGCAAATCGATTCCAATTCGACAGGTATGGTTCACAGCGAGCAGATGTTCGATCTGGGCGGCACGTTCGATCTGATCACGGCCGAGAACGGCGAGCGACGTGTCCGCAATCAAACGCCCTTTGCGGTCCAGGACGCGGCCGTCTTGCATAAGGATGAAAACGGTCAGCTGCAAGTTGCCTGGCTGGGAAGGATGCCCGCGGCGACGTCGGCCACACTTCGATTCACGCCGATGACGAACGACCGGATTGAAGTTCCGCAATGGCGCAAGTCTCCCGCGACCTACACGTTTGACGAAGAAACGGAAGACACACTGACCCGCTTCGATGCGGATCAGAGCCGGACCATTGAACCAGCCGAATTGCCGGCCGATCATGCCATCCTCGAAGATTTCACGCGTTGGGATAAACCAGACAGCAACAACGAGCGAGATGGGTTGTTGGACTACCGGGAGATTCGTCAGTGGTGCATTTACAATCGTGAAGAGAAAGTGTCGCTGGGACGCTTGTTTCAATTGGCCAGTGAGCGCCTGCGGGTGAATCGCGGCGAGTATCGACTGGTGGGCTGGAGCGACGACCCCGTCCCGGGACTCGACATTTCGCCGCGTACCGCGCAGTCGCTCTTCCGAACCATGCTGCTGGTTCATCTGCAACACGGGGAACTCCCGCAACCGCGCCCCGACGTCAACCTGTACGCCGACTTCGTCGACCCCGAAAAGCCGGCACAAGAAGTACCGGATATCGACGAAATACTTGGACCGGCTCCCGCCGATGCGTCGCTGCCTTGATCGGACCCCAGAACGAACGCCAGAAATCAAAACGACGAACCACGACCCGGGGCGAATAGCCGAAGAAATGCACCATGATTGAACTCATTGACTTTGGCAAGGATTACGGCGACTTCACCGCCGTACAGTGCTTGAATCTGAAAATCGACGCGGGAGAAATGTTCGGTTTCATCGGCCCGAACGGCGCGGGCAAGAGCACGTCCATCCGCTTCCTGGCCACCCTGCTCAAGGCCAGTCGCGGCGAGGGCATTGTGAACGGCTTTCGGGTGACCGAGGATCCCATGTCGGTACGCCAAAGCGTGGGCTACATGCCCGACAGTTTCGGTGTCTACGACGGCATGAAGGTGTGGGAATTCCTGGACTTCTTTGCGGTGGCGTATCGCATCGGCAAGTCGAAACGCAAGCAGGTAATCACCGACGTGCTGGAACTGCTCGACCTGGCCCACAAGCGGGACGATTTTGTGAACGGGCTGTCGCGGGGCATGAAGCAACGACTGTGCCTGGCCAAGACCCTGGTCCACGATCCGCCGGTTTTGATCCTCGATGAACCGGCCAGCGGCCTGGATCCCCGAGCGCGGGTCGAAGTCAAGGCGCTGCTGAAAGAACTGCGCCGCATGGGGAAGACCATCCTGATCTCGAGTCACATTTTGACCGAGTTGGCGGACTGCTGTACTTCCATCGGCATCATCGAACGCGGACAACTGTTGATGAGCGGTCCGATCGATGAAGTGTATCGGCGGATTCGCGGCAACCGCGTGATCATTGCCAAATTCTTATCGAACATGGATGTCGGTCTGGCCATCCTACGCAGTTCTCCTCATCTGCGCGATATTCAAGTTGACAACAGTACGGCCCGGGTGGAACTGGAAACCGACGATCGCGGCGTCGCCGAACTCTTGAATCAGCTGATCGCTCAAAACGTCGAGCTGCGTAGCTTTGGTGAAAAGGAACCGACGTTGGAAGACGTGTTCATGCTGGTCACCAAGGGGCTGGTGTCCTAACTGGACAGCGCCACCGATGCGAAACTCCGCGCAAATACAAGCACGCAGCGCGAGCAAGTGTATTCGGATGTAAGTAAAGCACTCGCTTTCGCTTCGTGCTCGTATGCAAGCCGAACCTGGCGATGTCGAAACAACCAACGCCGTGACGTCGCTCAAATCGTCCATACGATGCCGGCCGGTCCCGCGTTGACAATCGGTGTGTCGCCGACTTTTTCCATTTGCCCCGCGCTTTCGTGGATATGGCCGCAGACGACCAGTCGAGGGTTCGTTTGTTGCGTGCACTCATAGATCGCTCGGCTACCCAGGCGCACGCCCTGGGACGACATGTCTACCGCTCCGTGTGGCGGCGAGTGCGAGACCAGCACGGCATTCGAGGGACAGGAACTCAACAGTTGTCTCGCTTCCTCTTCGGTAAAGTCGTAGCTCCACTCTCCGAAGGGCGTGACCGGAATCCCGCCGCCGATCCCGAAAAAATCAATTCCTTGAATCATGACGCCACTGCCGTGCAGCACATGTGCCGTGGGCCAGGCCGCACAGGCGGCGCGCAGTTCTTCCGCGGATTCGCTGTTTCCCGGGACGAGGACAGCGGGAAGCGTGATTTCTTGTAACACACCGATCGTATCGCCAACACGCCGGCGGCAGGTCCCAAAATCGCCTGCACCGATCAGGCAATCTACCTGCGAGGAAAGTTCCACCAGGTGTCGTGCCGCGGCTTTGTCGCAGTGCAGGTCGCTGAACAGTAGCAGCTTCATGGTTCGCCGTCCTCGTTCAGTATTTCAATTTCGGCCACCACCGGCAAGTGGTCAGAAAGCGTCGATTCGATCACTTCCTGACTTGCCAATCTTAAAATACCGCTTACGCAGATCCAGTCGATGGCGACGGACGGATCGGTAGCGGGCCACGTCGGACGTGCCGGAACGCCGGGCGCTGACGTGAGGGTAAAGGGGTCAGGAGTCAATTGTGCGAAGCACCCGAAGGGCCGTTCCG
>CALBSZ010000470.1 GCA_937967665.1 uncultured Planctomycetaceae bacterium
TTATTCTTGACCCGTGCGAGGCGGGTCGAGCCGCGGACCAGGAAAGCGAGAAAACAGCCGATGAAGATTGCCCCGTTGAATACCGACATCGCCTCACTCACGGCGGACGCCTTGGTCGTCGGAGTTTCCGAAAAGGACGCATTTTCGCCGACGGCGACAGCGGTGGATGATGCCACCGGTGGAGTTCTAACGCGTTTGCGCGAGCAGGAAGAGATCACCGGCAAGGCAAACGAGATTACGCGGATCCTGGCGCCGGCCGGTTTGTCGGTCGGGCAACTCGTCATTGTCGGACTGGGACCTTGCGACAAGCAGGACCGCGGTGTCGCCTATCGGGCCTGCGGTGCCGCCGCCAAAGCGATCGCCGGGAAGGCCCGCGACACGGTCGCCTTTTTCCTCGGCGAAAACTGGAGCGACGACGTCGTGGCCAGCGCGATCAGCGGCGCCATTGCCGGTTGCCAGGGACAAGACATCCACCGGCAGGAAGGGAAGCTGTTTCCGTTCAAGAGCATCGAATGGCAGGGAGCGTCCACCGATGCGATCGCGACAGGGCAGGCTCTCGGCGAAGCGGTCAATTACACTCGGCTGCTGGTGAACGAGCCGCCGAACTACATCTATCCTGAGACCTTTACCGCCCGCGTCAGTGAATCCGCGGCGGCCGCGGGGCTGGAAGTCGAAATCGGGGCCGAGCAGAAGTTGAAAGAAGAGAAATGCGGATCGTTGCTGGGAGTCGCGCAAGGTTCCGATTTCCCGCCACGCCTGCTGATCCTGCGACATCATGGCGGTCCGCAGGGGACGGCGCCGCTGGCTTTCGTCGGCAAAGGGGTGACTTTCGATTCGGGCGGCCTGTCGTTGAAGCCGGGCGCCAGCCTGCTCGACATGAAATGCGACATGGCCGGCGCCGCCACGGTGGTCGGTGCGATGCACGCCATTGCCAAGCTGAAACTTCCCGTGAACGTGATCGGACTCGCCGGCCTGGTCGAAAACATGCCCAGCTCGAAATCGTTTCGAGTCGGTGATATCCTGACGGCGCGCAGTGGAAAGACCATCGAGGTTATGAATACGGACGCCGAAGGTCGTTTGGTCCTGGCCGACGTGCTGAATGTTGCCGTGGAAAACGGCGCGTCCAAAATCATCGACCTGGCGACCCTGACAGGCGCCTGCCTGGTGGCTTTGGGACTGGATGTCGCTGGATTGTTCAGCAACAATCAAACCTGGTGTGACGAGGTCAGATCGGCGGCGGATAGTTGTGGCGAGCAGGCCTGGCAGATGCCGATGTTCGCGGAATTCGGCGAGCAGATTCGCAGCAAGGTCGCCGACATCAAGAATATGGGCGAAGACCGCTGGGGCGGCGCCATCACCGCCGCCAAGTTCCTGGAAGCGTTCGTGGAGGAGACGCCCTGGGTGCACATCGATATTGCCGGCGCCGCCTGGCTCGGCAGCCCCAAGCCCTGGCTGGACGGCGGCGGCAGCGGCGCGTTTGTGCGGACGCTGGTGGAAATTGCCCGTCGCGGATGCACTGGGTAGGGCTTTTTCGCCGCCGCGCGCTCCGTCAACGACGAACTGTTTTGTCACGCGTAGCCATCACTCAACGAAAGAGCTGCCATCATGAAATTCCGACTTGTTATTCTGTTGCTCACCTTGACCGGCGCCGCTTCGGCTGAGGAATCTACCACGTTTTACGATCCGGTGAAACGAGAAGTGGTTGGCTGGACTGTCCTGGTCGACCCCCAACTGCTGGAAGGCGAAAGTAAGGAAGTGGGCGACAAGGCCTTGGAAGCCTTGGCGAATCACTTGCAACGCGTCACCTATATCACTCCGGAAGACCGTTTGAAACAGCTCAAGCAACTGCCGATCTGGTTGGAACTCCACAACGACGCGCTCGGTTCCATGCAGTACCATCCGGATCGCGGCTGGCTGGTTTCAAACGGCCACGACCCGCGACTGGTCAAACATGTGCATATTCCTCGCGCTCGCGCCCTGTACGATGCGCATACGTGGGCCAAGCACCCCTACGTGGTGTTGCACGAACTGGCGCATGCCTATCATGATCAGGTTCTGGGTTTCGACCAGGAAGACATTGTCGCCAGCTACAACGACGCCAAGGAGAAGGGCATCTACGAAGACGTGCTGCTGTACACGGGCAAACGAGTCAAGCACTATGGTTTGAGTAATCACAAAGAGTATTTCGCCGAATCGACGGAAGCGTACTTCGGCGTCAACGACTTCTACCCGTTCGTGCGGGCGGAATTGAAGGAGCACGATCCGACGATGTACCAGCTGATGGTTCGCTTCTGGGGAAAGCTCAAGTAAAGCGTGATTGAATTCGCTACGGATTAATCCTTGCGGTGCAGGCTGGCGAGCCCCAGCATGTTGCCTGGGCTTACGACCGACCCGATGGTGGTCGCGGTTTCGGTTTCACGGGCTATCACCGGCACGATAATCTGTGCGACAAGAGTTTCCGCAGCGTGCTGGCCAACGGTGCCGCCTGGGTCACCGGACTCGAAATCCCAGAGACCGGCGTGGGCACGCGGCCGCAAGGCGCCGACCAACTGGCGACACCTATCGGTGAAGCCAAAACCGCAATCGCCAGCGGCAAATAAAGCGCGGGGCAGAATCGGATCAAGTGTGCAGTTCGACGACGTCCTGGTCCTGAAGCACGTAGTCCGCTTTGACCGGGGTGCACATGCAGGCTCCAGATGCGGGCGTATTTCAGATTTGCGGCGAGATCCTGGTGGATCAGCTGCGCCACATCCCTGACGGTCCCCGCGCGCGGGATGGTGTATGGCTTGTCGTAGTCGGCCTCGGCCTTGTGATACTGTTGCGTGAGGTTCGCAGGCATGGGGGGTACGTTGAATCCGCGATTGTGCGTATACTTCCCAACTATGCCGCACGTGATCGGCCGCGCTCGCTCGCCGCCTCGCGTCGGGGAATGTTCTCCAGAAAGTGTATCGAAACCAGCGCCCCGCACCCCACTGTTTGAGGCGGTTGCCAGACAAAGGAATGACACCATGCCGCTCCTCGTCGTCGGATCCGTAGCATTTGACAGCGTCCAGACACCTACCGACCATCGCGACCGAGTGCTCGGGGGTTCGGCCGTTTTTTTCTCGTACGCAGCCAGCTACTTTACTTCGGTTCGGTTGGTGGGGGTTGTCGGAGAGGACTGGCCCGGCGCGCATACGCAACTCTTGCAAGAACGCGGGATCGACACGACGGGCCTGCAGGTGGTCCCAGGCGCCAAAACGTTTCACTGGAAGGGAAAGTATCTTCCTAACATGAACGATCGCGAAACGCTGGAGCTGCACCTCAACGTCTTCGGCGACTTTGATCCCGTGCTGCCAGAAGACTACAGGCGTTGTCCCTTCGTCTTCCTGGCTAATGGTTCCCCCGTCTTACAGCTCAAGGTCCTGGACCAGGTACCGGGCGCGCATCTTGTCGTCGCCGACACCATGGACCTCTGGATCAGTACGCAGCGCGATGCCTTGGACGAGTTGCTCACGCGCATCAATGGGTTGGTGTTAAACGATAGTGAAGCCAAGTTGCTCACCGGCGACGAGAACCTGGTCGCGGCCGGGTACAAGGTCCTGGAGATGGGACCGAAGTTTGTCGTCATCAAGAAGGGCGAACACGGCG
Organism: uncultured Planctomycetaceae bacterium; assembly: GCA_937967665.1. GTDB lineage: Bacteria > Planctomycetota > Planctomycetia > Pirellulales > Pirellulaceae > CALBSZ01. The sequence continues at coordinate 3,631 of CALBSZ010000470.1, forward strand.
CCATGTTCTTCTCGGAACACGAGACCTACGTCATGCCGGCGTTCCCCACTGCCAACCTGGTCGATCCGACGGGGGCGGGCGACAGTTTCGCCGGCGGCATGATGGGGTACCTCGCGGAAAAGGGAGATTTCGAACCGAAGACGCTCAAGGAGGCGATGGCCTACGGGATTCTGGTGGCCAGTTTCAACGTCGAGGATTTCAGCCTGGACCGGATGAAACGAATCGAACGCGATGACGTCGAAATCCGCATGGAAGAGTATCGGCGGATGCTGAGCTTTTAGAAAAATCTACCTACCTGGCGTGCGGCGACGCGGCGATCGTCGTGCCCGCTTGCAAATCATCCAACCACGCCGTGATCCGTGGAAGGACGCTGCCGTCGTCGGGGACCTGCCCGACGATCCGGAAGTTTCCGTGTGCCAGGCGATGGGCGATTTGCTCGATGTCCGCGATCACATCGCGCAGGAACTCGGCGGTTTCCCGTTCGGTCAGGTCTTTGCGGAGTAGCTGCACTTCGCTTTCCGTTCGCTGACGGACCATGGCCGCGAGGCGACCGCGTTCGGCTTTCAGCAGACGTCCGCAGACGTAGCCGCGGCGAAACTGATTCCGGCTATTGAAGTGATAAACCCGTTCGGGTTCCAGGAAGATACTGCCGCAGCCGTTCCGGCGAAAACCGATGAAGATGGTGGGACGATGGGGATCAAGAGCAATTTCGGCGCGCTGGACAAGGGCCGTCGCTTCGCGTAACAAATCTTCTCGATCAGTTTCTTGCCTCGCCATAGGCGATCGCCCACTTGCGGACGTCCAGTGTCAAGTTTTCGCGTTCGTGTTCGCTGATGTTGCGAATATCCTCGCTGGCCGCGAAATAGGCTTCGATTACCGAATCGTTCCATTGCGTGCCACAGCCGTCCCTGAGGATCGCTTCGACTTTCTCGAGCGGCATTCCTTTACGATAGGGTCGATCGCTGTGCATGGCGTCGTAGGCATCGGCAACAGCCATGACGCGAGCGATCCACGGAATATTTTCGCCGGCCAGACCGTGTGGGTAGCCTTGGCCATCCACCCGTTCGTGATGGTGCAAGACCGCCGGCAGCACAGAGGACAGACGCTTGATATCGCGCAGGATATTGAAGCCCAATTCGGGATGCAGCTTAATCTGTTCGAATTCTTCTTCGGTCAGCCGATCTGGTTTGCGCAACACGCGGTCGTCGACGCCGATCTTACCAATATCGTGCAACAAGCCCGCCATGTAAATGGTGTGCAGCGTATCGGCATCGGCGCCCAGTTCCTTGGCCAGGCGTACGGAAACACGAGCCACACGGTCACTGTGCCCGCAAGTATACGGGTCCTTGGCGTCAATGGCGGAACTGAGTGCCCGGACGACATCGGCCAGGAACTCTTCGCGCTGGCGGTAGAGTTCGCGGTTACCGCTGTGAATGCCAAGCATCACGCCGAGCGAGTTCAGCAGACTGGCTTCCACCGTGCCGAATTCTTCATCGTCTTCATGGTTGAAGGCGGCCAGCCAGCCGAAAATGTTGTCTCCTTCGGACAACGGCACAAGGACTAGCTGGCGAACTTTCGGCAACTTCCAGGACTCGGATTCAGTAATGTTGTGATTGGCGACGTAGGGCGGGCAGCCGGCGCCAAGTCCCAATTGTTCGATCAGTTCCGACAGCTCGTCTGTGGTTACCGGACAGTCGCCGTCGGTGAGAAACAGCGTTGACGTTCGCGCGTCGTAAGTGACGCTGTCCTCCTCGGCGACCGGAAGATATTGAATGGCGACACCGGTGGCGGGAATGCAGTCGATCAGGCATTCCAGCGCCAGCGTTCCCAACTCTTCATCGCTGGCCGAGATGCGTAGATTTTGCGTCACGCTATAGATCAGGCAGATTTCTTCGTAGGTGGCCGCCAGATTGTCGGAGACTTTTTCGACTTCCCGTTCCATTCTCTTGACGCGAGCCGTTTCGTTCAGCTTGGCTACCGCCGCGCGTCCCAAACCCTCCAACGCAGGCGTCGACCAGATCGCCTGGCGGCGAATCCATTCACGCGTTTTCGTCTCGTCCCAGGCCATCATGTTTGCCGCCGCGGACACCGAGTCGTCCGGGCCGGCATGGTAGACGGTGAACTCGGCCGTTGCAACGTACCGCTTCTTGAACTGGCAAGTGAAGGGCAAGGCCAGCACAACGACCCCGTCTTCATCTCCGATAAACTCGACCTTGTTCGTCGCGGATACCTGCTTGATCAGTTCGCCCCGCACGAACTCGTCACCCGTCGCGCGGTCTTCCCCGGCCAGCAACACGCGATTTCCATGTACGTCCCAAATCGTGAAATCGACACCAAACCAGGTCTTCAATTCTTCATTGACAGTGGCGGCAATCGCCTCCATCTGGATGGAAACGTCGGGAATATCAAGCTTGCGAGGTGTGCTAACGGTACCGTTCATGGTTTGTCTCGAAAAGAATTGAACCCTGAAACTTCGCCGATACTTCATCGTGCGGCAGCAGTTCTCCACCACAACAGTAGGTTACACGCGCGCGTGTGCAACGAATCGGGGGCGAATCGGCCCCAAATCCAAGGGACGTCCCGGCGGACGTGCGCTGGTGAAAAGTGGGAAAGATCGCTACATTCGTTAGGGAAGTACCCTCCAGCTGGTGGCGAAAACGGTCAAGCTTACGAATTCAGGACGAAAGTAGAACGATTCCCGTGACAACTGCAGATAAACAACTTCTGGATACGAGCCGCTTTCAGGTGGTGGAAGTGGAGCGTGTTTTGGCGGATGGGACGGTGTTTCGCCGAGCCGTGATTCGGCATGCGGGGGCGGTGACCATTATCCCTTTCGTGGACGACGATCGCGTCTGCCTGATTCGGAACTACCGCATGTCTGTCGACCAGGCGCTGATCGAACTTCCCGCGGGAACCATCGAACGCCCCGAGCCGCCGATTGAGACCGCGCACCGCGAGTTGATCGAGGAGACCGGTTTTCGCGCCGGTAAGCTGGAGCCACTGCACTCGTTCTACCTGTCGCCCGGCATCCTGGACGAACGGATGCACCTGTTCGTCGCGCGCGACCTCACTGATGGCGAGCCGGCGCGGGAATTGGGCGAGGAGATCCACAACCTGATCGTGCCCTGGCAGGAAGCCATCCGTATGATTAAACGCGGCGAGATTCAAGACGCGAAGTCGATTGCGGGTCTTCTTTATTACCATAACTTTCACAGGTCCTGAGTCCCGTTGCGATTCCACGTCGAGATGGCGAACCGCTGTCGCGAAAAGTCTTTCGATGGCGTGATCGATGTGTTCGACCAGGGCCACGGGGTTTCGGTTCGCCTCACTGCGTTCATCGCGTAGAATACTGTTCCATGACCATTCCATCTCCTCAGCGCGTGTTTGCTCTGGAAGTCGTTAGCGCGCTGCGCGCGGCCGGATTCGAAGCGTTGTGGGCGGGTGGATGCGTGCGCGACCTGTTGCTGGATACGATTCCAAAGGACTACGACGTCGCCACCAGCGCCGAACCGGAACAGGTGCGCAAGGTTTTCGGCCGCGGTCGCACACTGGCCATCGGCGCGTCGTTCGGCGTGATCACGGTGCTGGGAACGAGGCAGCAGGGGCAAATCGAAGTTGCGACGTTCCGTCGTGACGCCGAATATAGCGACGGCCGGCACCCGGATAGCGTCTCGTACAGTACCGCGCGGGAAGACGCCAGCCGGCGCGATTTCACGATTAATGGCCTGTTTTATGATCCAATTGCGGAGCAGGTAATCGACTACGTTGGCGGGCAGGCCGATCTGCAGGCGAAAATCGTTCGCGCCATCGGCAACCCCAACGATCGGTTCAGCGAAGACAAGCTGCGTCTGCTCCGCGCCGTACGCTTTTCCGCCACACTTGATTTTTCGCTCGAGCCGGCAACCAAGTCGGCCATCCAGCGGCAGGCGGCTGGCCTTCAAATCGTAAGCGCGGAACGGATCGAGGCCGAACTGCGCAGGATGCTCGTTCACCCCAACCGGCGCGTGGCGATGGAATTGCTGCAGGAAACGGAGTTACTGCCGACGATCCTTCCCGAATGGGACGATGCAGCGTCGGTCGAAACGACGTGGCAGGTCCTGGCGGCTCTTCAGGAACCGACCGTTTCCGCCTGCCTGGCCACGCTGTTCTGGCCCGACGGCACGGCCGACGCGATCCAACAGGTCTGTCGGCGGCTGACTTTTTCCAATGAGGAACGCGTGGGAGCCGTTTGGATTCATCAGCACTTGCCGATCGTACTCGACGCTCACCAGCGGCCATGGCCTGAAGTACAGCGAGTACTCATCGCGCCGCGGATCCGCGAACTGATGACGGTAGCCAGTGCGGTCGTGAGCATCGCCGGACGCGATCCAGCTGGACTTACGTTTTCCCGCGACAAGCTTGCACTGCCGCCGGAGCAGCTCAATCCCGCGCCGTTGTTGACCGGCGACGATTTGAATTCCGCCGGCCTGCCTCCCGGACCGAAATACAAGCACGTGCTCTCTGCCGTTCGGGATGCCCAGTTGCTGGAGCAGATTACTTGTACCGAAGAGGCCTTCGCCTTGGCCAAAGAAATCTGGTTTCGTTCCTGAGCAGGCGGTCCACCCCTGTACTCCGACCGGTCGGAAGTTCAATTCATGCCGTCGCTTCGCGACTCTGGTGGGGAATGCTTTTCCGACGGAAGACGCCTTGGCCAAAGAAATCTGGTTTCGTTCCTGAGCACGCGGTCCACCCCTGTACCCCGACCGGTCTGAAGTTCACAATAACAAATCAACAGTTTGACTCACTGAAATCGGAAAGACTCACCATGCCCTGGATTGATATTGCCTTTCGCTGGATGCACATTTTCTCGTCGCTGGCGCTCGTCGGTGGCCTGTTCTTCTTGAGATTCGCCTACGTTCCCTCATTGCCCCAGTCGTCCCAGGGGGAAGATCGCAACGACGTCTGGAAGGCCTGGTCCAAGATCGTCATGATCTCGACCGGATTCCTGCTCTTGTCCGGAATCGTCAATCTCGTGAGAATTGTCGGCGGTTATTCGTTTCCGGGCAAGCTGTATCATCCACTGATTGGGACCAAGTTCCTGTTGGCGCTACCATTGTTTTTCATTGCCAGTGTGGTTGGCGGCCGGACGGCGTTGGCGGCCAAGGTACGTGCCAGCGCCAAGACCTGGTTGAACGTCGCCATCCTGCTGGCAGTTCTGATCGTCTGCATGGCTGGAGTCTTAAAATTCGTCGAACGTGTGCCCAAAGACGCGGTGAGCGGCACGGCACAGATTTCACAATCGGCATAGGCTGAATACGCGCTTTCCATCCAGCTGGATTCGGAATAAGCTGGAATTGGGGAGGTAGTATCCAATGAACGATCGCGAACAGGCTATCGAAGTACTTCAACGGGCGCGTGCGACGCTGGCCCGACGTCTGGCAGCGCGGCTGCTGGACGATCACGAAGGCATTTGCGAGGATGCCGCGGGCTTATCGTTTATGGATGAGATCAACGCGGCCTACGACCAGATTGGCAGCAAGCTGCAGCGGGTCAATCAAATGCTGGCCGACCTCTCCGCGGTCCGGTCGACATCTCCCGCGCGTCCCGACCGCTTGCTCGGTCTGCCGGCGCCGCGCCGTTCCCGGCCACAGCCGCTAGCACAGATTTCCTTTCAAACATTCGCCGCCCAGATTCAGGCCGGCGATCTGGAGTCGGCGGGCCGGTCCCTGGCCA
>CALBSZ010000471.1 GCA_937967665.1 uncultured Planctomycetaceae bacterium
CCGCGCGACAGATATGGAACGTGTCCGCGCCGGTGCCCCCCCTTCCGCAATTATCGATGAACTCGGTTCGCGTTGTTCGAATGGGCACCATGTGTTTGCGCATCGCGGCGGCGGCACCGGCGATTTCTTCGCACGTTTCGCCCTTGGCGCGCAGCCCGATCAACAACAACCCGATCTGCTCTTCGGGAACCTGCCCCTGCATGATCAAATCGATGGCCGACGACATATCCTGCATCGAAAGATCTTCGCCCGCGCTGACACGTCCCAGGATCGACTTCAACATTTCAAAATTCTCCCGCTGGACTTGTTCGTCTTCAAACCTGAAAAAACCTGCAGCCCCCAGACGCCCGGCCAATCTATCATTTTTGCTGGATTACACTTGTGATCGGGAAACGCCAATCGTACAATCCCACCGTATGGCACGGAAGGTGATTATCGATTGCGATCCTGGGATTGACGATGCTGTGGGGCTTTGCCTGGCATTGTTCGAACCGCGTGTCGAAGTGCTGGCGGTAACGGCTGTGGAAGGTACCGTATCGGCCAAGCAGGCCAGCCGCAATGTGCAGGCCATCATCGAATGGCTCGATCCGCCGCGTTTACCACGCATCGGTACGGCTTCGCCGCCCGACCGCGACCCCGGAGTTTCTGGCGACCACCTGCACGGCAACGACGGCCTGGGCAACGCCGAACTCAACGTCTCCCGCGTGGCCCATCAGCATCCGTCGTACAAGATCATTTGCGATATCGTTCGCGCACATCCCAATGAAGTGACGGTGGTTTGTCTGGGACCGCTCACCAACGTCGCCCGGGCATTTCAACGAGACCCCTCGCTGGTCGGGATGGTCGCCCGCTTGATCATGATGGGCGGCTCCGTGGACGGCCTCGGCAATATCACTCCGGTGGCAGAGTTCAATATTTACTACGACCCCGCGAGCGCTCACGCCGTGTTTGGCTCGGCGACCACGAAAACGCTGGTGCCGTTGGACGTCACCCGGCAGGTCCGCATCACCATGGATTTCGTGGACGATTTGCCCGGCGATTCAACCCGGGCGGGCAACTTGCTGCGGCGTGTGATCCCCTTCGCATTTCGCGCCTATCACCAGCAGCTGGGACAAGAGAGCATCTTCCTGAACGATGTGATCGCCCTGCTTGCCGCTCTGCATCCCGAACTGTTCGAAACGACTTACTTGGCCGGGGACGTCGAAACGACCGGAACGTTGACCATGGGGGCCACGGTATTTGATCGCCGGCCGAATCCCGAATGGCGCAATAACATGGAAGTGGCCATCGACGTGGATGAAACGGCGGCGCTCGACTGTATCCTCCGCGGCCTGGCCCATGCAGGCCGGTGTACGTAGGATCCCATGATGCCGGCAAGTCGTTGCGCGCTCTGCTTCTCCATGATCTTCGCCATGGCCGCCAGCCCCGCGAAGGCTCAAATCATAAACCCGTTTCCCCGCGCGACGGTGCACGAACAGGTTGCCCGTGAATGGACCTTTGACGACGGCACGTCTGGATGGACGGCCGAAAAGGACGCGGCCATCGAGAGTGCGCCGGGGACGCTCGTCGTACGCAGCCGCGCTGTCGACCCGATCCTCAATTCGCCGGAATTCACACTGAAAATGCGCGGCGAGGATCGGCTCACGCTGCACGTGCGGATGAAGGCGAACGTCGAGAGTAGCGCCCAATGGTTCTGGATGACCGACGATCAACGAGCGCCGCGCGAAGCCAACAGTCGCCGCTTCCAAATCGACGGGGACGGAGAGTGGCACGAATATGCCGTTGCTGTTCCGGTCACAGGCACCTTGCAGCAACTGCGTTTCGATCCGGCCACGGAAACGGGTCAGTTCGAAATCGACCGCATCCAGATCCATCTGCGCCGGCTGCACCCGCTGGAAATCCAGCAGGTCGAAATCGATCCGGACCGCTACATCGCCACGATCAAGAACTGGAGCGAAGAACCGCGGGATTGCCGCGTTGGCCGCCTGCAGAAACAGCTCGCCCCCGGCGCGGCCGAAACCTTTGAAGGCAAGCTGCGTGTCGAGCACCCTTTTGAAGTGCTGACCATCCGCGCGGCAACGGCAGGTTTCCCCACCGTGGAACGAACCTGCTGTCTCTGGAACGCCGACGTCCCAGGCACCTGGCACACCCTGGCGGACGGCGACGTGACCGTGCAGGTTGCCCGCGATGGTTCCGGCGCTCGGTTGTTTTACCGCAAGCAACTGGTCGGCGTGCTGTCGCCGCTGGTCGCGCGGGATCACCAGCCAGTGCCATTGGTGGTGACGCAGCAGGACGATGTTATCGTATGCCAGGGCGAGCGCCAGGTAACGCTGAAACTGCAACTCGTCGATCAGCAACTGCAGTTTTCACTCGACGTGCCCCACGCATGCGAAGCGCCTGTTGTACGTGCCATCGGGACGCTGGAGCAGGGATTGCTGGCGGGAGTCGAGCATTTGGGACATGCCGAACGATCGTCGTCGAATCTGGATCTGCGCGGGCCCGAGCACGTCCGCTTCCAGCCCGATCCGATGTTGTTGACGATGCCGCTGATGGCCTTCGTCACCAACCGTGGTTCGCTGTCCATGACCTGGCGGGACATGTCCTTGCAGCCGACGTTTGCGGCGCCCAATTTTTACGACGGGACATCCGATCATCGCATGAGTCTCATTGGGAAAAGCATCCAGGCCGTCATCCGAATCGGTGAATCCTTTCAAGCCGGCGCGCGGCTGGAAGACGCTGTCCTGTGGTCGCTGGCACAACAAGGCGGCTTGCAGCCCTTGCCTGAACGCCCGCGTTCTACGGCCGAGCAGGCGGAACTGGAACTCCGCTGCTTCAACGAGAGTGTCTGTCATGGCGGCGAAAACACTTGGTTTCACGCCGTCAATCCTGGCGGCAAGAAGCTTCCTGAAACGCCGCGCCATTTCGCCGACATCGCTTCGGCAGTTTTTCGCTTGACCGGCACCGTGCCGCAACATCCGCAACTCGTACCCCACGGCGGCCACATCCGCAACGATGCGATCTACTTCCTGACCGGGAAAGCGGACGTCTGGCTGGACCGGTTGCGGCGCGAAGCGCAGGGCCTTCGCGAACGGCAGCAGCCTGACGGTTCGTATCGTTACGACGGCAAGTTACGTCAAGGGCACTTCGAAAACACGTCCAGCGGGCAGTGCAGTCGGCCGGCGGCGCAATTGTTGTTGCATGCCCGCTACACGGGGGACGCGGCGTCGCTGCAGGCAGGTTTGCGAACGCTGGAGTTCATGAAACGCTTTCGCACTCCACGCGGCGCTTCCGTATGGGAGTGCCCGCTGCACGCTCCCGATCTGCTGGCTTCGGCTTATGCGGTTCGCGCTTATGTGCTGGGTTATGAGCTGACAAAGAAGCAGCAATACCTGGACCTGGCCGTCCGCTGGGCCGTCTCCGGAATCCCCTTCGTTTACCAATGGTCGAACCGTCCGATCATGAACTACGCCACGATCGGTACGCTCTGCGCCACGCATTATCAGGCGCCCGTCTGGATCGGACGACCGGTGCAGTGGATGGGAGTGGTCTATGCCGACTGCCTGCTGGATCTGCTCCCCTTCGACAACACGCTCGATTGGAAACGGCTCGCCGAGGGAATCCTGGTTTCCGCTCAGCAACAGCAATACCCGGACGGGCCCTCGATCGGTTGCCTGGCCGACAGTCTGTTATTGAAATCCCAGCGGCTGTTGCCCTATGACATCAATGCGTCGGCAATCACGGCTTTGCGTCTGCGTTGTGCTGGTGAAGTGGCTTCGTTAGCCTTCATCAAGGCGGGCGAGCATCGCATTCTGACTCCGTTTCCCGCCACGATCGTCAACGGCCGTGCTGTGATTGAGGCAACCAAAGGTTTAAGATATCAGGTCGTTGTCGACGGTCGTCCTGTCGATATCGAATCCAGCGGCACGGATAGAATATCGCTGAAACGCTAAGGCAAGTCGCATGTCGACTAACGATCCCAACAACCCGTACGCCACACCGATCACTGCGGACACCGTGGCGGCATCGTCCGAAAACGAAGGAGATTCCACCGGTGGAATCATTCCCTACAAGAATCCGCCCGCGCTGATCGCCTACTACCTGGGGCTCTTGTCCCTGCTCCCGTGCCTTGGTTTGTTCGCGGCCGTCCCCGCGCTGATCCTCGGGATTATGGGGCTCAAGAAGCGTCGCGAGAATCCCGTGGTGAAGGGAAGTGTGCACGCCTGGATCGGTATCATACTCGGCGGCCTGTTCACGCTGATCTGGGGCGCCGCGATCGTACTGACCATCTTCGCCGGTGTCTCCGAAACGTGGTAATTCCAGAAGCAATCGCTGCAACCCGTGCCACACATCCTCGTCGGAATGTTTTCGCAACGGTCGCCGTGACAAGCCGAAAAAAACACGTAGTACTACGGCGCGTGGTCGCGATAAACGGGGACTGGCTCGGTGACACCACGGTTGCCGGCTGCACAATGGCTTCGCGTCCGCCGTGCCTGTACTCTGTTGCGCAAACCACGAGTGAGATTGGGCCGCGAAAGGGGGACAGGCACCATCGATCCAACCGGTTTCACAGGACGAACCACACACGACGATGGAGCCAGTCCTCCCTTTTCGCTCCCGTCAACACGGCGCTCTAGCACTAGCCGCCTAACTGATCGATGCGGGTGTCCAATTTCAGTGAGATCAGCACCCACATGCCCGTAGGGTTGGGCCGGTAGAAGACGAAGTGCCAGGCGAGCGGGAACTTCTGCGCTTTGAAAAGATACCGCGTCACGATCACACTGCTGCCGACCGGTTTGACACTCAGCTTTTCGTTGGCCACAAACGGTCCGTAGGTGCGGTCGAAGGCCGTGTACTGTTCGACCAGCTTCTTGACGTCCTCTTCCTTCTCCGCCAAGGGACTGCCGGTGAGCAGTGTGCTGAAGGTCTTTTCGGGCGTTTCCGTACCATCTTGCAGGGCCTGGAAAAACGCGGCAAGGCGCGTTTCCACGGGATCTTCCTGGGCCGGCGCAGCGCGCGTGGTCAGGGCCAGGAACGCGGCTACCAACAAGGGCAACAGGGCAAGTCGAAGAGGAATCATGGGCTACCGGTGTGATGATTCGAGGGATGAAGCACGCCTTCACGAGTCCGGCTTTGCGACCGCTTTCATGCCGCAACCAGAATGCTCGCAAAGTCGGGGCGCCTCCGTACAACTGGTTCTATTGTTGCACACCATCCGTCGCCGTTCCAGTCATTTGGTGACATAACCGGCAATAGCTCGATATTGCGCAACAGTGCCTTGTACGACAGCGCCAGTTCCGGTTCGCGGTAACATATGGTTGGGTGCAGATGAGCTACCGACCGGTCGCAACAAACCGGCGCCTGCGGCTCGGGGTTAAACAGAAATACTGTTCAATTCACTGGAAAACCCGTCTTCACGCACTCGTTCTTGAGACGGGCGCTACAGAATTGCGAGTAAATCCTGCGCAAAGATACTGTCGACGGCCCGCGTAAAAGGCTCCTCGATCGGCGCGGGATCACGCTTCTCGACATCCAGGTAGATCGAACTGGTTGCTTCGCCTTCCCCTTCGGCGGCGGCCTGGTCGTTCAGGAAATTGATGACGAGTAACGCGTCCTGAGGTGTGAGCATCCCGTCCCCCGACACGTCATAGTACGGATCGTCGTCATTCGTCCGCGCGGCAAATTCGTGAATGCCCTGCTCGTTCAACCGGTTGATCACCAAGAGAACATCAAACGGCAGGACAACGCCGTCGCCGTCGACATCATGTATGTTCAGCGAGTTTTGCCAGGACGCCGTCACCGGTTCGGCCGCCTCCAGCAACAGGCTCTTCAGCGTGTTGTAGTTTGTCGGGTCGTCGTCCGGTTTGATATTGTGCTCGGTAAGATTGTACCTCGCCACATACTCGTTGGCAGCGTTCAGGATGATGACGTCGCGGAAGGTAACGTCCCAGTCTTCGGCTTCCAGCCACAGATCGGAAAACTCATTGTTGTCGGCATCCACGTCCTGCAGCAGAGGCAGATCGCGGCCCTCCGCCATGCCGGTGTTCCCCTCTTCGTGTCCCGTCTGATTAATGCCGATGATCTGAATCGCCGTCTCGGGATGATCGGCGTCGAGATCTTTCTGCAGCTGGTCCAAGTAGCCAAACTGGCTACGGCAGTAGCCTCACGTCGAATGCCCGAAATACCAGGCAGAGACCTGGCCCAGATAGTCGCGCGGGGAGACGTTCTGGTTAAAGGTGGGAGAGGTAGGAGTGACGTCGAGAAACGAGAAATAAGAGAGCGCGGCAAGCAGCGTGCGCAATTCGAGCGACTCGAAGGAAAGTTTTTTTTGCTGAACGAAAGCCATGGGCAGTTACCAGTCACAAATCGTCATTCGCTATCGTTCATTATAATTAGCGCGTCAAGCATTGCACGAGATTTGTTCGCTTCTCAGAAAAATCCGGCGCGGGCTGCTACAAAATGCCGCAGTGAGCGGTTTCGCTCATTCCTGAGCATGACGGCGAATGGCTTCCATCAAACCGGACAGATGGGTTTCGTCGGTGAGCGGATTCATGACGGTGACACGGAGGGCGGCACAACCGTCGAGCGTGGTCTGGACAAGATAAAATTCGCCGGATTGGATCACTTTTCGTCGCACCCGGCGTTGGAATTCACTAAGCCGCTCGGGCGAGGCCTCGCGGAGGGCGGCTGGAACGTAGCGAAACGCCACGATATTTCCTTGCGGTTCGTGCAGCGTCTGAAAATCGTCGGCCGCCGTCAACATTTCATGGAATCGCCTGGCGACCGCAAACGTGCTGTCCACCAGGTCCGCGAAGATCTGGGAACCGAATGTCGACCAGATACCCCAAAGACCGTACGCCGCGGCGCGTTTCGTGCATTCGATGGTACTCAGGCCGCTATCGAATTCCGCCATGCCTGGCGCCGAAGGATCGAACAGGTAGGGCGCGTCCTGGCGAAACGCCTCGTACTGGTGCTCCTTGCGACGATAGAATACGAAGGCACAAAGTGCCGGCATGAACATCATCTTGTGGGCATCCCAGACCAGGCTGTCCACTTGATCGATCCCGGCCAGTAGATGCTTGTGCCGTTCGCTAAACAGGACGGCGCCGCCGTGCGCCGCGTCGACGTGCAACCAGACCTCGTGGCGTTGGCAAACGTCGACGATGTCTGCCAGCGGGTCGAAGGCGCCGATCGGGGTCGCGCAGGCACACGCCGACACCGCGACGGCAGTGTGGCCCTGACGCCGCAACGCCGTCAGCAGTTCGTCCAGCCGCTGCGGGTCCAGCCGCCGCCGCTCGTCCAATTCCGCGCGCACGACATTGGACGTCCCGATGCCCAGCAGGCCGGCCGAGCGGGTGACGCTATAGTGCGCATCGCCGTGGACGACGATCACCGGATCCCGGTCGGCTCGCAGACCCTGCTCCCAACAGTCGCCCAGAGTGACGTTGCGTGCTGTCAGCAGGCCGGTCAGATTGCCCAGCGAGCCGCCGTGCGTGATGAGTCCCGCAAACGTATTGTCGCGCCAGCCAATAACATTTCCCAACTGTTCGATAACCGCGCGTTCGACCGCCGTCGCCCACGGTCCCATTTCATAAATGGCCATGACCTGATTCGTCAGCGAACCAACGAGGTCAAAAAGTGCCGCCACGGGAATCGGCGCGGGGACCTGATGCCCGATATACCTCGGATCGTGCAGGTTGTTGCCGTGTGACAACATGGTCGCAACCCTCTGCTCGAAGGCCGCAAGCAAGTCATCGGCGGCCACGTCCGCAAGGAACGACCGCGCCAAGTTGACATTGGTCCTGGGCTCCGCCCAATTCAAAACGTGGCCCCCTCCCGCTTCAACCCGTGCCAGGTGCTCGGTAAAGACGTCCATCAGACGGCGGCCGAGTACACGAATGTGCTCGGGAGAATAAGCGTTTTGAATCCGCTGACGTGCTTCTTCCATGACCTTCATCGAAAGACTCAACTGCCCATACTACAGCGCCGTGTTGACACGACTCCGAGCCGTCAGGACGACTTCCGCCGGTGCGACAATAACCAATGGTAAACTTCCTGGTTGTTGTACGTTTCGGTCCAACTGTCGTGGCCGGCATTGGGATAGATGGTCAGCTTGATCTTATCACCACCCGCCTGACGGACCGCCTGAACCATCTGCTGGCTTTCCGCCAGTTTGACCACGTTGTCCTTGCCGCCGTGAAAACACCAGATCGGCAACGTCGTCAGTTGCGGACCCCAGGCGGGAATCCCACCGCCGCAAATCGGGACAGCCGCGGCGAAGCGCTCGGGATGGCTGGCGGCCAAACGCCACGTGCCAAAGCCGCCCATGCTGAGTCCGGTCAAATAGACGCGGTCCTCGTCGACATGCAATTCCTGCAACGCGTGATCCAGCAACTGAATCAACTGAGCGGGCTTCCAGGCCGTGCGATAACGCCCCTTCTCTGGAAACGGACTTTGCGGCGACACGACGACGAACGGGAAGTCCTTCCGCTTTTTTACGATCTTGGGCGGCCCGTGAATCTTGACCTTTTCAAGGTTTCCATTGCCGCTCTCGCCAAGTCCGTGCAAGAATAGGATCAACGGCCACCGCTCTCCTTGAGGATCATAGTTTTCCGGCACAAAAGCCAGGAACGGGATCGTTACCGCGCCCCCGCCCTCGTTCTTGACCGCCAGTTTGTTCTCGATTTGCACTCCCGGTTTCACGTTGATCTCCGCTGGTAAGGACGTGACGAAAAACGATAGCACGACAGCAACCACAATCCATCTCAAAGTCATCTGGGTCCTCTCCTCTGTCATTCGCGACGCCACCATTTATGATACGGCCATCCGCGACGGGTGTTGCTTGTCACGCGGAGCGTGATGACGGTTCCTCGTCACGCGGAGCGTGACGTACGGGGCTTCGCAGTGCCAACACGTATAATACGGGTATTCACTATACCGCGTCCGGAAGGAAATGTCCCGGCGCAGCTGGAGAATTTGAGCGAATGAAGACTGTGGACGTATGGATGGAGCAGAAACGGTTAGCGTTGGAAGACGTGGCCGAGCGCGCCCGGCTGACCGTCCAACGGGTCGAAGCGATCGCGGTCGGCCGTTGGACTCCCAGCCCACAAGAGCGGGTCAAGATCGCGAGCGCGTTGGAGGTCGCCGTGGAAGATGTCATTTGGGGACATACCATGGATCCTCGAAATCTGCGGTATCGCCAGAAAGGGTTTAACAAGTGAACGTGGGAACGGCGCCTAGTGCCAGGTTCTGTTTTAATACGGGAGAAGGGTGGCTGTGGTGGAGCGAAGCGACCCCACAGAACCTTGAATTCCGGGGGCTCGCTTCACTCGACCCCGGCCAC
>CALBSZ010000472.1 GCA_937967665.1 uncultured Planctomycetaceae bacterium
CTAATCCTGTGTCTGGAATCCGCCGTCGCGAAGCGTCGAAAACAGGTCTTCGTTGTATCCCACCAAAGCCCGCGCGATGCCCATGCGGCAGGCACCGGCCTGGCCGGTAGTTCCACCACCTGTGACGCGAATAATAATGTCTACGGAACTGCTCTGCCCGACGGCATCGAGCGTCTCGGTGATTGCCTTGCGATCGGCATCCCCCGAAAAATAATCTTCCAGCGGCCGCTTGTTGATAAGGACCTTGCCGCTTCCGGCTCGCACTCGAACACGAGCAACGGACGATTTGCGCCGACCGGTGCCGAGCGCGTCGCCACTGGTTTTGTCTTTCTTCACAGCTACCATGACTTAGCACCGTGGTCCGCGCCACCGCCACGTACGCCTGGCGATCAACTCGCCTGCAATGAGTTACTTGGTTCCCATCTCGCGGGGTTCGGGGTTCTGTGCTTGATGAGGATGATCCGAACCCTGATAAATCTTCAATTTGTTGAGCATCTGGCGGCCGAGCTTATTTTTTGGCAACATGCGTCGCACGGCGTCGTACAGGATCCGTTCCGGCTGGCGGTTGAAACGGTCCCGAGCCCGCTCCTTGCGCAGTCCCGTGTAACCCGTGTACCAGGTGTAGAACTTCTGGTCCCACTTCTTGCCGGTGAAGACGATCTTTTCGACGTTGGTCACGATGACGTAGTCACCGGTATCGACATGCGGCGTGTAGGTCGGCCGATGCTTTCCCATCAGGACAACGGCGATATCGCCAGCCAGGCGTCCCACCACCTTGTCGGTGCCGTCCACAACGAACCACTTTTGGGCCAATTCGTTCGGCTTGGCCATGTACGATTTCTGCGTTATCACGACTTCAACTCCTCATTCCCTCCGCCAGCGAGTCCGATAGTGTCTATCGGCGTGCCGTGGCTCCGGCGTGTCCTTTTCCTCGTGGGGAAACGCATAAGTCTAGCGATTTGCTCGATATGCCACAAGGGAGTCGGCCAGGATTTCGCGACACCAGCAATGCGGGCGGTCCGGCAAGCCGTACGGAGACGGTGGAAGCACAAGGCCAAAAATCATGGCTCAACTCCGCTATTCACGAGATTTCATCCATCTTACAATTGCCCCTTTCGCGACGCATCGTGGCCGCAACTCCGCTGGGCACAGTGATTTCGGCGTCGAAGTTCGGTTCGTGCATCCTGCAGGCAAATTGAGACGATGATGAAAGTTTCCGTCCTCAAAGAGACATATCCGGGTGAAATGCGAGTGGCCTTGGCACCGGCCAATGTCCCCCAGTTGGCCAAGATCGGCGTTGATGTCGTGGTCGAAGCGGGCGCCGGCGCTGCGGCAGGCTATTTGGACAAGCAGTACCAGGAAAAGGGAGCCACCCTCGCGGTGGATCGCGCCGCGGCGATCGCGGACGCCGATTTGATCGCGCAGGTCCGGTCGGTGGGAGCCAATCCGGAAGCTGGGCAAGACGATTTGGCGGCCTTTCGATCCGGGCAAATGGTATTGGGCATGAGCGATCCGCTGGGGAACCCGGCCGCCGCCGCGGTCATGGCGGAAAAGGGGCTCACTTCCTTTGCCTTGGAATTGATTCCGCGGACCACGCGTGCCCAAAGCATGGATGTACTTTCCTCGATGGCAACGATTGCCGGCTATCGGGCGGTTTTGCTGGCTGCCGTGGAATTGCCGAAAATGTTTCCGATGATGACCACGGCGGCGGGGACGTTGCGTCCGGCCAAGGTTTTCATCCTGGGTGTGGGCGTGGCCGGCTTGCAGGCGATTGCCACCGCCAAGCGACTGGGGGGTGTCGTGCAGGCTTACGATCTTCGCCCCGCCTGCCGCGAACAGGTGGAAAGCCTGGGGGCCAAGTTCGTCGAACTGAATCTGGACACGGGCGAATCGGAAGACAAAGGGGGCTACGCCAAGGCCATGGACGAGGCGTTCTATCAACGGCAACGCGAATTGCTTGCCGATATCGCGGCCGAATGCGATGTGGTCATCACCACCGCCGCAATCCCGGGTCGCAAATCACCGTTGCTGATCACTACCAACGCCGTCGAACGGATGCCGCCGGGAAGCGTCGTCGTCGACCTGGCCGCCGAACGTGGCGGGAACTGTGAAGTCAGCAAAGCCGACGAGCGCGTCGTTCACCAGGGAGTGACGATCCTGGGACCGACCAACCTGCCCGCCGAAGTACCGCAACATGCCAGCCAGATGTTCTCGAACAACGTCACCAAGTTCCTCATCAATCTGATCAAGGAGGGGCAGGTGAATTGGAACATGGACGACGAGATCATTTGCGAGACACTCGTCACACGCGATCGCGAAGTCGTACATCCTCGCCTTCGCGACATGCTCGGGCTGGCGCCGTTAACCCCACCGGCCGCCGACGCAGAGGCGGCCGCTACCGATACGGAAGGAAAGTCTTAATGTTTCGTCGACGAACTTTCTGTTTATGGAGCTTGTGCGTGCTGACCGCCTGCGCGGCGGCCAGCGCCTGGGCCGACAGCAGCGGCACCCCTGCCTCCGACGCTCAGGCGGCTGCGCCGGACAATCCGCGGGACGAGGGTACGGACGCGCGGGACGACGGTTCGGACCCGCGGAACGAGAGTACGGACGCGCGGAATCGAGCCTTGGTGGCCAGCCTGATGATTTTTGGCCTGGCCATTTTTGTCGGCTTTGAAGTGATCACGAAAGTGCCTCCGACACTGCACACGCCGCTCATGTCGGGGTCCAATGCGATTAGCGGCATTACGATCGTCGGCGCCTTGGTCGCGACGGGAGCGACCAGCACGGAAAAGCCGATCGTCACGTTCATCGGCGCCCTGGCACTTGTGCTGGCAACGATCAACGTGATCGGTGGTTTCATGGTGACCCACCGCATGCTCGCCATGTTCAAGAAGAGGTAGCGCGGCTCGCGGTGAACACGCATACGTGCCTGACGATCCAACATTGGAATCCATTCGATCCTGGCCAAAAGTACGGAAAGAAAAGTTGTGGCTGATAATCCGTTTCTCGATCTGATCTATTTCATCGCGGCCGTCCTGTTCATTGTCGGACTCAAGTTGATGTCCCACCCGCGGACAGCGGTAAAGGGCAATCTACTCGGTTCGTTGGCGATGCTGATCGCAGTGTTGATGGCCCTGTTCGGGCCGAACAAGTATGGCGGAATCGATAACTGGACCTACGTGATCATCGGCATCGGCTTGGGCGGACTGATCGGCGCCTTGCTCGCAATCCGCATCCAGATGACGTCCATGCCACAGCTTGTCGGCCTGTTCAACGGGCTGGGTGGCGCGGCTTCGGTGCTGGTCGCCGGAGCGGAACTCTATCGCGCGGAAGCGGGGCAAATGACTGCCGACGTGATCATCGCGATCGCGCTGTCGGGAATCATTGGGGCGGTGACGTTCTGGGGAAGTTTTATCGCGTTCGGCAAACTGCAAGAATTGAAAATGTTCAAGAAGCCGTTCAGTTTTCCCGGTGGCCAGGTCGTGAACGCGATCCTGGCCCTGGTATTACTGAGCCTGACGGCGTACATGCTGACGGGGGACACCGCTACGCTTTCCGCCGAATACCAGTACATCTTGATCGTGATCGTCGCCAGCTTCCTGGGCGTCCTGCTGGTGAATCCCATCGGCGGGGCGGACATGCCGGTGGTGATCGCTTTGTTGAATTCTTATTCCGGCCTGGCGGCGTCGGCCACCGGGTTCGTCATCAATAATCCGGTCTTGATCATTGCCGGGTCGCTCGTCGGCGCCTCGGGACTGATTCTCACCAAGATCATGTGCAAGGCCATGAACCGTTCCTTGTTCAACGTGCTGTTCGGGGTGATCGACGCCGGTTCGTCCACGGGCAACGCCGACGAGATCTACGCGACCGTTCGCAGTACGTCGCCCGAGGACGTGGCCATGATCCTGGACGGTGCGCAACGCGTCGGCTTTGTTCACGGCTACGGAATGGCCGTGGCGCAAGCACAACATGCCGTGCGGGATCTCGGTAAACTGCTCGAACAACACGGTGCCAAAGTCGAGTACGCGATCCATCCCGTGGCAGGCCGCATGCCGGGGCACATGAATGTGCTGCTGGCAGAAGCCGACGTCGATTACGACAAGTTGGTGGAAATGGACGATATCAATCCCACGCTGGAAACGGTCGACGTCTGCATCGTGATCGGGGCGAACGACGTGGTCAATCCGGAAGCCAGAAATAACCCCGACAGTCCGATCGCGGGAATGCCGATCATCGATGTCGACAAGGCGCGCAACGTGATCGTGATCAAGCGGAGCCTCAGTCCCGGCTTCGCGGGAATTCCGAACCCGCTGTTCGCCGCCGAGAACACACTCATGCTATTCGGAGACGGCCAGAAGGCGATTCTCGAAACGGTCGCCGCGGTAAAAGAGAATGCATAGCCGCTTCGTTCGCGGCTGAGGAGCGGAATGAGCGAATCCTCGGAAAAACCTGTTCCGGTCGAAGTCATGAAGCCCGAGGAAGAATCGTTTCTTCGCTATATCCTGACCGCTGCGGCCATTGTCATCGTGATCGCCGGCATCAAGGCGGCCAAGCCGCTCATCGCACCCTTCCTGCTGGCCCTGTTTTTCGCGATCATCCTCACCCCCCTGCTGCACTGGCTGGAAGCGAAACGCATTCGCACTTTCTTTGCCCTGTCCATCATCTTCGCGCTGGTCCTGCTCGTCGGCGCCGGCCTGGTGGCCATCGTCGGGAATACCGTCGGTAGTTTGAGCGCCGAAAAGAACCTCAACAAACTGGAACAAGGTTTCCGGAAACGAGTCCAAACGCTGGAGCACGCGGTACGAGACGCCTTGCCGCGTGTCTTTCGCGGCGCAAAGGTAGACGAAGCCGAACGCGTGCCGCACAGGGTCGATTCCGACATGGACACCGTGACCGACAATGGGGCAGGCGACGATGTAAGCGGGGCGTCGGCTCCGTCCGCGCCCGCGGAAAGCACCTGGCTGGACGGGTTGAATATCAAATGGAGCTTTGTGATGGACCTCGTGCGGCGCGGGTTGTCCGAAGCCGCGGGTCTGCTGAGCAACGCACTGGTGATCATCGTCACCGTAATCTTCATGTTGCTCGAAGCACCGCGCTTCCCCGACAAATTGAATGCCATCGTGGGACGCGGGACCACGTTCGATCATACCGATACGATTGTGGCCAATGTTCGCGGCTACATGGTAATCAAGACGATTACCAGTTTGCTCACCGGAATCCTGATCGGCTTGCTGATGCGTTTCCTCGATCCGGAAAATTATCTGTTCTGGGGACTACTGGCGTTTCTGTTCAATTACATTCCCAACATCGGTTCCATCCTGGCCGCCGTGCCAGCCGTGCTGCTGGTCTTCGTCAGTGATAACGAGCACTACGTGGCTTACACGCTGGCTACCGTGATTGGCTATGTCGCGGTGAACTGCCTCATCTCGTTCGTGATCGAACCGCGTTTCATGGGGCAAGGGCTGGGACTGTCCACCTTGGTCGTCTTCCTGTCCCTGGTGTTTTGGGGCTGGGTCATGGGGCCGGTGGGCATGTTCTTCTCGGCCCCCTTGACGATGATCCTGAAGATCGTGCTGGAGGGCTTTGAGGAAACTCGCTGGATCGCCATCATGATGGGAGCCAAAGCGCCCGAATCGCCGCAGCCGGTTTCGGCGGAGTAGTGCTTTGTCAACGCTTAATCTTAGGGTGGCTGGGTTCGAACGACAGTGAGCTCCCAGGCTGCAAAACACTGGGGGCTCGTTTCACTCGACCCCAGCCACCCAACCCCAATGCTTCTACTTGAAAAAGCACTTAGGAGTTCTGGTTCGGCTGCGGGAAGATGGCCGAACAAATCTCTGGAAAACGCCCGCTTCCTGGGCCCCCGTGGTCCGGCCCTGCGTTCGACCTTCCGAGGAGGCTCGATGACTGATGCTTCAGTTCACCGGACCAAATCCCCCAAAACAAGAAACATATCAAAATAATTTCATGTGTTGGCGCATCTAAGCTGTTAATCGATAATTGTGGAGCATTCCGAAAACTTGGCAGGACCGCGATCCAGTCGTCTTGCCCAAACCGCCCACCATATCAGGATAGTACGATGCGGGTGTCGCGTCTCGCTCTTACCGTTTGGATCTTGTCCCCCTGGTGCGTTTCCTGGGCAGCGGACGATCCGGCTGCCATCGAATTCTTCGAGAACCGAATTCGTCCAGTGTTAGTCGAGCACTGCTATAAGTGCCATGCTGCCGATGCGGACAAAGTGCGCGGCAAGCTGTTGCTCGACACGCGCGAGGCGACTCGTGCGGGTGGAGAAACGGGCCCGGCTGTCGTGCCCGGCAAACCGGAGAAGAGTTTGCTGTTGAGTGCGATCAAGCACGAAGATCTGGAAATGCCTCCCGACCGCCGGCTGCCGAAAGAAGTCGTCGCGGATTTTGAGAAGTGGATTCGAGCGGGTGCGGCGGACCCTCGCGAGGGTCCGGCTGCCGCGGATGTCGTTCACCAGGAAATCGATATCGAAGCAGGACGCAAGTTCTGGGCATTCCAGCCCGTCGTGCATCCGTCGGTCCCCAACGTGCGTGACAAGTCTTGGCCGCGCGACGAGATCGACGCGTTCGTGCTGGCCAGGCTGGAAGATGCCGGCTTGCAGCCGGTTGCCGCAGCCGATACCGAAACGCTGCTGCGGCGACTCTGTTTTGATCTGACCGGGTTGCCGCCCACGGTCGAGCAGCGCGCGCGGTTCGAGCGGGCGACGGCAGCCAATGTCACCAGCGCGGTTGTCGACCTGGTGGACGAGTTACTGGATTCGCCGGCTTTCGGCGAACGGTGGGGACGCCACTGGCTGGACGTCGCGCGTTACGGCGAATCCAACGGTAATTCGCGGAACGCCACCTTCCCGTATGCCTGGCGCTACCGTGACTACGTCATCCAGGCATTCAACCGTGATACGCCATACGATGAATTCATTCAGCAGCAGATTGCCGGCGACTTGTTGCCTGCGCCATCTGTGGACGAACGCAATCGCAACTTGATTGCCACCGGTTTCTTGGCGCTTGGTTCCAAACCGGTCATTCGCGGCGGTAACGGTAAAGGATTTATCCCGGACGTCGCGGCGGATCAAATCGAGGTCACGATGCGCGGGATTTTGGGCATGACGGTTTTCTGTGCGCGTTGCCACGATCACAAGTTCGATCCGATCCCGACCACCGACTACTATGCACTGGCGGGCATTTTCGCCAGCAGCCAGACACTTTATGGCGGCAGCCGCGGAAACATGGGAGGCGCTCCGGCGACTGGTTTCCATGTTTTGGCGAGCCGGGACGCAGGCGAGGTCAAGGCGTACGAGGATTGGAAGAAGCGGTTGGCCAACCTGCAGAAGCGGCAGCGCGAAGTCGGCCGGGAAGTCAAAAAGCTGCGTCCCAGGAAGAAGGGAGCGGCACCGAAGAATCCGCAGAAGTACGATCAACTGCTGGCCGAGCAAAAAGAAATTGCCAAGGAACTGAAAAAGCTGCAGCAAGATCGTGTCGAGCCACCCGGGCAGGCCATGGGAATCGCCGAAGGGGACAAAGTGACCGAGGTACCGGTCTACGTTCGCGGCGAAAAAGCCAGCGGGCCTCCCATCCCGCGTCACTTCCTGACCGTCGCGTATGAGGGCGAGATGCCTTCGTTGCCCCCTGATTCCAGCGGCCGACTGGAACTGGCTCAATGGCTCACAAGTCCCTCAAACCCACTCGCCGCGCGCGTCATCGTGAATCGCATCTGGTCGCACCTGTTTGGTGAAGGGCTGGTGCGCACCGTGGATAACTTCGGCGTCAATGGCGACCGGCCGACGCATCCCGAATTGCTGGATTATCTGGCGGCGGAATTCGTGGCGAACGATTGGTCGATGAAACGATTCATCAAGCGGCTGGTTTTGACGCGCACGTATCAGCTGAGCAGCGCGCACCAGGACAAGAACTACGAAGCCGATCCGGACAACTTGCTCCTCTGGCGTCATCCCCGCTGGCGACTGGAAGCCGAAGCCATTCGCGATGCGATCCTCACCGCCAGCGGCCAGCTCGACCTGACGCCCCCGCAAGGTTCGGTTGTCGAATCCAGAGGCGAGGTGCTGATCCAGGACAAGCTGACACCAGATACGTTCCACCAACCTTCCAATCATCGCAGCGTCTACTTGCCGATATTGCGCAACGGACTGCCGGAGATGCTGGAAGTCTTCGATCTGGGTGATCCCAGCCTGGTCGTGGGGAAACGCGATACGACGACCGTGCCATCGCAGGACTTGTACTTAATGAACAGCCCGTTTGTGATCGAACAGGCGCAACATTTTGCCCGCTTGCTGCAAGCCGAGGCCAAGGACGACGGCAGCCGGATCGAACTTGCCTACCTGCGTGCCTTGGGGCGCCAGCCAACTGATCCGGAGCGCCAGCGTGCCGCCAGCTTCCTGGCGATGTCTCGTGAGGCTTTGGAAAAAAATACCGCCGACACGGACCAGCGCTTGACGGACGCCTGGGCGAGTCTCTGCCAAGCCTTGTTCGTCAGCGCCGAATTTCGTTACTTACGATAGGGACGGTCCCGGTTCGCCACGCGAACAACACCCAAAGATCGCCGCTTCCGCTGGTGTGAAGCGATTCCGTTAGCAAGGAGATAAACATGTTCTCGCGTCGACAAGTGCTCAAGACCGTTTCGAGTGGGTTTGGATACGTGGCCATGGCAGGCTTGTGCGCGGAACAGACGCGGGCCGGTTTCTCGAGTCCCTTGCTGCCCAAGCGGCCGCACTTTGAACCGAAGGCCAAACGCGTCATCTTCATGTGTATGCGGGGAGCTCCCGGACAGACGGATACATTCGATTACAAGCCGCGTGATCGAAAGGTTATTTCGTCGAACATCACGCCGAAAAGCAAGGGCAAGTACAGCGGCAAAGGACCAGCCGGTTCCGTCGTGCCGTTCAGCCAATACGGGAAGAGCGGGCTGTGGATTGCGGATTCCATGCCGAACCTGGGGCAGCACGCCGACGATCTCTGCCTGGTGAACAGCATGCACACCGACCTGCCCAATCACCCGCAGTCATATCTCATGCTGCATACGGGCGATTTTCGCTTTGCCCGGCCGTCTGTCGGTGCGTGGACGCTGTACGGACTTGGCACCGAGAATCAAAACCTGCCCGGTTTCATTTCGATCAACGCCGAGACGCGAGTTGGCGGCGCTCAGAACTACGGTTCCGCGTTCCTGCCCGCGATTTATCAAGGGACTCCAATCGGCCACGTCGGCGCCGAGATGAGCGAAGCCGGCATCCGTAACGTGAATTGCAAACACCTGCCGGCCAACTTGCAGCGACGCCAAATCGACCTGGTCCAGGAAACGAATCGCGAACTGCTCGAAGCCAGTCAAGTCGATACACAACTGGAAGGCGTTATCGAATCTTTGGAACTCGGCTTCCGCATGCAGACTTCGGTCAGCGAGGTGCTGGACGTGTCCCGCGAATCCGAAAGCACGCTGGAACGCTACAATGTGGGCAAGACCAAGGCCGTCGGCCGCTGCCGCGACGATGACTTTGGCCGCCAGTGCCTGATGGCGCGCCGGCTGGCGGAGGCGGGAGTCCGCTACATTGAAGTCTGTCATTCCAATTGGGATCAGCACGGAAATCACGTCAAGGAGATTACCGCCAACGGCCAGGCGATCGACAAACCGATTGCCGCCTTGATTCAGGATCTGAAAGATCGCGACATGCTGAAAGACACCTTGATTGTGTGGGGTGGCGAATTCGGCCGCACGCCGCTCTCCAACGAGAACGGCGGCAGCAACCACAACAACAAGGGCTTCTCGTTCTTCCTCTGCGGTGGCGGAGTGCAAGGGGGCCTGCGCTACGGCAGCACCAACGACACCGGTGCGGTCGCGATTGAGAACAAAGTGCACACGCACGACTTGCATGCCACGATGCTGCATCTGCTGGGCCTGGACCACGAGAAACTCACTTACCGCTACGCCGGTCGCGATTTCCGACTCACCGACGTCTACGGTCACGTCGTCCACGATATCATCGCGTAGCACGGGTTGTTGTCGATCGCGAGCACCCTGATCGCTGGACGGCGTTACCTTGGCGGCATTCCGCGACCATACAAGCGCGCGGCGCCAGCAAGTGTGTTCGAAAACCGCGAACTTAGTACGTGTGGTCCACGACCTGTCCTGGCAAAGAGGACTCGGCGCGCCTGGCCTGCGAGACTCGCACTAATGCGTTGCCAGGCATTCGTGCAAGCGAAAATGGTACTTGCCCAGCTTCCCGCCGTAATTGCCGGCCCCGATGGCCACTACGCCTTCGCCGGCGGCGGCGCGGATCGCCGCGCAGGTCGCGCGGGCCACGGCCGACTCGCTGACCCCGTCGATCACGATCTCATAGGCGCAGTTGGCCGTTTCGACCAGTTGCGATTCCACGCGGCCTCGCAAAGTCGGGCAGTAGGCGTCGGCTGTCGACGCCCGCAGGCCCTTGTATCGCGAGCCGACCTTACTGCCGCTGCGGGCCACTCCGCCTGGAAAAGGCGCGATCACGTCGTGGCAGGCAGCCACTGCGGCCGCCCCGCGGCGGGCCGCATCCAGGCCACGAGGCTTGTCCATCGCCTGCAGAATGATATTCCCCCCCGCGACCCCCTTACCGACGCCGACAGTATCCTGAACCAGGAATTCCCCGTCCATGACCGGGATCCGCCAATAACGTTTGCCACCAATCTGCTTGCTCTTCTGAAAGCCGTCGCCGAAAAAGCGAATATGCTTGCCCAGCGGCAGGCGCTTCTCCACGTCGGGCAAGCCGTCGAAAACCGCCGTTGATGGGCACGTCATGATGCATTGACCGGTGCGATTGGATACCGCTTTCGCTAACGCGTCTTCGGAAAAACCAAAAGCCAGCAGCGCCGCGCCAGGACGACCGTCCGGCGTCTCCGCGCCGGACAGCAGTTGTGCCACACCCGTCTCGGCGTCGCATGAAATGACCGACGAGCTGTATCCGGTGAATTCGCGCACCGCGGCGTCCAGCCAGAAG
>CALBSZ010000473.1 GCA_937967665.1 uncultured Planctomycetaceae bacterium
TCCTCGCCCGTTAAGGCATCCCAAAGTCTGATCGTGTCATCGATCGACGCGCTCGCGACTCGACGCCCGTCATTGCTGAACGCTACACTAATCACCCACTCCGAGTGGCCTTTCAGCGTCTTGATCTCAGCACCAGAGCTGGCGTCCCACAGCTTGATGGTCTTGTCCTTTGCGCCGCTGACAATCCGTTTTCCATCGGGGCTAAAGGCGACGCTTCGCACCTCTGCTGAGTGCCCCTTTAGCGTGAGAAACGCTTGTCCCATCGAAGCGCTCCAAACCCTTATGGTGCCGTCCTCGGAGCTGCTGGCGATCCGGCGTCCGTCCGGGCTGAACACTGCGCTTCGCACACCCAACTCGTGGTCCTCGAAGGAAATTAGTTGATCGCCCGAGGACACGTCCCAGACCTTCGCAGTTTTGTCCATCGAAGCACTCACAAGGTGCTTGCCGTTGCGACTAAATTCAATTCCGTAGATGTGATACTTGTGACCCTTGAGCGTGCGAAGTTCCTTACCGGTGGCGGCGTCCCACAACTTGACGGTCGCGTCATCTGACCCGGTTGCGATGAAACGACTATCGGGGCTAAACGCCACACACATCATGCGGAGCGAATGAACTCTCTGCGAACGTAGTTCTTTACCGTTTTCGGCGTCCCAAACCTTTAGCTGGCCTGGCCCGCCGCGCCACCTTCCTGACACGCTGGCCAGACGTTCTCCATCTGGGCTAACTGCAACACAATAGACGTCGCCATCGTGCCCTTTTAGCGTGTAAGTAGGTTCAAACGGATTGACTTTGTTGGGCTTTGACTCGCTGCGTTTCAATTCCGGTCGAACACCCGCAATTGCAGCAGTATTCATCCGAAGTGCAATGCTGAAGCAGACGAAGAAACAAACAGCTAGAGTAACACGCACACCGAGGATCTGCCTTTTCATTTGAGTCCTCGTAAATCCTGTTAGCGTAATGTCCAGAAAGTGACGTGACCGTCTCGACCGCATGTTATCAGCGAACTTCCATCGGGCGTGAAAGCAACACTCCAGGCACCATGCTGATGGGGCCCGACGATTCGCCGCGGCACATCGTACTCAAGGTTCCAAAGAACGACGTGGTCGGGTTTGTCCGCCTGACGGCTTGTGGCGAGAAGTTTCCCGTCAGGAGAGAATTCGACGGAGTGTACGTCGAATCCACCAGCGCGAAAGACGTGGGTCGGTTCAATGGACGAAGTTTGAAGGTTTCTAAGGATGAGTTTCGCACGAAGACCTTGCTCCACAGATTCAGAGCGCGACGCCTTTTCCAGGGCATTTAAGGCTGCAGTGCCAATTGTCTCCAAGTCACGCTGTGCGGCTTCGCGCACGAAGAAATCATCGCTGTCCAAGTTGTTGATATGCCGTTCAATCTGCTCCGGGGAAGCTTTCTTCCCTTCACGCTTACCAGGAGTTTTCCAAAGCTTCGCGGTTTTTCCGCGATTGGTAGCTCCAGCCAACCAACGTCCGTCTGGTGACACTTCAAGGTCGTCGATGTTGAAATGGTCAGCTTGAAACCTTGTCCGCAATGTCCAATTGGGGATTTCAAAAATTGCGATTGTCGAGTCACCGCCTGAATAATTTGGCCATGATCTGCCACCATAGGCAACCGCCAGGAAAGATCCATCCGGCGAGAATGCTATCCGCGCTAAGTGATTCGACGGATCTGCTGGCGGCTTCAGGGGAGAAGTGACTCGTCGCAGCACTTTTCCCTGCGAAGGATCAACAATCTGCAGATCCTGACTGGTGAGAAAGCTGACGACCACCATCTCGCCGTCCGGCGAATAGCGGGCATCGGCAACGTCGCCCATCACAGCGACAACACGAAGTAGCTTACCGGTTTCCGTAGACCATGCGCGAAGCGTCTTATCATACCCTCCCGAGACAAGCGTCTTGCCATCAGGCGCGAAGTGCAAGGCGTGGACTCGGTCTGTGTGGCCTGTAAGGCGGTGAACAATCTCTGCGTCTCTGCCGCGGCATATAACAATTTCGGGACCCTCTTCACCGATGGCGATAAGGCTTCCGTCCGGGGAAATGGAAAGCGTTTTTGCCTGGTTGTCAAAGAGTTTGACTTTCACGAACTCATCGGCGCACGCTGTCACTGCTGCGAGGGTGGTGAGGCAAAACCAACAAAGAAGTGAATTCGTCATAGTTGTTCCTGTTCGAAAGAAATTGCGAGATGGGAATGGAGGGCGGGAAAGATAGAGGCCTTGCCATCGCTACTCCGCGACGAGCTTATCGATGGCTTCGCTGAGTTCTCTTTCGAGACCGGGTTGTGCGCCAATCCAGCGGTAACGGATGATGCCTTTCTTGTCCAAAAGAAACATGGTTGGGTAGCTTTTCACGCGATACATTTCCAACGTCGGCGATTGCCCCTTTGGCGGTTTGTCGAAGCAGACGTTCCAGGTAACTTCCTTCGCCTTGACTCTGGCCTGAATCGTCTCGACTGGGTCGTTCGTGACGCCAACCAGAATGAACTTGCCTTTCCACTGCGGGTTCTTCTTCGACTTGTCGTGGAGCCTCCGTTCGAGTGGATACATATTTCGGCACGGGGGGCACCAGTCGGCAAAGAAGTCCAGTAACACGACCTTGCCCGCGAGCCCTTTCAGGCATCGTTTCGCACCTGCCGCACTTTCACCACAGAAGTCCGGGGCGGGAGCGCCAATGGTGAGACGATCGAAGTAGAAAGATGTGCCTTTGGCCAACGCACCCAGCGAACAATTTGGAGCCCCATTCTTTCTCACGGCTTCTTCGATGCCTGCCTGGAAGCAGGGGTGCGTAGTCTCGTAAGCGACAGTAAGACCTTCGCTATTCAATTGTATTTGGCCGACGTCGTTCTTCACCAGCGTTAGTGACTCCCCGGCGAGATTGTTCTGCCAATGCCCTAGCGTCGATTCAATCTCATCTCGAAGCGGTGCCAGTTGCTGCGGCTTCTCGCCTTGTTTCGCTTCGAGCTGCCAAAGCAGATTGTTCAATAGGGCCACATTGGCGGTGTTTCGAATGGCCGCATCGACGCCGTTCTGACCGAGAATCTGGCGGCAGAATTGGCCGGCAGCGGGCAGATTGCACATCGCAGTCTGTGCGGCCAACTCGTAGATGGCGTGCGTTTGGGGATGATGTTTCAGCAAGAGATTGCCAGCGTTTGCGATCCATGGATTGCCACCCGGATCGATACAGCTGACCTGGCCCACGAGGAAGGCGGATTGCCGACTGCTCCAATGTTTCGGATCGTTCTGGGCCTGTGCGATGAGGTCGCCCCGCGCTGCCTGTACGATCTCATGTGCCATTTTGCCGGGCATTTTTTTACGCCAACGATCGATGATGTTCGCGACGTCTGGGTGCAACCTGCGTGCAGTCGGTTCACGAACCGTCTGATGAAGTCGCAGAGGCAGCAGCGCCATCTTCGGCTTCGCAACCTTTACTAAATCGTCCAGGTGCTTAGCAGACACCACCTGACCAAACGCCCCTGCGGCGAGCCAAGTGTTCACACCCAGCACACGCCCAGACTCATCGACTAACGGTCCGCCACTGCTGCCGGGCAGCACAACCGCCTTCTGTATTTGAATCCACTGGGTTTCACCAGCAAAGGGAATGTCTCTCTTTTCTTGCAGAAAGGCGCGAAAATTTGCCGGAAAATCTTTAGTCTTGGGCAAGTTGCCGACGTTGCCCGGGCTGCTGTTGGGCAATCCTCTGGGAAATCCGACGACCCACACATCATCGCCGATGTTGGGAAGCCGCTTCGAAAGCCTTAGCGGTGGACACAAGTCCTGCGCAGCGGGACACGGCAGAATGGCCAAATCTCGCTCGCGATCGACCGCGACACAGTGCTTGATGGAATGCATCTTGTCGCTGATCTCTACTTCAATGCTTGCGGCTCCGCGAATCACATGGTAGTTCGTTGCCAGCCAACCACGGTCATCGACGAAGAAAGCCGAACCCGTTCCGATTTGATCACCAAACGCATCATAGGTTTTCAACATCACGACGCGATCGACGACTCGCTGCAGTGCGACCTGCTTAATGTGCCCTCTATCGGCGGCCGACAGTTCCTCAAGGGGAACTCTGAATAATCGGTCACCGACCCACAAATCAACTCGGTCGCCGTCAATCGCCAGAAGCGTTCCCTCGATCACTCGGCCTTTTCCGTTGGTCCATCGCCGAGATTGCAGTGGGGCGAGTTTTCGCAGTTGCTCCAGCGACTTGGGCCCTAGCTTATGCATGCTGATCACGGCCGTGCGACCGTCGGTGTTGACCAACTTCACCTCGCTCGACTCAGGAAACACCTTCACAACCCTCGCCTGGAACGTACCGAACCCATTCACATCGGTCCACATCGGCTGGCCGACACAAGAGTTACCCGCGTTAACCATCGCAAAAGAGGCGAGAATGATAGATATGAGAACGGTTGAGAAGCTTCGCATGTCGGTTCTCCTTTCTGGCGAGACAGTGCTCTGTCCGCCGCCTGGAATGCAAATTCGTTCGATAGAGTTCTTAAAGCTGTGATGATGTCGTACAATGAAAAAAGCGAGCACACCGGGCGCGCAGACCGCGAGCCTGGGTGTTAGCCTTGTGGCCGGTGAGGGTTGGTTGGCGCTAGCTGCTCACCGGCCGTTTTCGTTTCTATTCGATCCTCGGTATTATTCGTTCGGTTCGCCCATAGGCCCCTCGGGTGTGTCCTCCGCACGTTGGTGACGCCGCAGCAAATCGGCGTACAGACGCGCCGCCATGACGTCGGAAGGTTTTTCCTTGAGTTTTGTGGAAAAGAAATCGTTCAACTGATCGAATCCGATGATCTCTTCAGCTTCGTCACGGAATCGATACTGTTCGGGCACAGAGTCCTGATTCAGAAGCCAGACGGCGTTAGCAAAGTATTCCTGAAGCGCGTCGTCCGCACGTCCGACTTTCGCGTAGGCAATCGCAACGAAGATTTGCCAGTACGGATCTTCCCCGTCCTGCAACTCGTGAGCCGTTTCGAAGACTGCGACGGCGCGATTGTATTCCTGATGACTGCAGAGGGCCACGCCGAGGATGTACCGAGTGTTGGCGGTCATCGGGTCCAGAGC
>CALBSZ010000474.1 GCA_937967665.1 uncultured Planctomycetaceae bacterium
AAGAAGCGGCAGGCCGGCGAAGCTATCAAGAGACGTACATTGGCGCCGGCAACGGAAGGAAATCGTGAGCCCCAAACGATGCCTGCCGCGAAATCCGCGGTGCAGGCAGCGCGGCCTGAGTCGAGCGGTCGAGCGGGTCTGGCGCAACCGAGTGCTGTCGCAAAAACCGACCACGACGATGCCGACGGTTCCGTGTCGGACTTCGCGCCGACCGCCCGCCGGACTTCGCCCAAAACGTCAGCTCTGTACGCCCCTAGGTTGACATTGAATTCTCCATCTGACAAGAACCTTGCTGACTTCAATCCGTCTGAGTTTCGCGCTTCCCGTGCCGAGTCCCACTCGCAGTCACGCGTTGTGCCGACTCACTACGACCATGCCGACGGATTCAATTCGCGTGACTTCCAATCCAAAGGAAGTGCGGCGAGGCTGACTCCTAAGACTCCCGAAACGAATCAGCGGTACGTGGCGGCGGCGAAGAACCTGGACCAACAGCTCACCCAGATGGAGATTGCGCAACGGCGCGAAATCCAGCGTCGAAGAGAAATTGCCCGGCAGCAGGAAATCTCGCGCCAGAAGGCGGAGTACCAGCGCAAGCTGGCCGCCTACAACGCGCAGGTCGAAGCCTACAATCGCGAAGTTGCTCGCCAGAAGGCCATCGCGGCCTACAACGCGCGAGTACAAGCCTACAACCAGGCCGTGGCGAGGCAGCGACAAATCAATGCCTACAACGCCCGTGTGCAGGCCTACAACGCACAACTCCAAGCACGACAATACTCCGCGCCGCGACGCACCTATGTTCCAACCACGCGAGGCTCTTCAGGAAGGCGAGGCCTGCCTATTCCGCCTCGGTAGCCTGCACTGCGCTCCGTCTAAATCGAACGCGTGTTTCTCGGAAACTTGAGAAAAACACATGCCAACGGCGTCGGACTCCCGGCGTCGTTTTCCATTGCATGAATGTGAAGGCCCCGAAAAAGATCCGAGTCCGAAGGAGAATCTCATGGCCCTAATGTTCCCACTTACTCAACCGTTCGCGCGATTCCACTTTCGTCGCCCGGTTTCCCGCAGAAACTCGCCGGTGTCAAAGCTCGTCGTCCTGCTCCTGACCATGGCCAGCTTTTCAATGATAATCGCGCAGGCTCAAGCATCCGACCGCCTCTCGGAAACGTGGCTTGGCGCTGCTTTCGGCGAAATTCCTCGGCCTGAACCTAGTGCCGTCAAACCCTCGGCCGACGGCGTGCGCGTCGCCATGGTCCTGCCGGGAAGTCCGGCTGCCGACGCAGGTCTGCAATGGCACGATATCGTCACGCGCGTTGATGGCCTTCCTATCAACGATCCACAGCAGATTCTTGATCTGGTCCGGTCCTACCACCCCGGCGACACGACGACGTTGACCACGCAACGACAAGACGATATTCGCCAGGTCACTGTTGTACTGAGCACCGCTCCTCAGGACGAGAATCAGCGCATCTATCTGTTTGCCGAGCGGGGAAATCCACACGCTCAATTCCTGATCGGCCAGAACTATTTCCACGGACTGGGCACCCAAATTGACAAATCCAAAGCGCTCGTCTGGTATCGGCGCGCCGCCGCACAAGACCATCCTCGAGCCCAGACAGCACTGGGTGAAATGTTGCTTACCGGCAATGCTGTCGTGCGGGACAAGGATGCCGGTTTTCAATGGCTGACACGCGCCGCTCGGCAAGGATACGCGCGTTCGCAATTTCGTCTCGGAGAAATCTATCTCAGCGAGGATGCTGATTTTCGGAATCTCGGCCAGGCCGAGCACTGGCTGACGCTGTCTGCCCAGCAAGGACACCGCAACGCGCAATGCCTGCTTGGATCTCTTTACTACCAGGGCACAACTTTCACGCGGGACTATCAGAGCGCCGCACACTGGTTCCGCCTGGCTGCCGAACAAGGCGATCGACGTGCTCAATCCTTCTTGGGAATTATGTACGAGCGCGGCAGCGGCCTGGCAAAAAGTGAGCGGGAGGCAGCCCGCTGGTATGAGAAGGCTGCCGAGCAAGGGGAAGCTGCCGCCCAGTACAACATCGGGGACATGTATCTCAACGGCCGTGGCGTATCACCCGATCGAGTCAAGGCCGCGCGCTGGCTGACGCTCGCCGCAGCGGAAGGCAACGCCAGAGCACAGTACAAGCTTGGATGCCTTTACGCAACCAATGCTGAGCCCAACGATGCGAAGGCGTTCGATTGTTTCTGTGAGGCAGCGAAGCAGAACGACCAGGATGCACAAAACGCCCTTGGTGAAATGTATCGGTCCGGACGCGGCGTGTCCAAGAGCCTTGACGCGGCGGTCCTGTGGTTCAGCAACGCGGCGCAGCAGGGTCACGCCACTGCTCAATTCAATCTGGCACTAGCCTACCTGAACGGACAAGGCGTAAGAAAAGATTTCCAGCAAGCGTCCAGGTGGTTGCAGAAGGCGGCGGATCAGGGGATCACGCTGGCCCAGTACAGACTCGGGTTGCTCTATGAAAACGGAAAGGGAGTGACGAAATCGCATGCCAGAGCCGCCAGTCTGTTCAAGCAGGCGGCCCAGGACGGGCACGCGCACTCGCAAAGCAGTCTTGCCTGGATGTACGAAAAGGGACTCGGCGTTGCCAAGAGCAGCACCTCGGCGGCCTATTGGTATCGCCGCGCGGGAGAACAGGGAATAGCATTCGCGCAGCAACAATTGGGATTCCTGCTGTACCGGTCGAAGTCGGGCGCTAACTATCGTGAAGAGTCGGCCCGCTGGTTTCATGCCGCCGCCGAACAGGGACTCGCCCCCGCGCAGGCTGCGCTGGGCGAATTGTATCTCACCAATGCGGCGCCGGATTACCACCAGGCCGCGACCTGGCTGCGTCAGGCTGCTGAACAGAACTTCGCCAACTCGCAGGCCAATCTCGGAGTGCTGTACTTGAACGGCCAGGGCGTTCCACAAGATCCCAACCGAGCCGTCAACTGGTTACGCCGCGCCGCCGAGCAGGGACATGCGATCGCGCAGTTCAACCTGGGTGGAGCGTACGCTCGCGGAGTTGGAGTGACGCGAGACTACGGCCAGGCAGCGCATTGGTTTAAGAAAGCGGCGGAGAAGGGGCATAGCGGCGCGCAGGCCGATCTTGGCATGATGTATCGCGCTGGTATGGGAGTTGCGAAAAGCTACTCCCAAGCGCGGCACTGGCTCACCAAGGCGTCCTCTGCCGGTTCCGCTAAAGCCTATAATGAACTCGGTTACATGTATGAACACGGTCTCGGCGTCAGTAAAAGTTTTAAAACGGCGGCGGCGAATTATCTCCAGGCTGCGCGAAAAGGACTCAGCATCGCCCAATACAATTACGCCCTGCTATGCTATAAAGGAAGCGGTGTTGCCAAGAACCACCCGATCGCCTTTCAATGGTTTCATGAGTCAGCGAAACAAGGTTTCACACGAAGCTACAACTGGGTAGCGCACATGTACCTCCATGGCTACGGCGTTCGCCAGGACCGGACTCAAGCCATTGCGTGGTATCTCAAGAGTGCCGATTCCGGAAATAGCGTTGCCGTCAATCACCTGAAGAGCATGAACATTAACCTCGCACGCCGATGAAACGCAGCGGCGCCGCGACGTTCGAACGGATCGGCGGCATGGACCTGCGTGAGATCCTGCTGCCACAGATACTCAAGACAGAAAACTATCAGTGCGGCATCTACGGCAAGTGGGATCTGGGGTCGCTGCGGCGATTCCTGCCGACATCCCGCGGATTCGACATTTTCTACGGCTTCATCAACACGGGTATCGATTACCTGACGCCCGAACCGAACGTTGCTGGACTCATTGCGTTCCCTCCGCAACCATTCAAGAATCGGCGTGCGCCTGTTATGTCACACCGCATGTGGCCGGCGACGGTCAAATGCCCGGTACCGTTCGATTGCTCTGGAAACGGCACGGCCGGCCTTCTCTGCGGCACGGCCGATACTCGTCTCAACATTTTCACCCACACTCGACACCCGCACGTCTGCCAGTCTGCGGATCTTGATGGTGACGTTGCAGCACTTGTCGAGGCCGCCGCGAGGACCGTTCGGATCGACAACCACTAGCGACACATGGTCGATCCTGGACGCGAACCGCGACAGCGCGAATCGCAGCCTCCGCTCCGCGAATTCATGGGTGTCCGGTGTCAAGTTCTGCTGACGATCGAGTATCGAGATTTGCATGTGTTGCTCCTCTGGAAGCGAATCGTGATGGTAACTACCTCTTTATACGCCGGCGGGATATGATGAGACCAATAGAAATTCCGCCCACTGTTTATTGAAAAAGTGAATGCAAGGAGCGTCACGTGGATTGGCTCACCTGCTGTACTTCTGGATGGTTGCCAAGGAAGGAAGCATTTCACGTGCTGCCGAGCAACTTCATTTGGCACAACCGACGCTGAGCAGCCAGATCAAGAAGCTCGAAAAGTCCATCGGCTCGAATCTGTTCAACCGCGTTGGTCGATCCATGGAGCTCACCGAAACCGGCCAGACGGTATTCCGCTACGCCGATGAAATCTTCTCGCTTGGACGCGAGCTGACGGACACGCTGAAGGGGCGGCCCTCCCAGGATCGACTCAAACTCGTCGTCGGCGTACCCGACGTCCTGCCGAAACTCGTTGTCTACCAATTGCTCCGACCCGCGTTGGACCTGAAGGAAACGGTCCAGCTGGAATGCTACGAAGGCAAACTCAACGATCTCCTGGCCGAGCTGGCGCTGCACCGAATCGACATCGTGCTGGCCGATTCACCGCTCACTCCCCAAACGCACATTCGCGCGTTCAATCATTTATTGGGAGAATGCGGAGTGACGATCTTTGGCACGAGTGAGTTGGCGAACAAGCACCGGCGCCCGTTTCCCGCTTCCTTGCACGAAGCCCCAATGCTGCTTCCAACCCAAAACACGTCCTTGCGCCGAGCTCTCGAACAGTGGTTTGATCAGCAGAACATACGTCCAAACACCGCCCATGAGTTCGAAGATAGCGCTGTGCTCAAGGTTTTCGGGCAGGCCGGCCACGGCCTCTTCCCCGCACCGACGACGGTCGAAAACGAAGTTTGCAAGCAGTACTCCGTGAAGGTCGTTGGTAGAATCCCCGCGGTCGTTGAGCGGTTTTATGCCATCTCGGTTGAACGCCGTCTCAAGCATCCGGCCGTTGTCGCGATCTCCAATGTGGCGAGACAAATACTGAATTGAGGCGTTCGCGTTCCGGCATGCTGACGACAGTTAACGCCGGATTGGCGGCAGCGATAAAGTTTAGTCAACGATGTCGACGAATCAAGTCTTGGCAAAGTCGAGCGGTACAAACCTGCGTTGTTGCGGCACCGCGACGAAGAGGAAGGTTCCCCATGTTTCCATTCATTACAAAAACGCCAGCCAGACGGCTTGCGATCCACGACTGCCGACGGTCATTGTCGCATAGTCCGCAACACACAAGAGGGAAAACCGTTCTCCTGTTGTTCTCGGCGATCGTTCTACAACTGGCTGGCGTACGGCCAGTTCTTGCCGAACAACCGGCGCGGCCCAACATCGTTTTGATCGTCTCGGACGATCAGGGGTACAACGACTTGGGAATCCTGGGCAATGGCATTATCACGCCGAACTTGGATCGGCTGGCGGCGGAGGGGACGCGGCTGACTGATTTCTATGTGGCGTGGCCGGCTTGCACGCCCTCGCGGGCGGCGCTGCTCACCGGCCGCTATCCGCAGCGCAATGGCATTTATGATATGATTCGCAACGAGGCGCCGGATTACGGCCACAAGTACTCGCCGGCCGAGTACGCCGTGACGTTCGAACGGATCGGCGGCATGGACCTGCGTGAGATCCTGCTGCCACAGATACTCAAGACAGAAAACTATCAGTGCGGCATCTACGGCAAGTGGGATCTGGGGTCGCTGCGGCGGTTCCTGCCGACATCCCGCGGATTCGACGACTTCTACGGCTTCGTCAAC
Organism: uncultured Planctomycetaceae bacterium; assembly: GCA_937967665.1. Taxonomy (GTDB): domain Bacteria; phylum Planctomycetota; class Planctomycetia; order Pirellulales; family Pirellulaceae; genus CALBSZ01. Next base: position 5,959 of record CALBSZ010000474.1, read on the forward strand.
ACGGGCATCGATTACTACACGCACGAACGGTACGGTGTGCCAAGCATGTATCGGAACCTGTCGCCGACAGAGGAAGACAAGGGAACGTATTGCACAACTCTGTTCGAACGCGAGGCGTTGCGGTTCCTGCAAACCCGCGACCCGGCAAGACCATTCTTCCTGTACCTGCCCTTCAACGCGCCGCATAGTTCCTCGGCGCTGGCCCCCGAGATTCGCTCCACGATCCAGGCTCCCGACGAGTTTAAGGACAAGTATCCCGCGGTGGACCCGGAGTATCGCGAAGTGACCCGATACCGCTACCAATCGCCGGCCAAGGTCGCCACGGCTGCCGCGCGCACCCGTGACTATCGGGCAGCCGTGACTTGCATGGACGCGTCCATCGGCAAGGTCCTCGCGCTACTACGCCAGCAAAAGGTGCTCGACAACACCATCGTGATCTTCTTTTCGGACAACGGCGGCGGCGGGGGCGCGGACAATCGACCGCTGCGCGGCAGGAAGGGGAACACCTGGGAAGGCGGGATCCGAGTGCCTTGCCTGGTCCGCTGGCCGGCGGGAAAGATTCCGGCAGGTGCTGTGAGCGACGCCTTCCTGACCAGCCTGGAATTGTTCCCCAGCCTCGCGGCAGTCGCCGGAGCCACGTTGCCGCCCAACGTCCCGTTGGACGGATTCGACTGGTGGCCCACGCTGCGCGGCGAAACCCAATCGCCGCGGCAGGAAATGTTCTGGCAGCGCAAGGACGACGTCGGCGTTCGCGTCGACCATTGGAAGTGGGTAAAGAGGGGAGACCAGACCGGCCTGTTCGACCTGCGCACGGACGTCGGGGAAGAAACTGACCTGTCGTCGTCGCGCCCCGAAGTCGTCAAAATGATGCAGGGCCGCTACGACAATTGGTTGCGGGAGATGGCAGCGGCCGAGCCGCGGGGACCGTTCCGGGATTATTGACGGCGGTTCCTCACGGTGCGAAAGACCCTCCCCGCTCGTTCCTCGCGACCCTCCCGCGAGCGGGAGGGTGCCTGGTTTGTGTTCGTCGCTCGTTCTGCGTGGTCGTGCCCGAATCCGCACTCCCGCCTATGAACGCGCGCGACTTACTCGGCGGACGATGAGGCCTCGGTCGTTGCCTCCTGATCCAGGATCTCCGCCAGCATGCAGGTTTGATCCTGGTAGATAATGCGCACGGGCGGGTCGTCACTGCTGCGCGCGATGACGATCGCTCGGCGCAGTTCCGGTTGCCGTTTCGGCGTCACGATCAAGTAACGAAGCTGGTGCTTGCGAGCCAATTCCAGCCAGTTGCTCGTGCCGGCGGCCAGGTGCAGGTAGTCGTCCCATGTCGCCGGGTCGATCGCATGCACATGCGTGTAGACCATCGGTTGGATGCGCTGGCCGTTTTTCCAGACCAGGTAATCGGACCAGTCCATCGGGGCGAAGAAGCGGCCGCTGAGGTTGCGGCGTTCCATGACCTCGGCCAGGTAGATCGGCGTGTCGGACGACGTCACGGCCGCTTCGCCGCGCGGCTGGCTGGATAGCAAGGCTTGCGTGGGGGGCGAGATCAGCAGCGTCATGAAGACAAACCCGATCGCCAACACCACCGCCATTGGCGACTCCTCTTCCTCCTCCACTTCGCCACGCTGCATGTACTGGTTCCACACGCTGCGCGCGTGAGGCGCGATCACCCAGGGCCAAACCAGGGCCCACCAGGCGAGCATGCGGATGGCCGAGATCGTGGCGATCCCGAAGACGACCAGCATGACGATTTCATGTAACGACAACTTGGCCCGGCTGTGCTTGATCAGGAAGATCGACGCAATCGCCGTCGTCCAGAACAAGATGCCCGAGAAACTAAAGAACGGCAATCGCCGCCACTCGGAGATGTTTTCCAGGGCCGCGTTCGAACCGAAGCCGGCAACCGCCAGTAACAACTTGGGGCCGAGCGGATTCAGACAAGTGGCGGCAACACACAGCGCCAGGGTTAGCCACATCCATACCGTGTCGCGCTGAAAAATGCCGCCGAGCAAGGAACTGGATTGGCGACAAGTGGCTAGCGTCGTGGATAAAGTGTAGATTCCCAACACGGCAAAACCCATCACGAACGAACCGTGCAGGTTGGCCCAGAGGGCAAAGGCGATCGGCAACCAGACGACAGCATGCTTGGACTTGGGCAGGAATGTGCAAGCCAGGATCGTCAGCGACATGCCCAACATGCCAAACAACTGTGGCCGCACCGTGCCGGCGACTGGCAATGAAAGAATATAGATTGCCGCGGTTCCAGCCACGGCCCAAGGCAGCGAGGTGCGGCGCGCCATCGCCCACATTGCGAAACCGCAAGACATTGTCACGAGCAAGGCATGGACCAGTACGAGACCTTCCTTGCCGAGCCACTGGAGGGTCAGGTAGCCGCCGACCTGTGATAGCCACGGAATGTTGACCAGCGTTTCCGAACTCGCTTCGGCCGCGAAGGGATCATGCGTCGGCAGCGACTTGTGTTCCAGAATCCAGCGGCCAAAATTCACATGTCCCCAGAGATCGGTATGATTCAAGCGGTTGAAACTGGTCAGCATGAAGACCGCGCACAACGCAATGACGGCGGACAGCAGGGGACGACTGATCCGCGGGAAGTACTCGTTATCCAGCCGATCGCGGGTGAGGCAATCGGGGATCTCGGGTGTCTTCGGCGTTTCTTTCGAAATGGTTTCTTGCAAGGTCGTGTCGTAGCACATGGGGCAGTGATGAGTGATGAGTGATGAGTGATGAGTGATGAGTGATGAGTGATGAGTGATGAATGATGAATGATGAATGATGAATGATGAATGATGAATGATGAATGATGA
>CALBSZ010000475.1 GCA_937967665.1 uncultured Planctomycetaceae bacterium
GGTCGATGTGATTGCGGCAAGAAGCTTGGGAAAGGAGGAAGAGATGTAAGGAAACAGCTTTGAAACCTTTCAGCGGAACCCTGCGGGTACAAGCCCGCCCAGTAGTGTCTGACCAACAGCTGGAAGCGAGTCTTGCGTCGGGGGAGGCAACGAACTCGGCGAGGCGTAGACAGCGAGTCCGAAAGCCATGCTATTGAGCGTCGAAAGACCTTTCGCAGGAGCCTTTGCTGTTCACATACCAAGGGCCATGCTGCTGCTCCGTAATGGTCTGGTGCCAGCAGTCCTGCCGGCGTCGGTAAGAACATGTGCAAACGGACAATGGGGGTTCCCCAGGAACTTGCGAGATCCTGTCGTCTCCTCGGCAGCATCCCGGACGGAGACACCGGGTGACCAACTCCAGGCCTTGGCGGCGCACTCGTCCGCCCAGGAGCGAAAACAACGAGTGGAACCGAGGTACCACCAAGCGGCGGTAACGAAGCGCGGTGGGACGGGCGATGGGAAGTCAGAGCGTCTTGATACTACCGATGAAGCTGGCGAACAGCACCCAGTTGGAGCCAGTGGAGGGAAGCGAGACGTCGGATCACGGAACCGCTATTGAGAAACACGGCGAATGCCTCGAAATTCGACAAGCGTGTCCACGAAACAGCAGCGGATAGCAATGTTGGCGAAACAATCGCCGGACATGGCGTTCACCTCGCTGGCCTACCTGATGGACATCGACTGGTTAAAAGAAGCGTACCGACGCACGCGCAAGGATGGAGCGGTGGGCGTGGATGGAGTGACTGCGGAGCAGTACGAACAGGATCTGGAGGGAAACCTGCAGCGCCTGCTCGACCGCGCGAAGTCCGGCACGTACCGAGCGCCACCTGTGCGACGTGTGCACATTCCCAAAGGCAACTCGAAAACCGAGACCCGCCCGATCGGAATCCCCACGCTGGAGGACAAGGTTCTTCAGAGGGCGGTCGTCATGCTGTTGGAACCGATCTACGAGCACGGCTTTTTGGACTGCTCGTACGGTTTCCGGCCTGGACGATCGGCACACCAGGCGTTGGCATCGTTTCGCGACCAACTGATGAACTGTCGGGGTGGCCATGTGTTGGAGGTGGACATCCAGAAGTTTTTCGACAATCTGGACCATGGCCACTTGCGGGAGTTTCTTCAACTTCGGGTGCGTGACGGTGTGTTGCTGCGCCTGATTGGCAAATGGCTGAAAGCGGGCGTGATGGAAGACGGAAGCGTCAGCTATCCCGATTCCGGCTCGCCCCAAGGAGGTGTTGTTTCACCCCTATTTTCGAACGTCTTCCTGCACTACGTGCTGGACCTCTGGTTCGAACAAGAAGTGAAACCCCGTCTGCGAGACCGTGCCTTCCTCATCCGTTACGCGGATGACTTCGTGATTGGATTCCGCGATCAACGGGACGCCCAACGCGTGATGGAAGTCCTGCCGAAGCGCTTCGGCAAGTACGGTCTGACCGTCCATCCCACGAAGACGAAGTTGGTGCCTTTCCGCCCACCGTCAGCGACGGTCCAAGGCGGAAAAGATCCACCCGATCGTCCAGGGACTTTCGACCTCTTGGGGTTCACCCATTACTGGGATCGATCTCGTCGAGGTAATTGGGTTGTCAAACAGAAGACGGCTGCCGATCGATTCAGCCGAGCAATGCGGAGCATTGACTCTTGGTGCCAAGCCAACAGGCACCTGCCACTCCGGGAACAGCAGCAGAAACTGAATCAGAAGCTACGCGGACATTACGCGTACTACGGTGTCACCGGCAACTCGTCGGCACTATCCAGGTTCCTTCGGGAAGCCGAGCGTCGCTGGCGGAAGTGGCTCTTGCGTCGCAACCGCAACCGGGCGCTCAACTGGACCTTGTTCCGGCGACTACTCCAGCGATTCCCGCTGGCCCGCGTGCGCACCGTCCATTCGGTTTACAGCCATGCAGCGAACCCGTGATTCGAGGAGCCGTATGCTCTAATGCGAGCACGTACGGATCTGTGGGAGCCCCGGGGCGGCAACGCCCTGGGGCCACCCGGTCCGCCGCTGCGAACGCAGCAACCCGAAATGTTTGCGGTCGTGGACACCGACGTGCGCAAGCAGATGGGCCTACGACACATAAGTCGCGATTGCAGAGCGTAACGTCAAGATTGAGGATCCGGCGACGCCTCGCCTAGCGGCTTGCCGCAGTCCTTGCAGTAGCGGGCATCCATAACATGTCCCTCGCTCAGGCATTCCGGGCAGCAACGGGTTGACACTTTCGCCCCGACCGCCGTTTCGACGATCTCGGCGGTCACGATTCCTGTCGGAACTGCAATGACGCTGTAGCCGAGAACCATGACCATCGCGGCCACTGTCTTTCCAGCCAGTGTCTGGGGCGTGATATCGCCATAGCCAACCGTGGTCATTGTGACAATTGCCCAGTAGACTCCCACCGGCACACTGGTGAAGCCGTTCTCCTCACCCTCGATCAGGTACATCACGGCACCCAGAATCGTAACCAGGATCAGTACTGTCCCGAGGAATACGTTGATCTTGTGGCGGATCGCTACGAACGCCCGGGCCAACAAACTCGCCTCACCGAGGAATCGGCCCAGCTTAAAGACGCGGAAGATCCTGAGCAGTCGAAGGCCACGAATCACGAGCAGCGACTCCGTACCCGGAACGAGCAGGCTGAGGTAGGTCGGAGCGATCGCCAACACATCGACGATGCCAAAGAAGCTCCCTGCATACTGGATTGGCCGCCGCACGGACAGCAGACGCAAACAGTACTCCACCGTGAACAGGAGCGTGAAGAACCACTCTGCGTAGTTGAGTGCGTCGCCATAGCGCTCGCGTATTGACGCGACGCTCTCTGCCATAACGATGCTTACACTGATCACGATCGATACCAGAAGCGCGACATCAAAGGCTTTGCCCGCAGGCGTGTCGGCCTCAAATATGATGATCCGTATCTTCTCGCGCCACGCTGGCAGTCCTTCGGTCGAAGAAGAGGGTTCTGTCATGTGCATTACTTCGCAGACAAAACGGACGATCGACCCAAACCGCAACAACCAGCCGCGTTCTATCTATAGCAAGTATAAGGAGAAAACGTCTTGCGGCTAAGCGCAACTAACTGCGGTCTTTTCCACGAATGGCACGTAGATTTTCACAAGTGCCTTTGCCTTCGCGACTTAACGCTGCTGTCACAGCAATGCTATTCTTGTCGCCGATCGCAACGCAGTTGGGGACGACGAAGGCTGCGCTGGTGAATTGGCGATGTGGGCTGGGCTAACCAAGTTCCAGATGTCTGAAAGCACTGCGATGGTGGCATTGCTTAATCGTTGCCTGCGAACGGGTTATCCAAAACTACGTGACATTCGTCTTTTCCACCGCCGTGTCGAACGGTTTCGGCGAAATGCTCGCGGTCGATGTGACCGCCGCGTCGAACGCAGCGAGCCGAAATGCTCGCGGTCTTTCCTACCGGAGTGCTCAGCCTGGCACCTTGCCAGACCGATCCGGCGAGGGGCGGCCTGCCTACGTATATTGCGGCCGTCATAACGCGCATTAGCTCCGAACGTCTGGATCGGATCGGCAAGGTTTGCGGCCGCGCAGGGCGCGCGGTGCGGGCGCGCAGTGCGATTCGCCGATTTCACAAACAAATACGCCCAAATTGTGCGCGCCCCACATCATCGCGGCTCTTGAACTCAACCGACGGAACGAACGCCATGCTCATCCGACTGACTCTAATTTCCTGCACCGTTTTTGCCTATACCGCGACGGTTGCGAACGCCAACGATGATCTTTTCAATACTTCCGACGAGTTCCATCTCTGCTCTGAGGACGCCGTTACTGTCACCGGGACCGAAAATGCCGGATGCAACGCCTGTTGCGAGCGTTGCCCAAGTGCGCTACTGGGTGGGCTGATCCAACCGAGCGACCACTGCTTTGATGATTTTATCAGTCCCATGACGAACCCAGTGTTCTTCGAGGATCCGCGCACCCTGACCGAGGCCCGCATCATTTTCATCAACCACTGGTTGCCCGAGGCTCTCGGCGGTTCGGATGTGCGTTTGCTCGCCGTGCAAGCCCGTGCGGCCGTGACGGATAAGTTGTCGATTGTCGCTGCCAAGGACGGCTTTATCATGTCCGATGCGACCGGACCGCTGGCAGGCATTGTCGAAGACGGTTGGGCTGATGTTTCGCTGGGATTGAAATACAACCTGCTGGTAGACCCTTGCTGCGGCCGCATTGTCAGCGGCGGGGTCGCCTACGAACTGCCCATCGGTAGCCACGATGCCCAGCAGGGCAACGGCGACGGGGAATTCAATCTCTACCTGTCGGCCGGCCAACGCTTGGGTTGCAACGGGCACTGGTTGACCTGCACAGGTTTTCGACTGCCCAGCAATCGTAACGAAGAAACGACCGTCTGGTACTGGTCCAACCACATCGACAAGGAAATCTGTTGTGGTGTGTACGCCTTTGCTGAAGCGAATTGGTATCACTGGCTGGCGTCCGGGGAACGCGCCGCGTTCAATGGAGTTCAAGGAGGCAGCCTATTCAACCTGGGCGGAACTGGCGTCGCTGGGGACGACATCGTCACGGGTGCTCTCGGTCTGAAATTGAAGCCGTGCTGCAATCGTGAGATTGGTGTCGCCTACGAAACGCACCTCACCGACCGCCGTGGCATTCTGAAAGACCGTCTAACGGTAGATTTGATTCTGCGATACTAGGCTTCTTCCAGCTTCTCTGGCCTGAGAGTAAGTCAACGCCATTTTAACTGCCCTGGAAAGTCAGCGCTGTCCCACCCTTGGCAGCCAAGCATCTTGGCATTTCTGGCGGCGGTCTATCCCACCGCGGCATCGAACGAAATCGGATAGCTGCTCGCGGTCG
>CALBSZ010000476.1 GCA_937967665.1 uncultured Planctomycetaceae bacterium
CCTTTCTTGTAACTCAGAGCAACGAGTTTTCATCCCCATCTGTGGTGGAGCGAAGAGACCCCACAGAACCTTTGGATTCCGGGGGCTCGCTTCACTCGACCCCGGCGACCCATGACAACAACACGACAGTTAAGACAAAGCCTAGTCCGGCTCAAGTCCCGAGACAAGCGAGGTCTGTCTTCGCTTGTCTCGGGTTTCGCTGACACCTCCCTGAAGCCGCCTGTACCGCCGCGCCAACGCTCACTCGAAACAGGGCCGCTCGAAAACGAGCGGCCCTTCCTTTTGGGCCTCTCCAATCGTCAGGAACGTCACGTCCCGCGCGCCGATCAAAGGAATCGACACGGAAGTAGCGGTGACACACGGGACGAAAGCAACGTACAATTCTTGAGGGCATGCGCACAATAAATGCCCGTGGCAACCGAACTGCTTCAGGGGCGTCGGCCCTTTCGCCGCAGTTGGGCTGACATGAAGGTGATCTGGCGTTGAGCCGATTTCCGTCCGTGCGGTGCCCGCTCGAACGTACTTTGACTTCGGCAACGGGGCGACGAAGCATGCTATATGGCATTCGTGGAGACCGATCATGGCAATAGTGGACGCGTCGAAGCGCAAGCTACTCGAGTCCGTGTCGGCATTGACCCACTGCAACCCGTTCCTGCCCGAACGACTCGACTTGGAGCGGGCGGCGTTGGGGAGGGAATTCAGCGCGGAAGTCGAGACGGCCTGGAGCAAAGATCCGGCATTCGACAGGGAGCGTCCGAATATCAAGAAGCTGACGCGGCTGGTCGAGTCGCTGGCGGGGGATCTGCGCACCACGTTGGCCGATGCAACTCGACCCAGCCCGGCAGACATCATGCTCTACGAAGACCTTGTATTGTACCTCCTGTACTACCGAGTTTGGGACGAACTCAATCCGGTCACGTTGCAGCCGCAAAAACCGCTTGCTGCCTGGCCGAAGTTCGTGGACGACTTCAACTATTTTCTGGCCCTTCCGAATCGGCAGTTTTCCCCCGATCTTGAGGTAGCTCACGTCCTGGCGATCTTCTACCAGATCCGCCGTGCCTTCCACTACATTTTTCACTTTGTCTTGGGGCAATCGCAGCCAGCGGTGAAGTTGCGGGCTTCGATCTGGCAATCGATCTTTACGTACGATATGCGTCGCTATCGGCGCAGTCTGCATCGCCGGATGGGAGACGTCGCCACCCTGGTTACGGGGCCGTCGGGAACGGGGAAAGAGTTGGTAGCGCGGGCGGTCGGCCTGTCGCGTTATATTCCTTTCGACCCGAAGCGGCGGCATTTTGTCGACGATTGCCAGGCGTCGTTCAGCGCGATTCATCTGGCTGCCATGTCTCCGACTTTAATCGAATCGGAATTGTTCGGCCATCGCCGCGGCAGCTTTACGGGGGCGACAGAAGATCATGAGGGCTGGCTGCAGACGTGCGGCGCTTACGGCAGCGTGTTCCTGGACGAGATTGGCGAAGTGAGTGCGGATAGTCACGTTAAGCTCCTTCTCGTACTGCAATCACGCGAATTACCGCGGATCGGCGAAACCGAACGGCGGCGTTTTGAAGGAAAAGTGATCGCGGCGACGAACCGCGACCTGGCCGTCGAAATGGAACACGGTCGCTTTCGCCAGGACCTTTACTACCGGCTTTGTGCGGATACGATTGTCACACCGTCGCTGCGAGAGCAATTGGACGATTCGCCGGCGGACCTCACGAACCTGGTCCGCTATATCGCCCAGCGGGTGGCGGGCGACGACATGGAAGACCTGACCGCCGAAGTCGTCCGTTGGATTGAAGCCCATTTGGGCCGTAGTTACCCGTGGACCGGCAATTTCCGCGAACTGGAACAGTGCGTCCGCAATGTCATGATTCACGCCGAATACCAGCCGGCCACGCGGCCCGAGCAACAGCACGCGGATCCGCGCAAAGCCATCATTGCCGGGGTTGAGTCGGCTTGCCTGTCGGCGGATGAATTACTGCAACACTATTGCGCATTAATCTACAATCGTACGGGAAGCTACGAAAAGGCGGCGCAAAAACTGAAACTGGACCGCCGCACCGTGAAAAGCAAGATCGACAAATGGAACGCCCGCGAGCTGGCCGAGGAATAAGGCAGGTCAGGGCCATCCGATCGGAGACAAACACAAAAGACGTCTGTCCGAAAACGGTTCCCGATAGCCGCGGACGCGGGAACGAGTGACCGATAATCCGTTATGAAGCAAAACAAGACACTTGCCGGGATTTTTTTGCTCGCCATCCTGGCGTCTTTGGGCGTCGCGCTGATCTACTTGCCGCCGAAGGTCGTCGAGCAGTTCGAGATGGTAGAGCGGCATTTCGGCAGAACCGGTGTCTACATTTACTTTGGAATCGTGGGAAGCGGCGCCGCTTTGCTGTTCGGTATCTCACTCTGGACGATCGTCAAATTGTGGCGCCGTACACGCAAGAAGGCGGCCCTGCGCGCGGAGCGCAACAAGAACCCCAGCGAACTCACCGCCGCGCAGCGCCGGCAGGAGATAGAGGACAACCTGGAGGCGGTCGATGAATTGCAGTCCGGGGACGCGACGTCGCCAGAACTGAAACAGCACCTGGGACCCCTCGCCCAAAGAATTGAAGACAAACGCGAAACGCAGAAGCTCGAAATCGTCGCCTTTGGCACGATCTCCAGCGGCAAGTCCGCGGTCTTGAACGCGCTGGCGGGTCGCGACATCTTCCGTTCCGATGCCAAGGGAGGGACGACCGTCGAACGCAACGAGATTCCCTGGCCCGGCAATGACCAGGTGTTCCTGGTCGACACGCCGGGCCTGGGCGAGGTGGACGGCGCGGAACGCGTCGCGATCGCGGCCCATGCGGCAAAGGACGCCGACCTGGTCCTGCTGGTCGTGGACGGCCCGCTGCGGGAGTCCGAGTTCACTTTGCTGGCTCGGCTGGGCCAGATGGAAAAACGCGTCCTCGTGTGTTTGAACAAATCGGACTGGTACGAACCGGAAGACTTGCAAAAACTGCGCGGCCAGTTGGCCCGGCAGGTGCAGGAATTCGTTGCTGGCGAAGATGTCGTCACGGTTCGCGCTCAACCGGGCACCCGAACTCGTGTACGGATCCTGCCTGACGGTCGTGAGCAAAGCGAAGACATTCCGCTGCCGCCCGATATCAGCCCACTGGCCGATCGCATGTTGAAAGTGGTGCGCCGTGAGGGAACCTCGCTGCTGTTGGCAAATCTGTTGTTACAATCACGTGGGCTGGTCGACGAAGCCCGTCGCCGCGTTCAGCAGGACCTGGACCGGCGCGCCTGGTCGATAGTCGACAAGTACATGTGGGTCGCCGGCGGCGCCGCGGCGCTCAGTCCCTTTCCGCTGATCGACCTGGTCGCCGGTTGTGCTATTTCGACAAAGATGGTGGTGGACCTGGCGGCGGTTTATCGTCAAGAGATGGACTTGAATTCAGCGACCCGATTGCTGGGCGAAATGGGAAAAAACCTCGTCTCGGCTGTGGGTGCCGGCGTCGCGGCTCCCGCCGTGGCCGCGGCCATCGGTTCCTTGATCAAAAGCGTTCCCGGCATTGGAACGGTTTCGGGGCAAATGCTGACGGGAATCGTGCAGGCGGTCGTAACGCGCTGGATCGGCGCCGTGTTCATCGAATACTTCAAGAACGAAATGCAGCAGCCCGCCGGTGGCCTGGCCGGGCTGGCACGCCGCGAATGGGAGCGGGTGACATCCTTGAATGAACTTCGCCAAATCGCTATGCAGGCCAGACAGCGTCTGGCGGGAAAGGAATCGACGCGGCAACCATGACCACCGGCACCGACAGACAAGACAAGCAGTACCAGCAGGCGATGGAGTCGTTGCGCCAGACTCTGGACAAATTGAAAGGCTGCCGGGACGACGAAAAGAGCGAATTGCTTCGCGAACTGCGGCAATTGGAGGAAATGACGGCCAAGCTGACGAGCGGCCGCGTGGAAATCGTTGTTTTCGGCGAGATCAGTACGGGAAAGTCGGCGCTGATCAATGCCTTGGTGGGCAGCGAAGTCGCGTCGGTCGACGTGCAGGGCGGCTGGACCAAGGAAGTCTGGAAAGTGGATTGGGAAGGCTGTGCCTACTGCGTTCCCGGCTTGGCCGATTCTCAGGTTGTCCTGATCGATACACCGGGAGTCAACGAAGTGGGAGGGCAGGGGCGCGCCGACATGGCTCGCGAAGCGGCCGAACGCGCGGACCTGATCCTGTTCGTCGTCGATTCGGATTTGAACGAAACGGAATTCAACGCCATCACTCAATTGGCCTCGGCCCACAAACCGATCATCGTGGTATTCAACAAGCTGGACCTCTACACGCGCGAGCAGCGGACGCGGCTGACCGACGTCCTGCGCGAGCGTCTGAACGCCATCGTACCGGCGAAGAACATCGTCCAAACATCCGCCGACCCGCGGGAAATGGAGTATGTGATTGAATCCGCCGACGGTTCCACCCGCAGCGAATGGCGGACTCCTCCGCCAGATGTCGAAGAGCTTAAGGCGCGGATATTGCAAGTTCTGGAGGGCGAAGGACTCGCACTGATCGCCCTGAACGCGGCCATGTACGCGGCAGACAGGTCGGACCGTATCGCGACGGTGCGCGTGGAATTGCGTAGCGCCAGGGCCAGTCAGACGATTTGGAGCTATGCGGCATTCAAAGCGATTGCCGTGGGGTGGAATCCCTGGCCTGTCGCCGATGTGCTCGGGGGCAGTGCGATCGACGCGACCATGATCGCCACCCTTTCGCGCATCTACGGCTTGGAAATGAACTTCATCCATGCGCGGCGTTTGGCCGCGTCCATCGTCAAGGCCGCCGGCTGGGTGATGCTGGGCGAAGCCGCCACGCATGTGGCCTTATCCACCTTCAAAGGACTCACGCTCGGCTATTCGACGTTGGTTTCCGCCGTGCCGCAAGGAGCGGCCGCGGGCTACGGTTCCTACATTGTGGGCCAGGCCGCCAAGTACTATTTCGAACACGGTTCCTCCTGGGGCGGGGAGGGCCCCAAGGCCGTCGTGACCCGAATCCTGGACGAAACGGATAAGGATTCGGTACTCGAGCACTTAAAGGACGAAATTCGCAAGAAGATCCGCTTGAACCGCTATGCCAAGGATTCCGGCTGACCGATTTTCGTATGATACAGAAGTATCACCCACCCGCCGCTGTGCACGTTTCGCCGCGGAGTGAAACCATGACCACTTTGTTATTCTGTTTTGTGATGACCATTCCCAGCGAACCATTAGCGGCAGGAGATCATACGCGGGCCCTGCGCCTGGATGATCGCACGCGCGAATACCTGGTGCACGTGCCGGAGGCGGCCGCGGGAACGCCGCGCCCGGTCGTGCTGATCTTTCACGGCGGCGGTTCGACAGCCAAAGTGATGGTAACGTTCAGCGGCCTGAACGAGAAATCGGACGAGGCCGGTTTTATCGCGGTTTACCCGCACGGTACGGGACGAGTCGAACGGGCCAAGACGTTCAACGGCGGCAACTGCTGCGGCTATGCGCAGCGGCAGGGTGTGGATGACGTGAAATTTGTCGCCGCGCTGCTGGACGATCTGGCCACGGTGATCCACTACGACAAGCAGCGTGTGTATGCGACGGGCATGTCCAATGGTGCGATCATGAGTTACCGATTGGCGTCCGAATTGTCCGATCGCATTGCCGCCATCGCGCCGGTTGCGGGGCCGATGGGGACGGAAACGTGTCGTCCAACACGCGCCGTCCCCGTCTGCCACTTTCACGGCACGGACGACGAGTTCGCTCCCTTCGCCGGCGGGCGGGGCAAGCGGAGCCTGACACAGACCAACTTCTATTCGGTTGACCATTCGATAAAGGCCTGGGTCAAGGCGAATGGCTGCCGGGCCACGCCGCGAATCACCAAGCTCGCTCCGGCTCACGACGACGGGACGCGAGTGACAAGAACTGAGTACGCAGGGAACGGGAAAGGCGCGGAGGTTGTCCTTTACACCATCGAAGGCGGCGGTCACACGTGGCCGGGCCAGCCGGGTACGTTCCGTTTTCTCGGCACGACAACCCGAAACATTTCCGCCAACGATGTGATGTGGGAGTTCTTTCAGCGGCATTCGCTTGAATGACTGTTGCAACACCGTATCGACGCTGTGTTAGAATGAGTGCTTGCTTTGCGGAATATCGTAGCCAGAAGGTTTCGTGGGCGGAGACGCCTGGTCTACGCCTGCGCAGGACGCCAGCTTGCCATTGGCTCAATGGCAAGCTCGTTGTCAGCTACGATACGTCCACCAATCAATGGGCAAGTCTTCTGGCCAATTCCAATTTTGCTGGAAAGAATAAGGTCGGAACCCGACGCCAAGGTCATATCCTGCTTCAAGGCAACGAAGGTACCGTCGCATTTCGGTCGATTCGAATCCGGCCTCAATAAGCCAGGGTATGGGGGGGGACGCAGCGTGCGTGTCTGTTTGGCAGGCAATAAAAAAAGGTTATGGCAGCCGCTCCGTCGTCTGCCATAACCTCTATCCTGAAACGGGACAACTCCGGTAAGTTATCCCGCCCTCCCGGCTTGATGTACTAATTGTATCGGCACTGCATCGCGTGACTCTCTACCCGATTCTGAGATTTTTTCCGGTAAGTTTTACAATGTGTTGTGGACAGGTCACAGGAGCGGGAGCGATTGCCCCACCACCTGGCGACATGCGCGCAAAGAAGCGGGCAAGTATCCGTGCGTACTTCCCCGCTTCAGCGATCGTTCGTGCGAAAACTGTATGGTTTCCTGGATTCCGCCAGCACGAGGACGCAAGCCAGGCAGCTGATACAGGAATCGTACCGGCTGCGGCGCCCTTGCGCTTAGTAACTCACGTTGCGGAACAGCGGGGCAAGGGGGCGATCCCAGCTCGCCGACTTGTCCCAAGGACTGATCGGAGACGAAGTTTCCTGAGTGGGAAGTGGCGTCGCCGGACGGTAGTCTTGGTCGGCGGGCAGCAATTCCGGTGCAACCTGTTGGCTGCCGTGGTCGTGATGGTATTGCGACGGAGCCGAATAGGTGCCGGCGGCACAACCGCTGTCGCAACCCGTCAAGCAGTCGCTCAGGACCCCGCAGCCGCGGCCCCAGTGCAGGCGTCGCAGCCCGAAACCTCGCCCCAGTCCATGACCGAGGCCGCACCCGCGATCGCAACTGCTTCCGCAGCCAACCCAGTTGGCACTACCGCAGCAGCCGCCGCAGCTGCCGCCGCAGTCAAAGAAGCCGCAGCTTCCCCACGTACGGCAGGGACCGCCACTGTGAAGTCGCGTCCGTAGGCCATTGCAATGATTCAGGAAACCGCTGCAGCATTCACTTAACCTGTTTCCAAACAAGGATTTGTGGCAACCCCAGTCGCATCCGCAGCTACTCTCACAAGGGGCCGCACAACCACCAGTTTCGCAGGCACCCGCGCAGCCGAGGTCGCCGCAGCCACACATTCCACGCCCACCAAAAAACCCGCCGCGTGCCCGGCCGCACGGAGCGCAAACCCGCGACTTGATCCGGTGGCACCAGAGCTTTCGACTCCCGCAGTAATTGTCCCAGAGGCCGCCGCAGCAATCGGATGCCGTTTCGCAGCAGCCGCTGGCCCAGCTATGGTTCATGGCAACGTCGCCGGAAGCGATGGGAGACGCCGCGGGCGCCGTTCCGTAGGGGAGTGAAGGAGCCGGCTGAGCGATGTAGCCGCCATCGACTGCTTCGCTGTATTGTTCGGTCGCCGGACTCGGAAGTACGGTGGCTTCGTCCTGTAGATTGATCAGTCGACCATTACCAAACATTTGTGCGTTTGCAGTGGCGGCCAATGCCAGTACGAGGACGGCCAGGGGAAGGCTTGTCCACTTCATCGATATGCTCCTTGTTGAACTTGCTCTAAAACCCCATCAGGCGTTAACCCACAGGCGGAAGACCCATCCGCTCGCATCTCGTTTACTCAGGGACGAGAGGGGTGCCTGATGTCTCACTGCTGAAACATGGCTTGCGAACGACCGTAGAGCAAACGCAACTGTTGCGTTTTTTCAAACCGGGCCTGCCACCGCAGCCGGCATAATCGTTACGCAACAACGTAAGCGGTTGAGAAGACGGCAGTTGCTGCCTATGATCAAGACCGTGAATAGTGTTGACGTTTTGCAACATGGAATTCTGGCGGGACCGGAAGTCACGGCCGTGGCGGTTTCGTTGCCGTTGGAGCCGATGCGCCTGGCCTGGCTGCTGGTGGAACTTGCCGTCGGGGTGGCAGCGATCGTAACGATGATGAGGGGGTGTCGGACGCTGCGGCACACAACATTAGTCGCACCGCTCGTGTGGAGTGGTATCTCGTTGGTGTTGCTGCTGGTAGCGGACGGAACTCTGGCCTTCAACGCGTTGCGTCCAGGAACGGAACAGGCGGTCCGCTATCTCACTGCCATCACGGTCTTTTGCCCCTTCGTGTCGTTGCTGGGGTCACGGCGGCCTCACGCCCAGGCCTGGAATTTCGTCGTCTTGTCGTTCTTTGGGATCATGGCGCTTCCCGCTTTGGAACTTGTCTTTGTCGGCCGCGCCCGCTACCTGGACA
Organism: uncultured Planctomycetaceae bacterium; assembly: GCA_937967665.1. Taxonomy (GTDB): domain Bacteria; phylum Planctomycetota; class Planctomycetia; order Pirellulales; family Pirellulaceae; genus CALBSZ01. The sequence continues at coordinate 8,550 of CALBSZ010000476.1, forward strand.
TTCACGATGCGCGCGGCTGGTTCCTGTGGCTGCTGGTGGTTCTCAGCACGGTCAACTACCTGCCCACGCGACACGGGTTCGCCGGCATGCTGCTGGTAGCCGGGCAGTTTTGCCTATTGGGCGAATACCTGCCGCTGGTCGGGGACGGCTGGCTCCATGGCGTTCGCGCCGGCGGCGTTCCCTTTTTGTGCGGAGCGGTCCTGGCCGTTCGGTTGCGCCAGCCGCGTCCTCGTTCGGACTCGAACCTGACCGACGCCTGGCTGTACTTTCGAGACACCTACGGCAGCCTGTGGGCGTTGCGCATCGGAGAACAATTCAACGCGGCTGCCAGGCTGAACCATTGGCCCGTCACGGTCCGCTGGTCTGGTGTCCAGTGCGCAGGCGACATCGCCGCCGTGCAAGCCACCGTTTCCCAAGCCCTCCGCAATCTCCTCCGCCGCTTTCTCTCGCCCGAGTGGGTCCAGGAGGTCTTGGAAGGGTCGCCGGGGCAAGGCGAACTTCATCACAAACAGCGGGAAAATGAATCCTTTCTGGATTAGTCGGCGTCGCGGTTCGCCCGTGCAAACCATCTCAAATCCGCTTAAAATGGTTTCCAGACAGTTGTGACTGTTCGGCGGCGACGGTCACTCGAAAATCGCGTCAGGAAGGTCCCAACGCCAGGCTTTTGACAGGAGCGGCCCGTGCGATTTATATTCACCGTCATGGCATTTTCAATTCCCCTCGTAGCAGCCGGCGAAGGTACGGAGCCCAAGACGTATGACTACGGTCCTGATTCCGTGCGTCAGGAAGGCGTGCCGCGGGGGATGGTGACCATGCATGTCTGGCAGCAGAGCAAGGTTTATCCGGGTACGATTCGCCGCTACTGGGTGTATGTCCCGCAACAATACCGGCCAGAACAGCCCGCGGCGTTGATGGTGTTTCAGGATGGGCACGCCTACGTTCATGAGGAAGGTCAGTTTCGCGTGCCCATCGTCTTCGACAACCTGATTCACCAGGGAGACATGCCGGCTACCATCGGGGTCTTCGTCGACCCGGGGCACATGGCGGAAGAACTCCCGGAAAAGCCGGGTTGGAAGCCGCGGCCCGCTAATCGGAGTGTCGAGTATGATACGCTCAGCGACGACTACGCTCGGTTTCTGTTAGAGGAAATCCTGCCTGCTGTCACCAGGACTTACAAGATTTCGGACGATCCGGAGCGGCGTGCCATTGGCGGCATCAGCAGTGGCGGCATCTGTGCGTTCACAGTGGCCTGGGAGCGCCCCGATCAATTCCGTAAGGTGCTGAGCCACGTGGGCAGTTTTGTCAATATTCGCGGCGGCCACAATTACGCGGCCTTTATTCGCAAGACGGACAACAAGCCGCTGCGCATTTTCCTGCAAGATGGCAGCCACGACTTGGATAACGAACACGGCAACTGGCCCCTGGCCAACCAGCAGATGTACGCCTCGCTGAAGTTCAAAGGCTACGACGTGAAGTTTGTGTACGGCGAGGGAGCTCATAACGGAAATCATGGCGGCGCCATTTTGCCTGATTCCCTCCGCTGGCTATGGCGCGACGACGCCACGCCGCGGGAGTGACGCGGTTCGATCGCGGTGCCAAGCGTACGCTGGAATGGGTGCTATTCGCGAGTCAGTGGCGAACGCCATGCGATTCCCATGACTTGGCCGCCAGGATAGTCGGACACGTGTCGAATCTCGGCCAGGCGATGACCGTCAAAATCGCTGACGACCACCTCGGCCCCTGTTTCGATATTCCCCATGTCGTCGACAAGAATGGCCATCCCATCTTCGCATTCGTTGTGGATCGTTCCGCAAAGAGCGGCGGATTCGTCGTCCACCAACGTGACCTCGACGCTACAATCCAGGCCCGAGACGCGTTGGTCGCTGCGCTGTTCTTGAAGAGCGTCCAACGCCCCCGATTGTGATTCCAATGCCATTGTTCCGAGTTCCTCCGCAACAGGATTCGAGTTCCATTGCAATGATAGCATCTGGCTGACGTCAAAGTCGGCTGCCGCCCGTTTGCAGCGCGGGAACAAGCGGCATTATCGAAATGATCGGTCGCTTGGGGCGTGCCGGGGACGATTTTCTGATCGTTCCCGGCACCGCGTCCGCCAGCGGTTACATTTGGATTTCGTAGCCTTTGCGGTTTTCCCGTGCCAAGAAGGCGTTGGCCTGGTCGTCGTCCAGGATCTCGCGCTGCACCGGGTCCCACGCGAGTGCGCGACCCAGGCGCATGGCGATGTTCGAAAGATGACAGATCTCGAGCATGCGGTTGTGCGACCAGACATCGGAGATCGGTTGCTTGCGGGACACCATTGATTCGATGAAGTTCTCGGTGTGGTTGTTCTTGAGCGGTCCTCCATAAATCGCCTCCAGAGCACCCTCGGGAAGCGGATTCTCGCGCAGGTCTTCGACAGGCTTACCTACGATCTTGCCGCGATTGACGAAAAAGCGTCCTTCGGTACCTTCGAACAGGATTCCGTTGTCGCCTTTGCTGGTGATGATCAGTTCGACATGATTCGGCATGTCGGCGCGCAACGTGAACTCGGTCGCGGCGTTGTACTGGTCGTCCACGACGGGATATCCATCTTTGTAGGCGACTGGCAAGGTGTATTCGAGCGGCGTGACCTTGCTGGGGCCCGTGTCACTGGCGCCGAGCGCCCAGCAGGCGATATCGACGTGATGGGCGCCCCAGTCGGTGAGTTTTCCGCCGGAGTATTCGTGCCAGTTGCGGAAGGCATAGTGGCAATTGCTGTACAGCGGTACGCCGCCACCGTAGCCGGTGCGCATTTCCGGCAAGGCTCGATACGGCACTTTCGGCGCGGGACCCAGCCAGAATTCCCAGTCGAGCTCTTCCGGAACCGGGGCAGCAGGAATGACGGGAGAAGCCTGCATTCCGTTAATCCCGCACGTTACCTTTTGAACCGTACCGATGCGTCCGTGCTTGACGAGGGCAATGGCCTGCAAGAAACGGTGAGCGCATTCGGTACGTTGCATCGTGCCGACCTGGAAGACGCGGCCCGTCTCCTTCACCACCCGCTCGATCAACTTCCCCTCCGCAATGGTCAGGGTGGGCGGCTTTTCGCAGTAGACATCCTTGCCGGCATACATGGCTTCGACCGCGATCTTCGTGTGCCAGTGGTCGGGAGTCGCAATCATCACCGCGTCGATATCTTGGCGATCGAGGACCTTTCGATAGTCCTTGTAGGCGTCGGGCTTCTTACCTTGCCGCTCTTCCGTATTCGCGACATGGGTGCCCAAGACCTTTGCATCGACATCCGTTAGCGCGGCGAAATCGGCGTAGCCGAACGACTTTCGGGTAATGGCCCAGCCTTGGTTGCGGAGGCCAATCGTGGCGAACACGGGGCGGTCGTTGGGCGACGCGTAGCCCAGTGCCCGGTCGGGCGCTGGCAGCAGGATACCGGCGGCGGCGGAGGCGGCCACGCCTTGCAGGAATCGACGTCGAGTGGTTTGGCGGGTTGCTGACATGGGGTGTAGTCCTTTGAGAAGTGGGAATGCAGGGTGGTTGAGGCAGGGCGTACGCGTTTCCGTGGTACAGCGACCGGCTTGTCCGCGAAAGGGAGACAGGCACCATCGATCCACGGGTTTTCCGGGACGAACCAAACACAACGATGGAGCCAGTCCCCTTTTCGCTACCGTCAATCCTGCGCTGTAGTACTACTATACCCGGTTTGCGACGGATTTTCCTGACGGGCACGTAGAAATTCTCTCTCCAAGGCGGGCGGCAGTCGCGGCAGGAATTCAGGTGGAACGGGTACGGCGAATCGGCAGCGGCTCCGTTCTCAGGCAGCCCGTTGCACGTACTCGGAAAACAACCGCGAGACGGCCTGGAACACGCGATCGACGGTCAGTTCCTGCATGCATTGGTGGGTGCCCAGCGGACAGACTCGCTGCGCGCAGAAGCTGCACGGCAACTTCCGATAGAGGTGTAGCGAGCGCTCGTGATAGGGCACGGTCCAGGCCGGATCGTTGGGACCATACAGCGTCACGACCGGAATGTCGAAGGCGTGCGCGAAATGGCGAGGGCCGCTATCGGTGGTGACCATCAAGTCCGACCGCCGGACGGCGGCCTTGGCGACTCCAATACCGTTTTCCGCCGTCACGAAATCCAGAACTCGTGGATCGGCCAGGCTGTGCAATCGCGGGCTCCGCACGGATTGTTGGATGTGCAAGGCTTTTTCCCGTTCGTTCGGTCCGCAGAGGATAACGATCGACGCGTCATGGTGTTGCAGTACGAGCTTTGCCAGACGAACGAAGTATTCACTGGGCCAGTCCTTAGCCGCCCCTTTAGCTCCCCCAGTATTGAACAAGACGACCCGCTGGTGGCCGTTTAGCCGGAAGGCTTCCCAGAGTTGGTCCGCCAATTCTTCGTCACGGGCTGTGGTGCCGAGCTGCATTTGTCGGGTCGCGGCGGAGATGCCCAGCGTTTGTCCGATCGCCAGGTAGTAGTCGATCGCGGGAATCGGCGTGTACGCTCCATTGCCGCGAGGGGCGTACAACTTGTCCGTCAACGGCGGGCCGCGGCCGGTGCGGACGTAGCCCACGCGTCGCCGAGCGCCGCTGCGCCAGGCGCTCCAGCCGGCGCGCAGCGAATTCGTCAGCAGCAGCATGGCATCCAAACGGTGTGCCCATAGCTGCCGGATGACGGCCCGCGTCTGCAGATCCCGCTGAGCGCTCCGCGGGTCAAACAGCAGTTCCCCGTCCAGCAGGCCGGAGCCTTCGAGCACGCGGGCAACGTACGGCCGCATCACGCCGAGGATCCGCGTGTCGGCCGTGGTGTCTCGGATCGCTTTCAGCAATGGCGTCGCCATCACCACGTCGCCAATCCAATTCGGCAGCATGACAGCAATATTCCGCTTCACGATGTGGCTCCATACTCGTTCTTCGTCGACAAACCTTCATGCCCGCCGCGCCCGTGTGTAGACTATCGCGCTGATACAAACGTCGATAGCTGAGTTTTCTGTCGCCAGTTCCGCAGTTCGGCCGGTCTGCTAGCAAGCCAGGCAAGGACTGCAAACTCTATTTGCCCATTCCGGCGCGAATGTTATGATCCTGTGAGGATGCTTCGACAGCGGCCTCAATTCGACAGCGGCCTCAGCAGTGTCGGAACAACGGGCAACCGCCAGTTCAGACTTACAGAAAGACGACTGCCATGGAGGGCAACTACGACAGCGTGATCGTTGGCGCGAGTCCCTTCTGCATGACGGAAGCGTATTGCCGGGCCATGTCGGGCCAGCGCGTGGCACTGATTGAACGCAAAGATCATATTGGGGGAGCCTGGGCCACCATTGATTCCGAATTCTTTGACGATGTCGAATACGGTACGCACCTTCTCTTCCCGCCAGACCCGTCCGTCTACGAGTTCGTGCGCGACTACCTTGGCTGGGAACTGGAATCCATGCACCCGCCTCCTGAGGTCGTTGCGACTGGCCGTCGCTTTCGGTATTCCCCGCGTGAATTGTTGCGAGCCGACATTCTGGCGAGCTGGGACGCTTTTCGTCGCGGTTACGGTGTAAAGGAAGCGGACACACCGACACGCGGCTGGTGGGCGTCTTGGTACGATCGACGATTTCGTCCGGTGCGCAATTGCCTGCGATATGGACTCAAGTATCTGAAACATGCCGACGTCCAGCACGAGTACCTTTACCCGACGGGCGGAACTCCAGTCATGCTGTCATCTTTTCGGCGACAACTGGCCGAGGCCGACGTGGACGTACGATTGGGCACCGCTTTGAAAAGCATCAATGTGCGCAAGAATGCACAACGCGTATCGCTGCTCACGGACGCCGGAAAGCTGACTGCCCGCAGACTGGTCCTTACCACGTGCAGTAGTACGCCGGACTTTCGTATTGACGGCGAACCGCTCGAACTGCCGCGCGAGCAACAGTACGTCAATCACTTGCATCTATACGTTTCCGGGTGCGAACAGCGCCGCTTTTCCTACATCTTGTTTAATAAGCATCCATTCCTGCGCCGCGTCAGCGATGTGACTCGATTTGCCCGGAGTCGTCAACCGGCGAAAGCGGATCGGCGAGCACTCTGTGTGTGGGTGCGCGGCCGATCGAAGTTGCCGCACGACGAGCACGGTGTGCAGCAGATCATGAAGGAATTGGTCCAATTGGAGTACCTGCCGGACGCCGCGACCGTCGATGGATTTCACTGGAGCAAGTACGGTGGAACGCACCGCGAGAATGAGACACTGGCGCGGATACGATCCGCGACGAGCCCGCTGGTCCAGGTTGTGTCGTCAGGAAATCTGGTCTTGAGCATGCGGAGTGAACTGGATCGTTGGCAACGGCTGCTTCAGCAAGCACCGACGTTGACGAACAGGGACCGCATGGCGGCTTGACGGTACGCGTCGCGCAGCGACGTGGTCCGGTTGTCGAGAAGCAAACCATTGTTTGGCGGCAAGATCGTGCAAGTCAGTGCAGATTATTCCTGCTTGTACAAACATTACTCGCGAGTCACATCGTTCGATGGATAGGGACGACATGAAGCAAGTCACACAACTGGAAATCGCGTACCCGGTTTGGGCGGCTTATGACGTTCACCATTTTGGACCGGTTTGCCGGGAGCTGAATCGTCGCGGTGCGAATGCCTATTTCGTTCTACAGCGGGAAGCAACGTGGTACCGAGGCGCCAACAAACGCAAGGAGAAACTGGAACACTTTGCCCGCATGCGTGATCTGCTGGAAGCCCAAAACTTGCCCTGCGTCACCACTGGCAATCCCGCAGCCGACGTTGCTTTGACCACGCAGGGTGCGGACCGGCTGAAACGCTACCGAAATACCAAACTCAAAGCGCCTTACGGCACACCCTCCGTCAGGGAAGACGGGCACTTGAAATGGGAGCAGAACGAAGGCTTCGATGGCATTCTCGTCCATGGCCAACTGCAAAAGCAGGCTCATCAACGCCATGTGGACCCCGCGCGCGTGCGGATCATCGGGATTCCCAAGTACGACGCCTTCTTTCAGCATCCTCCGGCACAGCAAGCAGTCAGGCAGCGGTATCAGATTCCCGATGGTAAACCGATCGTCACGTACTTGCCGACGTGGGGGGCGCCGAACTGCACCATTCACACGTTCTACTCGGCGCTCGAGTCAATCGCCGCAACCTGCACGCTGGTGATCAAGCCGCACCCGCATACTCAAAAAAACAACTTCAAGACCGGCGAAATCGAAAAACTGCGCCGCTTGACGCCGTTCGTCATGGACGCCTGCGGGCCAACGGAGGATGCGGTTGTCGTTGCCGATCTACTGATCACGGACGTGAAGAGCGGTACGTCCACAGAGTCCATGTACTTGACGCGAGGCAAGACGCCGTGGATTGGTGTCACCCCGCACCCCAAAAACGCTTTTTTCGATGTGATTGCCGCCGCCGGACCAATCATTCGCAATCCAGCTGACCTGCCGGCTGCGATATCACAGCAACTACAACGAGACGACTACCAGCAACAGCGCAGGGAACTGATTGAATACGCCTACGAGCAGAACTATGGCCGTGCCGCGGAAGACGCCGCGGATGCCATCATTCAACTTGCCGAGCTGGAAATCATTTCGCGCGGAGTACCGTTGAAGTGGAACAAGTTGAAACGTTCCGCTCGCCGACACACTCACAACTTTCGACAGAAGCTGGAATCCCGAAGAAGAGCGGCATGATCGTCGCAGCAACGCGACTCGTTCACAATCCGACAGAAACTGGAAAGAAGAAAGATGACAATTCAAGAAATCGGTCGATCCGGCCGGAATCAGCAATGGCTGGACATCTGGCAGAAAAAATACAACAAGACGAAAAAGGTGGCTGACCTGCACGTTCTGGACGGCTACGATGGCCTGTCTGCCGACGAATGGCATCGTCTGACACACTATTTCCTCGACCGACTGGGTATCGACGAACGCCACGACGTGCTTGAAGTGGGTTGCGGTTGCGGCGCGTTTTTGAGTGAAATCGGTTCCTGCCGGTCGCTATCCGGTGTGGACTACTCGGCAAACGCCATTCGCGTCGCACAGGAGAACCTGTCAGGAACATTTGTTGCGGCGGAGGCAGCGGCGTTACCGTTTGCGGACCAGTCGTTCGATTTTGCACTCAGCTTCGGTGTGTTCTTCTATTTCGATTCACTCGACTACGCCCGCCGCGCTTTTACGGAAATGGTCCGTGTCCTGCGTCCCGGCGGCACCCTCTTTATCGGTGAGGTGAATGACCTGGCGAAGCGGGACGTGGCGGAGCAGTTGCGCCGCGATTCGGGCGAAGCCCGTGCGGCTAAGTACGTTTCCAAAAGCAATCCGGATCATATCTACTATTCGAAGGAATTCTTCCGTCAGTTGGCGAACGAACACGGGCTGCGCGCTGAATTCTACGATGAAGACGTTCCCGAACTTGCCTTCTACTACAACGGGCCCTATCGATTCTCTGTGAGCATGTTGTCATGAAAGCTGTCATCCTGGCCGCCGGCTATGGACGCCGCATGCGGCCTCTGTCGGACCACACGCATAAAGCGCTCCTGAAGATCGGTGAGGAAACGATCATCGAACGGATCGTACGCGCGCTGGTGCATCACAATTTGACCGACATTGTCGTTGTCACCGGATACCGCGACGAATCCGTGCGGGAGCACCTGCTGCAGCGCTTTCCGGATCTGCCATTCACGTTCGTCCACAACGCGGACTACAGCAATACCAACAACATTCATTCACTGGCACTGGCATTCGAAAAGATTGACATTGACGCCGACATCCTGCTGATCGAGTGTGATCTGATCATGAATCCATCGGTCATTGGCAAGATCGTGGAAACAGATCGCCCGAATGTCGCGTTGGTGGATCGCTATCGCCAAGGGATGGATGGTACCGTTGTGACGGTCAAGGATGGCACCATCACTCAAGTGGTTCCGCCGCACCTCCAGACCGAAGACTTCGACTTTCGCGACAAGTTCAAGACCCTGAACATCTATCGTTTCTCGCGGGAATTCGCCAACAACGCGTTTCGACGACTGCTGGTTCACTACGCCCGGACCATTGACAACAACTGTTACTACGAGTTGATTCTGGGGATGCTCATCTACATGCAAAAGGAAACCATTCATGCCTTGCTTGTTGATGAGTCGGACTGTTGGGCGGAAGTCGATGACCCAAACGACCTGCGCGGAGCCGCTTTCGTCTTTGAACCAGACAAACAGTTAGAGACGCTTCAGCACGCGTTCGGCGGCTACTGGAACTATGACGTCCTGGACTTTGCCTTCATTCGCAACATGCACTTTCCCACCGGTGCCGTGTTGTCGGAATTGAAAAGCAATCTGGCCACGCTGCTGCACAATTACGGTTCGCGGCAGGCGATCCTGAATGAAAAACTGGCCTACTTCGTAGACTGCGATCCCCGCGCCATCCAGGCCCTCAACGGGGCCTCGCAATTGTTTCCCATGTTGCAAAGCTACTTTCACAACGCCGTGACGCTGCTTCCCCGTCCGACGTTCGGTGAGTACGACCGGGTCTTTGGTAATGCGGTTCACTACCAGGACGCAGCGGGCATTGATGTTGAGCAAATCGAGCGGCAACTGGCAAACGTGGATGTGGTGGTTTTCGTGAATCCGAACAACCCGACGGGAACGACCGTTTCAACGGACTGCATCGAACGGCTGGCACGTGAGAACGCGGAGAAAACATTCGTGGTCGACGAGTCCTTCATCGAATTCTCCGGACAGGATTCGTTGGTCCGGCGACTGGAGGCGTCGCCGCTCAAAAACGTGATCGTACTGAAGAGTCTCAGTAAGTCGCTGGGAGTCCCCGGACTAAGATTGGGATACGTCTACTGCCAGGAAACGTTCTTCATGTCGCGTGTGCGCGACGAGACACCGGTCTGGAATCTGAATTCGGTCGCGGAGTACTTCCTGGAACTCCTGCTGAAGCATCGCACTTCGCTGGAGCAATCCTACGCGCGGACCCAGGAAGACCGGCAGGAGTTTGCGCACGAGTTACGGAGGCTGTCGAGTGTCGACGAGGTCTATTCGAGTGGCGGGAACTTCCTGCTGGCACGGCTTGCGGGAGGCCCGGATCTGGCACGGCAAATGGCCCACGACCTGCTGATCGAGAAGAAAATATTTGTCAAAGACATATCAGGAAAGTTTTCTGATGGCGGTGGCTACTTGCGACTAGCCGTCCGTACGCGGCCCGACCATCGCCGCTTGATTGCGGGTATTGAGGAGATGGAAGACCGCGTCATGGATGCCCCTCGACAACTACGTCTGGCTTCCTGATTCCCAATTAGGCAGTGCCTACTGCCGTTCGACCGTGCAACTTACGCTAGCACGGCGCTACCGTCTCTTATTGGCACGGTAGCAGGGTAATTTGGCGGTAGCACCGTGCTATTGAGCAAGAAGCCGTTTTTTACTACGCTCTGCCTCGAAAGCGACTCTGAAGGAGAGCAAAAGCATGAATCTTCTGGAACGATGTCATGTCATGCATCGCGCGTGGCGATTTCGGCTGAAGCATGATCGTCACGAAATCGCATACTTGCATAAGCATGTGTCGCTTGGCGACACGGTCGTCGACATCGGAGCAAACAAAGGCGCTTACACGTACTGGCTCAGCAAGGCTGTCGGGCCGCAAGGTCACGTTTTCGCGTACGAACCTCAGCCGGCGTTGGCCAGCTTTCTGAACGATCAGCGGGCGTGCTTCGGCTGGTCGAATACCAAGATCATCAATGCCGGTTTGTCGTCGCAAGCCGGCGAACTTGATCTGTTGCAGCCAAGGAATAATCCACTGGGGGGCGCGACGCTGGAAAGCCGTCCTGAAAGCGCGGGCAAATCGTATATTCGCGTGCAAATCGAGACGCTCGACGAATTGCTGCAACAGGATTTTCGGCAGCGGGTCAGCTTCATTAAATGCGACGTCGAGGGACATGAGCAGCGAGTGTTTGAAGGGGGGGAACGGCTCCTGCGAGAGCATCGGCCGATCTTGCTGTTCGAGTGCCAGAAGTGCAAGTCTGAGGAACTGTTTCCGTACTTGCGTTCGCTGGGCTACTCCGGCCGCTTTGCCTTTATCAATGCGCGCTCGATCCCGTTCGCAGAATTTGCCTGGCGGGGCGAACTGGAGGGATTGCTCGGCAACTTTGTCTTCGTGCACGAACGGCAGCAAATGACGGGAAGAGCCGCATGAAGACGCTCCTGGCTTTCGGCACGATCGACCTGCACGAAGTCCAGCTCGTACTTGGACTGGCCGCCAAGCCGGACGTCTCGATTCACGTCATGTGTAATACGAACTGCCCGAATTCGCAGCGCCTGGTGGCCGCGGGCGTGGACGTGGAACACCTGGACTGCCGCAATAAGCTCGATCGGTCAGCGATCAAGCAGTTGAAGAAGAAGCTGGCGTCGGGGAAGTGCGATATTGTACAAACGTTTACAAGTCGTATCTTGGCCAACACACTGTGGGCAGTTCGCGGTTTGCCGCAGCCGCCGAAAGTGGTCTCCTTCCGCGGCGTGATGGGGCGTCTGAGTCGTTTCGACCCCGCCACATGGCTGACTTATTTGAATCCCAGGCTGGCTGCGGTGAGTTGTATTTCGGAAGCCGCCAGGCAAGGCCTCATCGACAGCCGTGTCAGGGCGAAGCTGCGCACGATTCATCTGGGTCTGGATGAAAGCTGGTTCGCGGATTATCACCAGCCTTCCCTAACGAACTGCGGCATACCCGCGGGCGCGTTTACCGTTGGATGCGTGGCCAACATTCGCCCCGTCAAAGGGATCGATCTCTTGCTGCGTTCTGCCTTGGATCTCGTGAAACATCGCGAAATCCATTGGGTACTCGTCGGTGAAGTACGTGACAAACAGGTCCAACGACTGGCGGCCGATCCGCGCCTGGCGGGCCGCGTCCATCCGTTGGGCTTTCGGGAAGACGGAGCCGAATTGGCCGGCAGTTTCGACGTGTTTGTGATGCCATCGCGGCAGGAAGGCCTTTCCAAATCGTTGATGGAGGCCATGGCACAGGGCGTTTGCCCCGTGATCACCGACGTGGGCGGTATGCCGGAACTCGTCCGACACGAACGCGACGGCCTGGTGGTTCCGAAAGAAAACGTGCCGGCTCTGACAGCCGCAATCGAAGCCCTTTATCATAACGCTCAACTCCGCCATAACCTTAGCGAATCGGCGCGGCAGCGGATCTTGAGGGACTTCAGCACGCAGAAGATGATCGATGAAACGTACCGTTTTCATCAGGAATTGCTCGACAACACCACGCGACGTGCCGCCTGACGACGCCTCGCATTAGCTCGGATTATTCACTTAGATAGGTCAGATTCGCGTAAGTGATTGGTGGGCCAGCGCAAACGAATCACGCTTGTTTTCACACGCTGTCTGCTCACGAGAGTCGTTCGCGAATGCAGAACTACCAGTTTTCGCTCGTTTGCTCGACACCACCCTACAACTGACGACGCCTCGCATTAGCGCCCTTGCCCGATCGACTGCCTTGCGTGCCGCGCTTTCGCTCGATAGGCTGCTTGCTGACACTGGCAGACTTGGTCTGTTGCGCAACGACCCGGCAGCACTCCTTTCACAACCGTTCAACGGAAAACCATGACCAATTCGACCTCGACCGAACAAGCACCCGCATCCCGCCGCATGGGTTGTGGCGGTTGCCTGCTGATCTGTAGCGGAATTGCGGTCGCCTGTGCCGCCGTTGCCATGATCGCCGCTTACGTCTGGCATCGCCGCACCGAAACCGAAGTAAACGCGCTACTGGACGACATTCGTTCCCGCGGCGAACCGGCTTCCGCCGCGGAACTCGAGGCGTTCTACACGTTGCCCGGCGATGCCGAGGACTGCACGGCCTTATGGCTGAAAGCGACGGCGGACTTTGACAGCCAGGACTTTTCGGACGCTTTCAGCAGAACCGGACTTCTGGCCGACACTTTTCCGAGTCCCGGTGTGCCCTGGGCCGAACAGCAAGCCGCCGCGGAGTTGCTCGAAAAATACGACGCCAACATGCAGCTCATGCACGAAGCCGCGAGGAAGGGAGGCGCCGCGCGGTACACGACCAACTTCAACAAGGGGCCTGCCATGATCTTGCCCCACGTTCAGCTGTTGCGCGAAGGTGCGAGGATGTTACAGTTGGAGGCCCTGGTTCGAGCGCGAACGGATGATCCCGACGGCGTTGTCGAATCCATCAAGACAACCAATAGACTGGGGGAAAGCCTGCGCAACGAACCCGTGATGGTTTCGCAACTGGTGCGTGTCGCGATTGCCGGTATTAACGTGCAGACGATTCAACACACAATTCCCCATGTGCGGTTTTCCGACGAACAGCTGCAGCAGCTTTCCGATATGCTGAAACAAACGTCCTTCGACGGAAGTTTGCGACGATCACTGCTCGGCGAACGCGTCATGGGAATCAGCGTGGCTCAGAACCCCGAGATTATGGCGGACAGCGAAGTCAGGATTCCGCCCGCTCTTTTGAACATGTGCCTGATCCATTACCTGCAGTCGATGGAAGAACCCCTTGCCATTGCGGAACAACCCGAGGTGGAACGGCTGAGGAACCTGGAACAGCATGAGGAAACAATTCAAGCCTCCGTCGACGAAGCCGGTCGTGTAGAGGGCCTTCTGACGACATTGTTGTTGCCTTCCGCCGAAGCGGCGGCCGTCGCCACGGCGCGTGCGAATCTCGGCAACCAGGCCGCGCGCGTCGCCATTGCCTGCGAACGATATCGCCGCCAGCACGGGACGCTGCCACCCCGTCTGATCCGCCTGGTGCCGCAGTTCCTGGAACAGATCCCCCCAGATCCATTCGACGGCCAACCGCTGCGTTACCTTGTTAGCGAGAACAAAGTCAGGATCTACAGTATCGGTACCAACCGCGTCGACGATGGCGGTATGGGAGAACTGGAGAATCAAATGCAGAGGGACCCCGACATTGTCTACCAATTTGTCTGGCCGCTCGATTAACATGAACCAAAATCGTCTCGGAGTAAGGAGGCCATTTCATGGACGATAAGCCCCACTCGCTTTCGATCCTTCACATTTCCACCCCGTCTACATTTTATGGCGGCGAAAATCAGGCCTGGTTGTTAATGCAAGGTCTTCGCCGTCGAGGACATGCGTGTCATCTTGCAGCGCCGCATGGTTCACCGTTGCTGCGCCGGGCGCAGGATGATGGGATTTCCGCCATTCCACTGCGAGGAAACTCTCGGTCGTTCGCCAACCTGCGACGTGTCCGAAAATGGCTCTTGAGCAATCACGTCGACGTGATTCACGCCCACGATGCTCATGCCGTTGACATCATGGGCGTCGTGGGCTTACTTAAGTCGATTAAGCGCGTTGCCACAAGGCGTTGCGATTATCCACTCCGCTCGCCGATGAAGTATCGGCACGTTTGTCATCGCATCATTTCCATTTCGCAATATGTAACGCAATCCCTGGTCGCATCTGGTTTCCCGAGCTCGCGCATTAGCGAAGTCTTCAGCGGAGTCGTTCCGGAACGCACGGTATCCGGCAATCGTGAACGCGGCCGCCGATCCGTGGGCGTGTCGGATGCGGAGCCCTTGGTTTTGCAGATTGGCTCGCTACTCTCGAGCAAGGGTCATCAGGATTCCATCGAGGCGATACGCAAGGTCGTCCCGCGGCTTCCGGACGTCAGGGTCTGCTTTGCCGGGGAGGGACATTTGCGGAAGCCGCTCGAAGACACGGTTCGACATGCCGGGCTACAGGACGCAATTTCATTTCTCGGATATCGCAATGACATCGCCGATTTACTGGCTGCCTGTGATCTATTTATTATGCCTTCGCGGGTCGAGCCTTTGGGGACGAGTGTTATCGACGCAATGTTCGCTGCAAAACCGATTGTCTGCTCGAACGCCGGCGGAATCCCGGAGTTGGTCGGTCCGTGGGGAGAGCAGCCGCCGGTGGCCAGAATAGTGCGTGCCGGGGACACGGACGCCCTGGCAAGCGAGATAGTGAGCATCTTGACGAACCCGACGGATGCCGCAAAGCTCGGAAACGCCGCGCGCCTTCGCGCGGAACAACGATTCCATGCCGACCATATGGTCGAAGGAACACTCGCCGTTTACCTGGCACTGCTATCCAAGTCACTGGTCGTGCAAGAAGGGCCACGAAGGCAAATCGGCTAGGCTTTGTTTTAAATCGCGCGTTGTTGTCATGGGTGGCCGGGGTCGAGTGAAGCGAGCCCCCGGAATCCAAGGTTCTGTGGGGTCGCTTCGCTCCACCACAGCCACCCTTCTCCCGTTTTAAAACAGAACCTAGTGCGAGTGTCACGGACCGGAAGCGTCCGTGCGATTCGCACTGCCTGGCCATTTGCCGAGTCTTGATCATCGTAGTCCGGTTGGATCAGCCCTGGCAGCTGTGAGATGGTCCCATGGCGTACGAGGTAGAGAGGAAGCTGGCAGGCGTGGCGCGCGATTCCTATGCCGCCTGCTGACGATTCTCGGTTCGCTGTTCATCGAGTTCGAGGTCGGGCTGCTTCCGAGCGTTCTGCAACTCCCACAGGCGTGCATGTTTCATGAACGAATAGAATGCACCGCCGATGGCGACCTGCAATCCCGGCAGGCCATCCAGGAATCCTCGCTTGACAATATAATCGCGAAAGAAGCGCAGCGGCGCGCGAAACAGCAACTGCCAGGCCGTACAACGCCTCCCGGCCTCGTGCCATTGCTGTGCTTGCAGAGTCGTATAACGATGGAGTTTGCGGAAGTACTGGTCCCAGGACCAGCAGGTGAAGTGCGTGAATCGACTGGAAAGCTTCCCTGTTTTGCCGCTACGAATCACGACTTCGCCATGATCACTAGCACCTTCATAACGACCGAGGTCGCGGCGAAAGAATCGCAACACCTTGTCGCTGCCCCAACTGCCGTAGCGGATGGGATAGCCCATGAAGTGATTGTGGCGGCGGATCCAGTACCCGTCCTTGTCGGGACCATGCTCCAGCTTGTCCCGGATTTCAGCCGCCAGTTCCGGCGTGACGCGCTCGTCCGCGTCGATGATCAGGACCCATTCATGTTTCGCCTGTGGAATGGCCCAATTCTTGAAGTCGCCCGAGTTGATGTACTCGCGTTCGATAACCCGACATCCGCCAATTTCGTCCACGATCCGCAACGTGGCGTCGGTCGAACCCGAATCAGCCACCAGGATCTCGTCCGCCAGTCCCTGTACCGACTCGATACACGGCCGAATATTCCGCTGTTCGTCTTTGCAGGGAATGATAGCAGTGAGTTTTCCGGCCATGCCTGACTCCTTCCGAAAAAGTGCGCACCGCTTCAAAGTAGCGGCTCCTTCGTCACGTCACACGAAAAACTGCGGCGTTGGAAACGCCACACGTGTGTGCGACTCGCACTGGGCGGCGGATTATGCCCCATATCCGACCAGCGAATCAAGAGAGAATAGGCAGGTTGTCGCCAGGACGACACGCGTGTCGCGAAACCGAACGTTCTCTTGGCCGAAAACCGGCAATCTGTTACAAAACGACACTCACCACGCTGCTATTTCAGGGAAGAAATGCATCATGTCGGATATGGGACGTGTTCTGAAACTCTCCTGCCGCTATCGCTTCACGATGGCCGGCGTGATTCTGAGTTCCCTGGCGGTGGCTCTGTTGTGGGGCGGCAATATCGGAGCGCTCTATCCGGTCTTTGAAGTGGTCGTCGAAGGCAAGGCCATCCCGCAATGGCTCGACGACGAGATTCATGCCTCCGAAGCCAAGATCGCGGAACTGACGGCGGCCAGCAACTTGCTGGATCCCGCCACGCAGTCGAAACAGTTGGCGCTAAATGCGGCGCGGATTACGGCCGAGCAGCATGCAATTGAATTTAAACAGTCCATCCAGCCGTACGTAAAGCGCTACGCGCCGGACGACGCCTTTCAAACTATCCTCTATGTAATCGTCGCCTTGCTCATCGCCACCGCCGTCAAGAATTTCTTCATCGTGGTCAACCTGTTGCTCGTCGCAAGACTCGAACAGCTGACCATCTTCGATCTGCGAAAACAGTTTTTCGATCACACGCTGCGCATGGATATGAAGGCCTTCAGCACCGAGAAGCCCAGCAGCCTGGTCAGCAAGTTCAACAATGACATCAACAACCTGCAGGTTGGCTTGCGGTCCCTGTTCGGCAGCGCGATACGAGAACCGTTGAAAATGTTCGCCTGCCTAATCGGCGCGGCTCTGATCAGCTGGCGGCTGCTATTGATCTCCTTGCTGCTCGTGCCCCTGGTTGGTTTTCTGATTCGCGTGCTGGCGGGATCGATTAAGCGCGCCAATCGCCGCGCGCTGGAAGAATTCTCGCAGCTTGTCGGCGTCATCAGCGAAACGTTCAGCGGCATTCAAACGATCCAAGCTTACACGCTCGAGAAAGCGCGGCAGTCGGCCTTCCTGGCAACATCGCGAGAGATGGTGGCCAAGGCGATGAAGATTGCCTTTTACAATTCACTCACCAAGCCGACGACAGAAGTGTTGGGGATCGGTGTCGTGGCGATGTCCCTGCTGTTCGGCGCCTACCTGGTGCTGAACCAGGAAACACACGTGTGGGGCATCAGGATCAGCGACCGTCCCCTGACCACGCCAATCCTGCTGGTCTTCTACGGGTTGCTGATCGGGGCGAGCGATCCCGCGCGACGGCTGTCGGAACTGTTCAACCAGATTCAAGGTGGCGTGGCCGCCGCGAATCGATTGTATCCGCTACTGGACCGCCGGCCCAACGTGACCGATCCCGTCAATCCCAAGTCGCCTCCCAAGCAGCATCAACAAATCATTTTCGAAAACGTGCGTTTCGAGTACATCGAGAATACACCCATCCTGCACGACGTTAATCTGGCAATTCAGTTTGGCGAAACCATCGCGATTGTTGGTCCTAATGGTTGTGGGAAGTCGACGCTGGCAAACCTGGTGCCGCGTTTCTATGACCCCATTGCCGGCCAGGTGCGCTTGGATGACGTCAATTTGCGTGACCTGTCACTGCGCGATCTGCGGCGCAAAATCGGCGTGGTCAGCCAGCAGACGCACTTACTGGACGACACGGTGATGAACAACATTCGCTTCGGCAGCCTGCGGGCGTCGGACGAACAGGTGATCGAAGCCGCCAAAAAGGCACAGGCCCATCGCTTTATCCAAACGAAGCTGGACGACGGCTATCAGACCATGGTCGGTCCCGGCGGCAATCGACTGTCAGGTGGGCAGCGGCAGCGCATTTGCCTGGCGCGGGCCATCTTGCGCGACCCGGAGATCCTTATTCTGGACGAAGCCACCAGCCAGGTCGATTTGGAGAGCGAACAGATCATCCACAACGTACTGGCCGAATTCACACGCGGCCGCACGTCCATCATGATCACGCATCGCCTGTCGACACTCTCGCTGGCCGATCGGGTCGTCGTCATGAACGCCGGCCGCATCGTCGATATCGGCACCCACGACGAACTCATCGCCCGCTGCGACCTGTATCAACGCCTGCACGAAATTCAGTTCCGGCAAAGCGCGTGAGGGCAAGAATGAGTGATGAGTGCTGAGTGATGAGTGCTAGGCCAGGCCGGTCAGCACGCCGCCGCTGCAGAGTTGCGGGTTGCCAAACGTTTCCAGTTCATGGCCGAAGGCGTGTGCCAGGGCGAGTAGCAGGCGATTGTGGGCAACGTTGCCGAGCTGCAGCGAACGGCCCATGTCAAAGCCCAGGCCGCCGCCGACCATGACAAACGGGATGTTGTCCAGAGTATGGTTGTTGCCCTTGCCCAGTTCGTTCGTCCAGACGATGGTCGTGTTGTCCAGCATCGAACCGGAACCGCCCGGTTCGGGCGTCGCCGCCAGCTGCCCGGCCAAATACGCCAGCTGCTCGCAGAACCACTTGTTGATCTTCGTCATCTTTTCCTGTGAATCTTCGTTGTCGTCGGACTGGTGCGACAGCGTATGATACGTCTCGTCGATACCAAGCCACGTCATCCGCGACTGCCCAACACTGCGGCTGAACTGAAGCGTGGCGACGCGATTCATGTCGTTCAACAGGCTGCTCACGAGCAAGTCAATCTGCATCTTGCTGAGCGTCGGCATGTTATCGTTGTCGTTCTTGATGCCGGGAGCCAGTTTGGGGACGCCTTGCGCCGCTTTCTGCTCCTGCTGCGCAACCAGATCCTGCTGCATTTTGTGCACGAAGGCTTCGTGCTGTTCCAGCAGTCGCCGATCTTCACTGCTGACATGCTGCCGGACGCGCGCCAGGTCGGCGGCCACTTCGTCCAGGATGCTGCGCACCGCGGCGCGTTCACCAATGTTGCCATACAATTTGTTGAACACCTGATAGGGATCGTCGATCGGCGCGATTGGCTGGTTGGGACCGCCATAGGACATCCGCGTCCAGGGATCGGCCCGATCCGGTACGACGACGCCCAGGTGCAGCGTGCCGAAGCGCGTACGTGTCGCCTCGCGACTCTGCAGGAAGTTGGCGATTTCCTGATCAATGGAAATACCCTTGGCCCAGCCGGCCGGCGTATGCGAACCGCCTTGGATGTTGCCCGGGAAGAGCTCAATGCCCGTCAACAGGCAACTCATGCCGCGCATGTGGCTGTCGCCGTCGCCGCGCACCTTGTTGCTGATTCCCTTCAGGATCAGTGTCTGATTCTTAAACGGTTCCAACGGCGAAAGGATTTCCTTGAGCTGGAAATCGCGGCCGGCCTGGTCGGGCCAGAAGTTCTTCGGGATCGTGCCGTTGGGGCTGAACATGATGATCAGACGTTGCTTGCGCTCCCGGCGATCTTCGTCGACGGCCGCCGAAGCGAAGCTCGGCAACCCCAGCACGAAAGGAGCCGCAGCGGCGGAAAGGCCAAGATTCTTAAGCAGCGTTCGACGATTCTGAAAGGTCATCACCTTTATCCTTATCTGGACACTTATCTCAACATACATTGTCGCAGGCGACGTGCCTGCTTGCCACAGGGCTTTTGCGTTAATCCGCCGGCACCTGGGCGGTAGTCACGACGATCTCGACCAGCAATTCACGGATATTGTACTGGGAATCCACAAACGCCCGATGCAAGTCTTCCAACGTGGATTCTCCGTAGGCAGCGGCCGGCTGTTTTACGGTGTGATGGAATAATTGTTCGATAAATCCGAGTTGAGCCGCTTTGCTGTTGGCGGCGAATTCCGCCAAATCCCGAGCTCCCGTCAGGTGCACCGTTTCGCCGTCGGCCAGTTCATAGTCACTGACCGCATTCACCGGCTGTTCCTTTTCTATCGTCCGAAAGCGTCCCGTGGCATCGAAGTTTTCCAGGCTGAAACCAAGAGGATTGATGATTCGGTGGCAACCCTGGCACGCTTCGGCCTTGGTCAGTTCCGCCACCATTTCGCGCATCGTCAGATGGGGATCGAATCCGACATCGGTGAATTCGATCGCCATGGGAGGCGGATTCAAGGGTCGATTCAGCAACTTCCGGGCCGCGAAGACGCCGCGATGGATCGGCGATGTCGTGTGGGTGTAGGACAGCGACGCCAGCATGTACGGGTGCGTGATCACTCCGGCTCGCTCTTCGGCGCCAAACGGAATGCGATGGAACCTGCCGTCCGCGGGCACTTCCAAACCGTAGAACTCGGCCAACCGATCATTGGCGAAGACCTCTTTCGCCAACAGCAGCTCTCGATAATCGGCCGTTTCGCTCCTGATAATCGTGTCCAGGAACAATTCCAGCGAGGTGCGCAGGTCGGAGATCAGGCTCTCGTCGAACCCCGTAAACGTCTGGTTGTCCTTGGCGACATGCTCCGTCTGGTCCAGTTGCAGCCAGTGGGCGAAAAACGACCTCAGCTTCGCCTCCGCGCGAGGATCGCTGGCCAGGCGCCGCGCGTGGGTACGAACCTGTTCGCGACTGGTCAGCTGTCCTTGCGCCGCGGCCTGCAATAGCGCCGCGTCCGGCAACGAGTCCCAGGTCGCCAGCGCGATGTGGGCCGCTGTATCGTAAGCGTCGCGCCCCGTGTCCTGAGGGAGATGCGGATAGAGGAAAAATGGAGACTTGAGCGCCAGTAAAATCGATCGCTTCACGGCGGCGACCGTATCGTTCTGATCCGCGAATGGGCCGTCGAGAAAGGCTGGCCGGTGGACGTCGTTAAACGGACGGCGGAAGGCTGGTTCGGGGAGGGTTGCGCAGTTCTTCTTCACTTGTTGTTCGTAGTCGGCGGCATCCTTGTTGGTTTTGGCGAGCATATCCAAATGCCTGACAGTCTTGTTGACAAGTTCCACCGCGGCCATGGTCGTCGCCTCATCCCACTCTTGTGAAACCGCGGAGCCACGGGGGTAGCCCAGGCTGCTATCGTCGGGCGGGAACGGAGCGGTCGCGACATACGCCGGCGCGCTGCGATCGGGCGTCAAATGCCGTTCGGGAATCAGCTGCCAGACTTTGTGCGGCGGCTTCCACCGCAACTGCACGGACGCCGTTTTGTCCTTGAACTTGAAGTACTCCAGCTTCAGCTGGTATGACCGTCCGCCCAGCAACTTGATGGTCGCCGACCGCAATGTCGGGTCCGGGCCCGCTGCGACGTAGCCGTCGATCAACGGTTCCGTCATTTCGTTGATCCATAGTTGAAACCCGTTTTCTGAATGGACGCCGATTTCGTATTCGCCGGTCACGTCGACAATCAATGATCCTTCCCAGCGGATCGAGAATTCGCCGTCGCGCATGTTTTCGCCGGGGCTCTTCGTGCCGAAATGAAAATCCACCTGCGGGTCCACGCGAGTCAGACGCTTCTTATCGCCGGCGAAACGGCGGTCGTCATAGTAAGTTGCTTGCAAACCGCGTTTGTCCGAGATCGGACGATGGCCAAGAAAGGTAGCGATGAGGTCCGCGACGGAATTCTCGTACTGCGGGATCGTCAGCCGCGTCAGTTCAATCCGCGGCGGCTTGTGCCTGGCACGAGCTTGCGCTGTGTAGAAGGTCTGGTACATGTACTGGCCAACCTGCACGGCCTCGGTCCCCGTACACTCTTCCGCCTTCTCGTGCGGCATTGTTTCGTCGATGATGCGGACCAGTTCGGCCAGCGTCCGTTCGCCGTACAGCGCGTCGTCGTACTTGCCGGCGACGCCTTCACCTGCCGCACCATGACAAGCCGCACATTTCCTGGCGTAAATCGGCGCGCCAGGCAGTTCCTCGCCGGCGCCGAGGGAACTCGCAAGCAGGCTGAGCGTCAAGCCGAGGGCCAGAGTCATGCGACAGGAAAAGTTCGCGCACATGCTAATCACGTTGGACGAAGGTAGGAAAGCGTTACGGCGGGATTGCCGCGGACACCGCAGGCAACTGTCTTCCTATTGTAGGCGAGCTGGCTGCCGTAATTCAAGAGAGCAATTCTGGATAACGCTCTTGGGCGATTGCCTGCCGCCAGCTGTCTTCACAAGCAGGAATGCGGCGTCATCCAGGGTCCGCCACGCGCCCCGGCAGGGCATCGCGGCGGGCAAGGCGGAGAATTCGTCGGTTTTGCCGTCACGCTGTGCCAGCTGCTGGGGATGGACTACCATGAAGGGGCCAGCGATGGCCATTAGGTCCTGGGCAATTGAGGTATGTGACGCTTGGAATTGAAATTCGAAGCACGAATGTCGAAAACCGAAACAAATTCAAATGTCACA
>CALBSZ010000477.1 GCA_937967665.1 uncultured Planctomycetaceae bacterium
AAGGCATCGCCAAAGCCCTGTTCGGTGAATAGCAGGATCCGCTTGCCCTGCAGCGCGGAGCCATCCCAGCGAGGCTGCGGCAGGGTGGGCTCCTTGCCGCGCATTTGTTTGATCCGCCAACGCGCTTCATAACCAGGCCAACCGGCTTGGAAATCGCCTCGCAGCAGATGAATAAACGATTCGTGAAATTCGGCTTCGGCATAATCCGGCCGAATCTCCAGGGCCCGCCGATACGACGCCAGTGCCTCGTCCAAGTGACCGCGGTCGCGATGGTAGTTACCGATGTTGTAATGCGGGGTCGCGTAATTCGGATTCAGTTCCAACGCTTTCTGGAAACAGGCAAGTCCCGCTTCGCGTTCTCCCAGATCGCGCAGCGAATTGCCGAGATTGTTGTGCACTTCGTGCAGGTTAGGTTCCATCGCCAGGATCTTACGGAAATAGGCTACCGACTGAGCATCCTGTCTGGCGTCCTGGTGGGCGATGCCGAGATCGTTCAAGATGCCCACGTTATCCGGCGACTGCGCGAGCGCCTGTTCCAAGTAGCCGATGGCCTCCAAGTGCTTGCGCTGCGCCTGCAAGGCATTGCCGATTCCCCGCAGCGCGTGCCGCGATGACTCGTCGAGCGACAGCGCCTGGCGATAAGCGGCCTCCGCACGGGCGAACTGGTTCATCTCCATCAGCGCATTGCCCATGTTGATATACGTGCTGGCATGGTCCGGTTTGCACTCGATGGATTTCTCGAAACAGGCAATCGCTTCGTCGTACCGTTTGGCCGCCCGGAGAACGCTGCCGAGATTGCTGTACGCCTCGGCGTACTTGGGGTTTTCACGGATCGCCCCGTCGTAGGCTGCGATGGCCTGGTCCAGTTGCCCCAGCGCACGAAACGTATTGCCCAGATTCAGCCGCACGTTGCCGTAGCTGGGGTCGGAAGCAATCGCTCTTTCAAAGGCCTGAATGGCTTCGTCGAACCGTTTCAACTCTTTCAACGCCAGCCCCTGACACTCGTGCAACCGCGCGTTGCCCGGTTCAATCATCAGGCCCTGCTGGTATATCGACAAAGCATCCGGGTAGCGCCCCTGGTGATGCAGCAAGCGGCCCAACAGTTCCAGCGTTTCCCGGTGATACGGATCCACTTGCAGAATCTGGCGGTAGATCCGTTCCGCTTCGCCGTACTGCCCTCGGCGAGTATGCTGTTGAGCGGTAGCAATTGCTTGCTTGATATCAGCCATGGCAGGTTCGAAAAATCGCCAACACGAAGCGCAAACAACAGGCCTGATACCGCAAACGATACCAGGCCCGTCGAGGGGTGGCTGAGGGGATTCGAACCCCCGACTTTCGGAACCACAATCCGACGCTCTAACCAACTGAGCTACAGCCACCGCCAATGAAGCCCTTAAGTTTAACGACGACCCGGCGTTTGGTCAAACGCCGTATTCCATTAGAATCCATACCGTCCGGCACTCGGAACGAACCCCTTCAACCCTTCGCACGCCGGTCCACTGCCGGCCGGAATTCATCGGCGAACCGGCCGCGACGACAACGACTGCGGACCAGGTTTTGTCAACGACTCAACCAATGACTGCGAGCTGCCATGCCCGATTCGCCCGTGCTTTTATCGCTTTGCCAGTTCCTCGATTCGCACGAGATACGCTTCCGCAAACTCGATCACGAAGCGACGAAGACATCCGAGGAATCGGCCAGGGTCCGCGGCGAGCCTCTGGAAATTGGCGGCAAGGCGCTGCTCTTGAAAGTCCAACATGACTTTCGGCTGTTTGTCTTCAGCGCGGCCTGGAAGCTCGATTCGGCCGCCGTTCGCGCCCGCTTTCAAGCCCGTAAGCTGCGGTTCGCCACCCCGCAGGAACTGGCCGACAAAACGGGACTTGTCCCCGGTTCCGTACCACCGTTCGGAGAACCGATCTTGCCTTTCCCGCTGTATGTCGATACGTCGATCACCAAGAACGAGCGGATCGCCTTCAACGCCGGGTCGCTGACAACTTCGATTATCATGGAAGTGGCGGACTACCTGAGAGTTGCTCAACCGGAAGTTTTCCCATTTTCCGATTTCCATGCTTGACGCGTGGTGTTTGTGCGACGGGCCCTCGCAAAGCATGGCGGTTGTGAGTCATGAATGGTTGTGTCACAATCGAGTTGCCCATTCAAATGGGGCTGCCAGCGGCTGAATGACACACGCGAAGGACGTTTCATCCGCCTGGCCTGGGACACGCGTGTGTTCGCGAGCTTGCAAGACGGGAGACGAGTTGTTGTCGGACTTTAATGCCTATCTCCACTGGCTGGACATCCCGCCGAGCGAACAGCCGCCCAATCATTACCGCCTGCTTTCCCTGAGGAAGTTCGAGAGCGACCGAGCGGTTATCGAACAAGCCGCGGAAGCAGCACTGACGCATTTGCTGCAGTTCGCTGGAGGAGAACACGGACAGGCGTGGCAACAAATCATTGTGGAACTCGAAACGGCACGGGAGACCTTGACCGACCCGAACGCCAAGGCCGAGTACGATGCGGGACTCCAACGCCAGGCCCATCCCGAAACCGCCGTCAAGCCACCGCCGCCCGCCCCGGGGACGAGTTCGCCACAGCCGCGTCCTCCCGAAACGCAAATCAAGGGAACTCCGCCCGTCCCAGGAACGGAAATAAAGACGCCGACCGATACCACGACCGCCCAGGCCAACCCGGCAAGTTCGACCAATTCAGACAGTTCGACGGCGCCCCCTTCGGACGCACAACCGGCGGCGCCTATTTCTTCGCCCGCGCCGCAGGCAGTTCCGGTATCGGCACCAAGGCCGCAGCCAAGCACTCCCACGGTTCCATCGCCTGCCTATTCCCAGACCTCATGGCCGTCCTCCCCCGCGCCGCAGCATGGCGCGAACGTCCCGCTCGCGTCATCGCCGGCCAGCCCATCCCCTGCGAGCTCCGCACCGGACGTGTCGCCACCCACCGTGCCGCCCCCTGTGTCCCCGCCTGCGGCCTCGCCTACCAGCGGACGCGGCGCGGCCAAGTCCGATTGGATCCCCAAGGCACGTACCGGTTCCATTGGAAAGGCAGTGTCGTCGTCCGTCGACGGCGGCCCCCGCACGGAATCCAAAACGTCGACCAGCAAACAGCTGCGTCGCCAGCTGCGACGCAATTCGTTGATGCGCACCGCCGGATTCGTGATTTTTGCAATGGTGTTCTTCTTCTTGTCGTTCCTGGCTCTGATTATTGGGCTGGCGAGTTAGCGCAGAAAAAACGCCGACAAGCAACCAAGCCTGCCGGCGTTCTTGATTACGCATTTTCTTGTACGCACTAATCGAGCTTACGCGTCGCATCGTACTTCGCCAGCGCTTTCTCCAGTTCCGCCAGCTTCTTTTGCGCCAAAGCACGGTTGCTTTCAGCCAGCGCGTTCGTTGGCTCGATCTTCAACGCCGCGTCAAAATCGACAATGGCCTCTTTGTACTTCCCTAGCCGGGCGTACGTGGTACCGCGGTTACAATACGCCAGGCTCCACGTTTCGTTCAGGCTGATCGATTTGCTGAAATCGCTCAGCGCCTTCTCGAGTTCCCCGGCGGCCAGGTAGGCACAGCCGCGGTTGTAGTACAAACCCGCGTCGTCGGCCTGAAGTCCAATCAGCCGATCGTAATCGCGAATGGCATAATCGTACCCGCCGCCGTGCAAGTACGCACCCGCGCGACCTCGCAAGTAGTAGGCGTTGTCCGGATCGTAGGAAACCAGATGATCATAGGCCACCGCGGCACGGTCGTAATTCCCTTCTTCCAGATACGCTTCGGCTTCGTCAACAACATCGTTCACGATGACGTCATCATCGTCGTCGCCGTAGTTATTGACGATCGTGGTGCCGCCGTCGTCGTCATCATCGTCGCCGTAGTTATTGATGATCGTAGTGCCGTCATCGTCGTCGCCTCCCGATCCATCGCCGTCGCCGGACCCGCTGCCCGAACCTTCTCCAGGTCCTTTACCGGGACCTCCGGCAGTGTTTTCGGGGGACGGCTTCGGCGGCTTGATCTCGCCGGCCCCGACGCCTGGGTTCCCCATAGCTTTATCCTCGCCCTGGGCTTCCTCTTGCAGTTTGCCGAGTGCCTTTTCGAGGATCGAGGCCGCGGTGTCGGCGTCCTTGGCCGCCTTGGCCGCGTCCCCTTTGGAAGCTTCGCCTTCTGCACCTTCGGCACTAGCGAGCGCTTCATCCGCGGTCCCGATCGGCGGCACGGCCTTTTCCAGTTCCGCCGCCAACTCCGGATTCTCGCCTTTCAAGGAATCAGCAACTTGCTTCGTCAAATCGGCAACTTTGTCCTGAGCCTTCCCGAGCTTGGCGGCAGTTCCGGGTCCGTAACCGATTCCTTTCGCCGCCTCTTCGGACTGGTTGGCGATTTCGCGTTCGGCACGCGCGGCTTGTTCCAGCATGTTGGCAAAGCGAGCCAATACGGGATTCTGCGGTTTACCGTTACCAGTTCCCTCGGCGCCTTTGGGTAAGGCAAAATAAGATTGCTTGCCGACAGGGAATTTGGCAGTCGAAACTTCCGCCGAGAAACCGTCTTCGCCATCGTTGTCGGTCGCGAGTAACTCGTCCCCGGGAGTCAGCTGTCCGTTTCCGTCGCGATCGCGATAGAAATCAACCGATTCGATGTCGGCATTGACCGGTACACCCGGTCGACGCTTTTGAAAGGCACTGCCAACCGGCTTCCGTCCGACCGCTTGCGGCATCCCCTTGATCAGCGTCGCGGGATTCGCGACCAGCGTGATCGTTTCTCCCTGGTAGACGGAAGGCGGATATACCGCCAAGGGCGGGTCACCGGGTCCGGGAGGGCCAATCGGGCCGTAACCAGGACCACCATACCCCGGGCCGCCGCCATAGCCACCGCCGTAACCATAACCATAACCGCCGCGACCATAACCGCCCCAATGCCCCGGACGGCCAAGGTACTCACGCTCGATTTCTTCCGCTCTTTCGTAATCGGCTTTGGCCAGCATGCCGGCGCCTGCCGATCGAGTAATATTGCCTGTGGTGTGATTCAAAGGCTGCCAGGCGGCGTTATCCAGATTCCACTCGTACGCGCCCTGATGCTTCTTGCCGAACTGCTCACGAGCTTCTTCGATTTCAGGAATCGTCTCTTTCTGTACGGCCAGGCGTTTTAGATTGTCGCCGCGATTACGGTAGGCTCCCGCCATCTTCGGATTGAGTTCGATCGCCTTGTTAAAATCGTCATGAGCATCGACGTACTTGCCGCTCTCCGCCCGCGCCTTGCCACGCCCGTTGTAGGCCTCGGCACTCTTGGGATCGAGACGCAACGCTCGGTCGAAGTCCTCAATCGCTTCCTCGTAGTTACCGCGATTCACACGCGCCATTCCACGGTTAATATAGGCTTGAGGATCTTCCGGATTCTGCTCGATGACCTCGGTCATCCGCTGCTCCGCGGGATCGACTTCCGGCTCCGGTTCGCCTTTCACAAATCGCTGGTCGGCGACACTCAGGCTGTCCATGCTGACCCACACCGTCTTACCCGTGGTCGGGAAGCGAAGCTGCACCTTGCCGTTCGCGGTTCCCATCAAGTCCGCTTCCATCTTTACACCGGAAGCATTCGTCCACTCGCGCCCCATACCGGAACAGGCGAGTAAGCTGACGAATAAAAATGTCAATGTGATGGTCCTCATACTTCCCTCTCCTGTGCCGTGATAGCGAAATGTCTCGTGATGATTCGGATTTCGAAGCGGTTCTTATTTCCGAGTTTTCTCAGAATTTTGGCGATACTGCCGCCAGGACCCTCTGGATACAGGTATCGATCACCCCGTCAGCGGCCCACGGAACGGTAGCTGTGGCTATTTGTCGACAGGCACGTCGATCGGTCCCATGTACTTCGGCCAGCCCTGAGCATGGACCGTCTCAGAAGAACATTCTAATGCAATCAGCGTACCGTTGTCGGATCCAAATAACAAACGCCTGGGAAACGGAATTGTACCCGCCGACCTGACAGGAATTCCGACTTTTTTTCTCCAAATTCTCTTGCCCTCTGAATCCACGGCGTGCACGCCCCCTTCATTATCCCCAAAGTAGACAAAACCGTCGTCGCCGATCACGGGAGTCGACTCGATCGGACCCGACGCCTCGTATTGCCACTTCACGCGCGCCGACTGTGCATCGACGCACACGAGCCGGCCGACGTGTTCGGCGTTGCGGCGGATCAGGCTGACCCCGACATAGATATTTCCGGCAGCATCGATGACGGGGGACGCCAGCATTTGCCCGCGGATGTGAACCTTGAATTTGGTTTCGCCTTGCGCATCAAACGCGTAGAGGTGCTCGTCACGACCCGCGACGACAATCAATCCGCCGGGTGCGATTGCGGGAGACGAATTTATGAACCAGTCGGTCTTCCCTTGATCGGCCAGCGGGTCCCACAACGGTTCGCCTTGCGATTCGTTCATGCAAATCGCGTGGACGAAACCATCTTCACCGCCGACGAACAGGACTCCGTTGTGGATCAAGCCCGTCGAATCCAGTTTCTGCCGCGATCGAAAGTAGGGCCTCGTTCCGCGAATGCCTTGATTGCTCACCTTCGTCAAGCCGCCGGCATAGTTGCATATGTACGTATGGCCGTCTTCGTCGACGATCGGCGAAGCCCAGCCGAGCGGTTCGCCGACATCGGCAGGCGACCAGGTCGGCTGCCCGTCGGCAGACAGGCAATGCAACTTGCCGTTGGCGGAGTGCACCCGAATCCGGCCATCTTTACCGACGACGGGGGAACCGGGGATGTGTCCGCCCGCATCGTACGACCAGACCACTTGCGGCTGTCGCTCGACTTCGCGGATCGCGAAGACTCGATTGCCAATGGCGGCGTAGGCAGTTGCCTCGGCACCCATGACAACGCTATTGCGCAGCGGCGTGGTCGAGAAATCCTGTCCCGGGATCTGCGGTGGGAAACTCCACACGACATCGTTCCGCTGCGGCGCCGACGACGAGCTGGCTGAGACGGGCGTCCGCTTCGTTTCCGCCGGCCTGGCTGCCGGTTTTTCAGCGGGCTGGGGTCGAGCGGCTGGTTTGGCTGCGGGTTTTTCAGCGGGCTGGGGTCGAGCGGCCGGCTTGGCTGCGGGTTTTTCAGCGGGCTGGGGACGAGCGGCTGGTTTGGCTGCGGGTCTTGCCGCTGGCTCCTTGGTTGCCTCGGACGGTGACGGGGATTGCGCCGGCGGGTTCTCCGCATCGCGTTGCGGTCGCGGCGTCGGACGTGCCGCTGGTGGAGGCGACGGGCGTGCCGCGGGACGATCCGCTGGAGCCGCCGGCGTTTTCTCCGGCTGGGGCGCGGCCGCTCGCCGAGTTGCCGTGGGGGACGGCGCTACCGGCTTGGCCACGGGCACCGTCGACTGCGGCGCGGGACCCTCAGGCGCTGCCGGCTTGGCCGGTTGGTCCGCGGCAACTTTGAACAAGCCGATGCGTTTTTGACCACACTTGTCGCAACTCAACGGCGCCGTCACGCGGCGAGCTTGCGTTCCGCAATTCGTACATTCAAAGGTCTTTAACGCTGGTACGGCCATGGTCGCTACTTCACCGATACGCTGGCTTTTGAATACACTTTTCCATTGTCCCGCAGGACGATCCAGCCGAAGACGTCGGTCACTTCGATACCGCGTTCTTTGGCAATATGCCGATTCGCGTCGAAACGGTCTCCGGCCCGACACAGCCGAATCGCGTTGCCGAGTCCGCTGCTCTCACATATGCCGGTCAGCCATTCAACCAACGACAGCAGGAAAGGCGAGTCGTGATTGGGTTGATACGGTTGCCACTGGTAGTACGCTTCGCCCACTTCCTTCAACAGCTTGGGAATGCGTTCCGCGGGCACTGATCGGACAATCAGCAGCTGCCCCACCAGTTCGCGCGCCGACGCATCCCCCGCCGACAAATCCGCCATCAGCTGACCTGCCACGGGCGCCAATTGGTTGCCGAGCAGGATCTGGTCCCAGCCACCTTCCGATACGACCTGGGGAACATGCGTGACAGGCTGTTCCGGAACCGGAACAGGGGTCGCCACCGGGGCGGGCAGGATCGGTTCCTGTTCCTCGTCCGGCTCTTCCGCATCTTCACCCGGCTCGTCCAGTTCGCCGCGCAACCGCGCGAAATTCTCCGCTGTTGACCGTTCCAAACGCTCCAGCGCGCGGAGGACATCGGCCAAGGACGGTTCCTGTTCCGTATCGAATTCGTTTTCCATTTCCATCACATGTTCTATCAGCGTATCGGATCAGCCACCAGCGACTAGAGCGGCAGCGCCAAGTTCGGCCGTCATACCAGCACGTAGCGCAAGCGAGTGAGTCACTTACGTCCGGATACACTTACTCGCGCTGCGTGCTTGTATTTTCGCGGATTTCCGCAAAAGAGGCGTTGTCCAGCTAGGCTCCTGTTTCAATATTGTCCAAACCGCCCGTATCCAAAAAGAAGCGTTCGTCGGCAATTGTTCGCCAGCTGAAATGGACGTTTTCTCCCAGCACAGCGGGTTCACCGGCAACCGTCCCGTTGGCGGACTGTACTTCCAGTTGTTCATCATTGGTTTCCGTCGCCAGGATGCGACGAATACGAACCGTCACGTTTGTCGGACCAATGCGGTCGCCCGCATCCATCTTCAAGACGTAAATCGGCGAGGCCTGAGCGTCTTCGTCGCCGGCTACCTTGCGGCCCAATACCATCCGCTGGCCGATCGTGGAAAACTCCGTCCACTCGTCGCGCGTGTTCTCGCCAGCCGGTTCGAACAGAATGCGATCCGCCCGAATGGCGCACGTCGATTCGGTCATCACGCCCCAGTAGTAAGTGTTCTGCAAATCGCGGTCCGTCATCGAAAACTTGAACTGTGACAGCATGCCGTTGCGTGCCATGAATTCGATCGCCGCGCCCACCACGACCGCGCTCTTCGGATCGACGACCAAACCGGGCGAACTGCCCGAAACATCCTGATACGGATACCAGTTGCCCGCATAATGGTTGAACATCGGCACGATGCGCGACGACGGCAGCGGCATGTAAGTCCGGATCAGTTCCTGGATGTAGCCGATCTTGGACGGCTGACCGGCCAACAGCACCACGTCCGCTTCGTAATCCACCATCCGTGAACAGAAGTCGAACAGCAAGTCATCGAACACTTCATGAACAACATCTTCGAAAGTCGTCTTGTCGAATTCGAGATGAAGTTCTTGATTGAGATCGTAATAACCGACACCGCGCAGTTTGGTCACCGCCTGGTCCAGCGATTCGACCACCGCCGGATCCACAATTTCCGGCTCGGTATGCGAGATATCGACTCCGCTGCCGCCATCGATCGCGGCCTGGATATACGCTTCCGCCAGCGGCACCAGCATCCGATTCACCCAATCGATGCGCTGCGACGCGAACCCGCGATTCTTGGGTACCGACGGCCCAAACAGCAGCTGCGTGTCTTCCGGCTCCAGCCCAACTCCCTGCGCGAACGCCGGGACAATAATGCGTTCCAGCATGCGTTTGACCAGCTGGTCGCCGGCGACGGCGACGCCGTCGCGATGCAGCATGCGGCCATGAACCGAATCGTCGATACCGGCCTGGTACTTGTACGTGGCAATCATCAGATCGGTCGTGCCGCCGCCGATGTCAATGCAGGCGATGCGCAGTTCGCGCTGTTCGCCTTCGTCGTAGGTATCCTCGTCGCGTTGGCGATTCGAGGAACCGGGCCGGCGAATCCGAGCGGGACTGCGGCGGCGGCTGGCGGGTGTGGCGCCCACCGCATCGGGTTCACGGCTTTCCCCGAATTCGCCCTGCGTGCCGCTGGGACCGGTCTCGGAGTGATCGCGACTCAAGGCCGCAAACCACAAGCGCGGGTCCTGTCCCAGCATGCTCAATTCACTCCAGATATACGTCAAGTGCACCGCGCTGGCTTCGTCGATACTGAAGGTCAACTGCGGCTTGGCGCGCTGGTGTTTTCCCAGCGTGCGCGAGAAGATTTCAATGGCCTTCTGGCATTGCCGCTGAAAACGCTCCCGTTCCAACTGAAACATCCCGCTGGGATACGTCATGGTCAAACTATGGACTTCTCGGGTCCGCGCGGGATCATCCGTGCGGCTCCGGTAACCTTCCGAATTGACCTCGGCATAGACCTGGCAGAGCAATTCGTAGATCGCCGCCGTCATCAGGCAGCGTGGCGCGTGCCGCGGCTTCACCGGCACTTCGGAAGCAAAATCGTCGTCGGTTATTTTGTCGTCGTCCAACAGAAAGTCACGGTCGTCTTCATGGATGTACTTCAGCAGCGGGCCCTGCAGCTTGGAAGCGAACACACCGGTCCGGCGCTGGTCGTGCGGATCGGCCATGTACCAGAAGGCACCTTCCAGCCAGCTGTCGTCCGCTGCCCAGAGATAGCGTTTCGGAGAACTCACCGTGGTGCGGAAATCCCCCTTGGCATGCATGACCTGGTTCACATCGTTCACTTCGCGGCCCAATCGGACCATTGACAGGTTGTCAAACAGGGTCGGCCGCACCGATACTTCCCGTTCGCGCTCCACCTGTTTCGTGCGCAGCAAACCTTTCACCGATTCGCGGAAGTATTCCTTCTTGGTCGCTTCGCGCGGAGGCAGATAGGGAATGTTGCACCAGCCGGTCTTCGAGGAAAACCAGCGAGTCCCCGGGGTGCTCACCGGATCGCCTTCGTCGTTCCAGGCGTTCAAGGTGTAGCGATTGGCGAGTTCAAAGGGAGTCATCTCGGCCGTTTGCGATACTTCCCCGGTCACTTCGTCAATAAGCGCTCCGGTACGGCTGTTGCTGCAATCACAAACCAGGTTCACCGGTTTCCCGTCGACCGCCGTAGAGGTCGCCGCGCGCAGGCAGATTTCCACGTCGGGCAATCCCTGCAGCGGTTCCTCCGTCAGGTCCAGCATGCCTTGAATGTTGACGCGAAAGTCCCCCGACAGCGACGCCGGGTCGGCAAAGAAGCCGATTTCCGGATCGCCCATCGTCGTATCCACCGCCAGGAACAATTTACTGATATCCGCCTGGATGATCTGCCATTGAATGTACGGCCGGTCGATGGTTTCCAGTTCGTCCGGTTCGTCCTCGTCCTCCTCCGCCGGCACATCCAGGCAGCGGCAATACTGCCAGCCGTAGCCGATCTGGGAAGTGGTGTAACGGCGCCCCGCGGACAACGGCACGCAAATCACCTGGACACCTGTATTCGCGAACAAGATATGCATGAGTTACTTCAACTGCTCTTCTAATAAGGTGAGAACCTGAGCTCTCACTTGTAATGCTCCAGCAATTCAATGAGTTCGTTATTGCCCGGTGGAATGCGTACTTCATCCCCTGCTCCGGACGCCAGCAACTCGGGCAAGTTCGTTCGCCAACGTTCCACGAAACTACCCATCAAACCGTAGTTCTCGCGGTCCTGTTCGGATAAGGGGGCCGTCTTGGGCGAGGGGCCGGGGTTCATGACGAAATCGTTCAACAAGATGCTGACGTACTTCCGCCGCGCCCGTCGCTTAGCGGCTTCGTCACGCAGTTTGAGACTGACCACTTTTAACAACTGGCTGTTGATGGTGTCGAAGTTCTTCTCCGAACAAAGCGCATCGCGCAGGTAGCGAACAAAGGCCGAGAAATCGTCGCTGCTGAGCCACGGTCCTTGATGCTGGCTCTCCGCAGTGCTCTTTTCCCAATTCTGCGGCGCGTTGATGGTCGACCATTCGTGCAGGAACTCCTGCAGCTTCTTGGGAAAACGCTTCTCGACCGGATCGGGCCGCCCGATACCGACACGCGTCGGCATGTCGACAAAATCCGCGATCTGCCATTGGTCCCCTTCACGAAAGCGAAGCGCGTTCTCCAGTACCTGCACCCGTTCGTAGACGGCCTGCCGGTCCGCTTCGAGCCATTCCAGGACGCGTTTCGCGCATTGCATGCGCTGTTCGCGATCAACGTTGGCGTCCCCATTGACGCTCCAATCCTGCCCCAGATGCTTGAGCCGCTCCAAAACTTCTTTAATGCTCGTTTCCAGCTGTTCTTGCTTCCGCTCGGCCGTGGTCACCTCGCGCCAGCCCGCGCTGATCAACGACAGCCCCCCGTCGTCGTCCCCCATCGCCGCCTGCCATTTCTGCTGCGGCGATGAAACAAAACGGCGCACGGCTTTGGCACTGGCAAAGGCCTCGCCGGCCCGCTCCCACTTCTCCAGCCCGGCCTTTTCACGCTGTTCCTGGTTCGCGTCCCACGTACCGGGATAACGCAGCGGGTAGACATTCGTGAACGGCCTGCCGGAGCCGCCAAAGTCCGTCATCACTTTGCCCAGCGCGTCGGCTAATTGCGACAGCCGCGTTTCGTAGAGCATGGCGTCGGCATACTCCTCGCGATTCCGAAACTCTTCATCGATACCGGTAATCCCCAGAAACAAGGCGGGCAGTTCGTCCTTGACTTTCTCCGGCCAGATGTCTTCCCCATAACGCGCCTTGCCCCATTTATCGACGTGGTATTTCATTTGCGCGGTAACTTCCAGGTTCCCGCCGCGGGCCAACAGCAAGAGCGTCTGGATCAGCAATTCGTCCGTGTAGCGTTCGAACAGGTAGGCGACCTTTCCGCGCTTGACGATTTCCATCTGCTCTTCAATCGTCTCCGCGGACGTGCGCTTCCCCTGCTCGGCGCCCTGCCGACCCGCGCGCATGCCGGGAATGTCGAGGATATCGATCTGCTCGATCACCTTCCGCCAGTCTTCGCTCAGGCGATGCGGTAAAATCGGGATGACCAGTTCGAGCATCGCGCCCTGGATCGTCTCCAACTGCTCCGAGCCGCCCCCCTTCCCTTCGTGATATTCCAGCACAGACCAGTCGTTGTGCTTGGCCAAACGAAAGTCGGTCCAATCGACCTTCTTGAAGCAACGGCTGTTCCGCCGCTCGTGCACCTTGGCCCGCTGGCTATCCAGTAGAAACCGAACGCCGGCCCAGTGAGTCAGAATGGCGGGATCGCGGTCTCCTACCGAAATCCGCGTCAGGAAATCGTTGATGCGAATGAACAAGCTGGTCAGCGAACCCCAATTGTCCCAGAACAGGTTCGCCGCGACGGCGATATATCCGTCTTCCGTCAACGGATACCGCGACAGCAACCCGTTGACCACCGCCTCGCTCGATTGGAAACCGCGCCGGTCGCAGACCCGCATGTAGGCATACGCGTCCAACAGGTCCATCCGCCAACCACGATCCACCTCGCTGTGCGAGTAGCGCGCGCTGACCGTTTCGAACATGTCTTCCAACTGCTCCGGAGTCCAATTGCGTTCCGGAGTCGTGCATTCGACATTGAATCCCCGGCCGAGCACGCGCAACCACTGGGCCCGGGTCAGCGCCCGCACCATGACCGGGTATTCCGGCGCCGTGCTGGCGGCGATGCGATCCTTGGTGGTGAAACGTGTCACCAGCGCCGTCGCCTCGTTCGAACCGCTCTGCGGGTTCAAGTCGGTATCGAACGACAGATGCTGATAATAAGCCGGCTCGCCATGCTGCTCGTCCCGACCCAGCGGGCTGTAGTCTTCGCTGCTGGCCACCAGCACCCGCCCCACAAAAAGGCTTTTGCCCACTTGCGACGGGCCGTAGACGGCAGCCGATACGGGAACCTTGGCGGAGCTGTACAGGTTTGACGCCAGTCGGCGGAGTCGCGTCAATTCGAATTCGTCACTAATCGGTATCGGTGCAAGGTCCGCTTGGATGCGCGCGTCGTTGTATTCCGCCACCCAGTGCGCCAAATCGGTTGCCATATTCTCGGCCGTTTCGGCCATGCGAATAATGCGTCGGTCGCGATCGTCTGGAAATCCCACGTTTAATTACTACCCTCGGCTGCAAGTTTGAAGGGGATTTGGAAGCGCTTGATGATGTCGTTGATCTTGCGGTCCACAAAGATTTCGTATTCGTCGTCCGGCGTTCGCGCGATCGCACTGCTGGTGATGTTGATGTTCTGGTTGGGACCATACCGCTCCCATTCGCTGAGCGGATTTCCGTCGGCGTCGCTCAAACGATACTCGGCCTGCTGCCGGAGCAACAACTGCACGTCGGCGTTGAATTCGGTCGGAGTCAAATTCAGTGACGCCACGTTGATCAGCTTCACGTCCTGGATGGCGCCCAACCCGGCACCCAAGGTCATGGACGACAGGGTCCCGTCAGCAAGGCGATAGTCGACCACATCACCCAGCGCCAGAGGATTATCGCTAAAGTAAGTTCGTACTCCGCCTGCATCCAGCACGGTCAGGTCGTTGCCGTTAACGCCTGTGATCACGGCGCCTTCGGGCACCGCGCCCAGCACCCCGAACGGATCCACGTCCCCAACCACCACTTCGTCGCCGCGATACAACAAGCCGTCTCCCACCAGGCTGCCGGCTTGCAGCGGAGCACCCAGGATGCCGACCGGAGGATGCGCGCCGAATTCATCGATCGCGGCGATTCCAACCGCCTCGTCGCCCACTACTTCCACCAGCGCCGTGGCTTTCAGCGTATCGTTGTACAGGACTTCAAAGTCGTCCGGCAGTTCCGTGGGCTTCAAGCCAATCACTTCCATGGCGGCGCGGTTGAACAGCGTATGCTCGCTGGTCGGTTGCCGCACCCAGGTCACGCTATCCGGCGAAAGACTCACGCGGCTGCCGTCTTCGAGCACCCCATATAAGCCGACACGCGCCGAATCACCTACGGGAACGGACATGACTTCGGGATCAAAGACGATGCTTTGGATCGTTCCCTCGCGCACCGTCACGTGAACGGTTTGCTGATTCCCCCCTTGCGTCACGGTGACCGTCGCTTCGCCCACCATCCGCCCTGCCAGTTGCGTCGGACCGACGACTTCCACAATCTCACTATCCGAGCTCACCGATTCAATCGGCGCGTCACTCGGCGTGACAACATCGAGGTCGAAATACTCATGCACTATCAATTCCAGTTCGGCCGGCGCGACGGCGAAGACGTCGCCATGGGCCCATTCGCCGACCATGAACACGACTGTCTCGGTCAGGTCTCGATAGGTCACCAGCAGGTCCGCAGTGCCCTCCTGTTTCCCCTCCAGGTACTCGCCGTCCACCGTGGCAATCTCCTGCGGCGTGACCGACAGCGACAGGAGCGATGATCCCATCAGGGCATACGTATTGCCGTCCGTCCCCAGTCCATCCACTTCAATGCGGCTGTGCTGGCCGAGTCCTACGGCTTCCGGCGACAACCGCACCGCAATCGATTCGATCGGCGCGTCGACCACCGTCAGCGAGGCCGACGCCAAAATCGGTTCGACGTCCGAAGGCGTGGGAAAGCGGCATTGGATGGTCGTTTCGCCAGCCGTCACGCCTTCAATGCCGCCGGAAAAAAACGTGGCGAGCGACGTGTTCTCCACTCGCCACTGCGTGATATCCGTCAAGTCGATCGTCTTGCCGTCCTCGTAATGGCCTACCGCTTTTAATTTTGCTGTCGAACCGATCGCCAATTCAACTTGCTGAGGCTCGATGGTGAGCGTTTGCGGCGGCGCGGGGGGGAGCACTTCAATCAAGGCGTCCGTAATGTGATTCCGGAACCGCAGCGAAACCATCGTGTGCCCGAGATTCTTGGCGTGCCCCACCGCGCTGTGTTCATCCAACTCCAACACGCGGCTGTCGTGCGACTGGGCCAGGACCCACGGCGTGACATCTTCGCGGAAGAAAAACCAGCTCTGCTTCTCCACATGGAATTCCACGCGACTGCCCGTCGGGCCCGACCAGTTGGCCGGCGTCGCAACCAGTTTCGGTTGCCCGAAGTAGGCCAGCCCCCCAAGCAGCAACAGCAACAATAGCAGCAGCCACGCCGGCACGCGGGCCAGCAAGCCGCCGGAACGTCGCGACGCGGTATTGCAGAGCGGGCATAGCGCCTTCTGCTTCGGGCGCCGCACGTACAAGTGCCCACAGTCCGGAGTCGAACAGATCTGCGCGGGGGCCAACTGCGTGTCACTGCGATGATATCCCCAACACCACACCAGGTGCCACGTTCCATCCGGGCTTCGATACTTGAAGAAATACGAATCGTGGTCGCCCGCCGCCAGATCGTTGGTGATGTTGGTACACGCCTGCTTGATGACGCGGTTCAGCAACATTTCCGTCGACGACTCGGGCTTGATCTTCTTGATCTTCGACCGGATCGCCTGCAGTTGCTCGCTGAGCGCCCCTTCCAGGTCGGCCTTCGTCGTCGGACGCACGTCAACCTGCTCCAAGCGGCGTTCGGCGTCGCGCACGAAGAAACAGATCGTGTCTTCGCCCTCCCACTGCGGCTCGGCAATCAGTTCGCCGAACCAGCGTTTCAGAATGGCATAGTTGACACCCTGACGATCCAGCATCGCCAGGCCCGGTTCGGTGGCCGTGGGTTGAAAGTCACGAGCCGTTTTGGAAAGATCGACACGAAAGATCGGAGTGGCCATAGGGCGCCGTCGTCAGGGAAAAGGATTCTCAAGTTGTTTAGTTTACGGCTCTTACGTGCCAGCATCAAGTCGCGTGCCGGCCGCGGGCGAGACGGCATCTCGAGCGCGCACCGCGCGCCGACGGATACATTCTCTGTTCCCGGCATCCGACTCCCGCGCGGACAAGTTACGTGAATCTAGCGATCGAAACGTTCCATTGTACTCAATCATCCCCCGCGCCGCC
This sequence comes from uncultured Planctomycetaceae bacterium, assembly GCA_937967665.1. Lineage (GTDB taxonomy): Bacteria > Planctomycetota > Planctomycetia > Pirellulales > Pirellulaceae > CALBSZ01. Next base: position 16,617 of record CALBSZ010000477.1, read on the forward strand.
GGGCAACTTTTTCCAAACAGAATCCTTTAACTTGTTCGCCCAAGCTGCCGAGGCCGATTCCTTGCCGCGAACTCGCGCTGTCAGGCGCAGCATCAACACGGTCGAATCGTCATAACGAATCTGCTGGGCCTCGCGCAAGTCGAGAATGTGTTGCTGCCACTGCCGCGCGTCGTAGTCCCAGATGGACTGCCAGCCCGGAGAACCGCCCGCCTCGAGCTGCACGAGCGCCCAGGCCGCCACGGCGTCCGTACAGAGGACCAGCAAGTCGCCGGGATGGCAGACGTCGTGAAGCGTCACGAACTCCGTCTGCTCGTCCGGCGTGCCGGCAACGCTGCGCAGCACTTCTGGATTGACATCAAACAAGCGGCTGTCTTCGATCGGGAAGGCGCGCAAGACCTGGTCGCCGCGAACATGAAACAGGCATCCATCTCCGATGGCAAAGGACCGCAATTCGAATTGGCGATCGTCCGCCTCGGTCAGCTCGACCCACAACAAAGTTGTCGAGGCGCCGTCGCGCAACTTCGTCTTCTGATGCCAGGCCAGTTCGCTCACATCCACGGCGTTGGCCCAGGCTTGACGCTGGATCTCCAGCCAGCGACGAAACTGATCCCCGCGGCTGACATCTGGCGGGTCGGCGACCACCCCCTTCACCAGCGTTCGCGCCCACGGACCGGCGAACAGGGTCGACGAAACGCCATCGGCGACCGCCGCGCGACCCGCTTCCGCGTCGACTTCCAGCGCGTCCTGGTTCGACGACGGATCGCTCGCGTCCTTCGCTACCGTAAATGCTCGACAGTCGAAAAACATGACGACGCAGCAACTCCCTACCGCAATTGCACGGCAGCTCGCGTTCCCATGTCCAGGAAGTTCACCAATTGCACGATGTCCGCATTGAAGGCCATCCCTCGCGCGCCGGGTTGCAATGTGATCCCTTCGGAAACCGCGGTTCGGAAAAATGGTTCGGGAAGCTCACTGGACATGTCGAACAAGACTTTGGCCAGTTCGTCCGGAAGACCGTCACGCGAGGCGGGAAACGCCACCGGATTCGCTTCGGTCACCGACAAATGACAGTTGAACAACAACACGTTACCGTCGCTGGTCGCGAGGTTCCGGACCGCGGCAGCGTACGGCAGCGGATCTCCGTCCTGCGATTCACCGTCAGAAATGTGGATCACAATCGGTGGAAAACTGTTCGGATGCTGCTGAATCCACGGCGTCAAGAGCCCATGAGCATGGTGCAGGACGTGGCACATCGGCGTGCTTCCTTCAGCGACGGGATCAACCCAGACCGGGTTGTCGAACGGGATCTCGATGGTCTCTCCCGTGGAATCGTCGACAATCTGCTGCGTGGTCGTGTCAATCCGCGCGGGCTGATTGCCAATGTCGGTGATCGATACAAGTTGCTGGCCGGCCAGCGGTCCGACTAGCGCCGATTCGATGACCGGAACCGCCGCCTGGTCTGTTCGATACCCGATCACGCCGACGTCCATCCAGTCGCGAATCCCCGCATCTCCCGAAGCCCGAATGGCAATATTGTGCAACCAGCCATTCACCGCAGATACCAGGCCGTCGCACTTGCGCTGCTCCGTCCCGCCCAGCGGTTCAACCATGGAATAAGACTGATCCAGCAAGAACAGGATGCAGGCCTTGTTGTCTCGACTAATCTCACGCTGATACAAACTTGTCTCTCCTGTCGTCGTTTATGTGGCGTCACCGGGTTCATGTGGCGACACCGGGTTCATGTGGCGACACCGGCGATCTCGACCGCTGGCGAATACGACCCGGCAATACGCATCTCCCTGTCGCGCCGCCCCCGCCTCCGCTAACTTTCGTACCAACCCTATTTGGTATCCGGCGTGCCGCGACGAAACAAGCCCCGTCGCTGCGGTTTTGCCGCGATTTGCAGCTGCCCTAGGGTCAACGGCTGGCTGTAGAACACCTGAAAGCCAAGATCCACCACCGCCCACACACACAGGTAGCAGCCTTCCCAGGCCGGATCGACCGCCAACGGATAAAAACGTCGCGAATCAAAATCGGCACGCGTGATGGTTGCCGAGTAGAGGGCCAGCTTCTCGTCAGGTAACGAGTGCGGTTTGGGCACGTCTTTCCGGACCTGCAACACGCAGTCATTGGACACACGTTCCTCCGGCCACGTCCAGGCGACGTCGCACTGCGATTTGTCTTCGCTGTACGTGATGGCCGAATCGCTGATTCCCAAGCCAATGCGTTCCAACGGCAAGACCTCGCGTTCGACCCATTGCGCGACCAAATTCCGGTGGTGCGGGGACTTCTGGCAAATTTCCTTCACCATTTCGGTGTCGAAGAGTTCCCGGAACACCTCGCGTTTGTTCTCCAACAGGGCGGTGACGAACGATTTCTGCCGCGCCAATTCCGCATGCGCCAGACGTTTCTTCAACTCTTCGAAACTTTGCGCGAGATCGGGGGTAAACTCGGACTTGACTTGTTCCGCGTCCGCAATCTTATCCTTCGCGGCTTCCAACTGGCGTTCGTCCAGGGCCCGCTTGATCTGGGCGAGCACATGATGGGAGCCCTCATTCTGTTCGCAGAGCGGACGCCACGGGGCCGCCTCGACGCAATCGTTCAACAACGCTTCGTCCCAGATTTCGAAAACGCGACGCCGCTGTTCGGCGGGAGACCATCCCGACATCCCGCGCAGCGATTCGATCAGCGGAACTCGCGATTCCGCCAAGGCCACGCGCTGCCGAACATGCCCCGGAACCAGTTGCTCCACTCCCAGCTTCTGCACGGCGCGCCAGGACGACACAATCGTCGCTTCTGATTGAGCATCCGCGATGGCCGCCTGCAACGCGCCGTACGCCCCGCTGCGCTGCTCCGCCTTGTCCAGCCGCTGGCTCAGCTTCGGGAAGTAGGAATGCGGCAGACTGCGACCCGCCAACGCAATTTGCTGCTCCGCTTCGAGCGTCCGTTCCTTGGTCAGTTCGGTCACGCGGCGCGCCATTTCAATCCGATCCCGCGCGGCCTCAAAACGCTCGCGCCACGCCCCGATCGCGTTCCAATTGTCCAGCAGTCCTGGTTGCCAGGCGTTCACCAGCCGCCGGTCATGTTGAATCGTCGGCGGGTCGGGCGCGCTTTCAGCGACCTTGGCAAAGGACCGCAACGCCGCCTGGCGCTGTTCGCGAAATTGGATCATCGGCCGCAGCGGTTCCGCCGTCTCGTGCCCCCCCGCCTGCTCGACAAAGTGCCAGGCGTCCAGGATCGCCGTGTCGTCGCTGTCGGGCTTGACCAGCTGCTTTGACAGGAATTCGATCGACAGCAACTTCTGCATTTCCTTCTGAAAGGCCGCCGCACTCGGGCGGTTCTGCAACAAGGACTGGTGTTCGCGCCACGTCTTCTTGAAAACATCCCAGCCGCGCAGCTGCAGGGTCGACTTCAACACCTTCAAGACGGCAATCACTTCCGGGGCACGCCGGGCTTTCGCCACCAGTTCTTCCGCCGCCGGGTAGTCTCGCAACAACGGAGAATCTGCGAGCTCCATTACCCGGTTCTCGTCCCCGCGGCTCATCGCCGCTTCCAGTTCCTTACGCATCGACACGCGTTGACCCGCCAGGGACAACTGCTGCTGTATTTCCGGCGTGATCGGCTCGCTTTCACTCACCCGCTCCGCCAGCAACAGCGCCTTGTCCCAGTCGCGGGCGCTGAGCAACTCGTCCAGCGAATGGCACCAGAGCAACACTTCGTCGATCGGCGGCACGTCGTGAATGTCGTAATGCACCAGCTGAAACAAGTAGTGCGTCAGGTCACGCACCTGCTCGTCCGGCGAATTCATCAGGTCGTGGTACAAGTCCGAACTGCCCGGATTGTCAAAATCCTCTTTTCGCAACAGCAATTTGTCGTAGCCCGGATTGTCGACGTAGCGCGTCCACAACTGTGGCAGGGCCGCCAACGCGCGCAGCGATACGTAAATCATCAACGCCGAAAAATTATCCAGGCCGGGAAACAATAACGTATCGACCGTGCGACCCGGATGCTGGTACGGCACCATCCCCATTTCCAAATTACGCTGATTCAACAAGGACGGTACGCCCATGCAGTCGTAGTCGACGAGTTTGAAATGACCGTCTTGCGAGATCAACACGTTGCCGTGCTGCAAATCGCCGTGGACGATCTCGTGCTTCTGCAAATCGTCCACCAGCAACCGCCATGCTTCCGCGCCTGCTTTGAGCCAATCCGCGTAGCCGCCATGGCAGCAGTCCCGCGCCCATTCGAACATCGTCACACCGGGCACCCACTCCATCACCAGCAACGGATACAACTTGCCATCCGACGCGGAACGAATTCCCGTCTCGTCATAGGTGAAGCTAACCAGGCTCGATACCGAACGTCCCTTCAGGTATTCGCTGACTTGTCGATAGCGCTCCCGCCGCTCGTCCGACCTGCGATTGAAGACGCGAATGGCGATCTGCTGACCGTCCGGCCGGTAAGCACGATAGACCGTCGCGAAATTACCGCTCCGCGGCTTCGGCTGCCCCAGCTGGTTGAGTTCGATCGTACACTGCTGCAGCGCAATATCCCGAAAAGCCGCCCGCGGCGTCTTCAACATCCTGCTGAAATCGGTAATTAAAGGCCAACTCATCCACAACGCTCGCCAAGGTGCATCGAAGCAAAGAGCAGAACATCAGGTTTCGCGCGAAACAACGCCCGCAGGTCCCTTCCCCCGTGCCATACGACACGCCTGGGAAGGAGGTTCTGCCGGTGCCCAAACAACTTACCATTCGAGAACGCCGGATCATAGCGTAAATGAACGGTGTCGCATGATGGAAATTCGGCACTTTTGACGCAACGATCGTCCAGCGAGTCGCGATAACGCGGTTGTACTGCAATAATTGAAAAGTATGGTACGATTCCCGTGTCCACTCTCGCCCTCAGCCGGAGACCTGTTATGTGCAAGTTCATTCTCCCCGTTGTCGCATCCCTACTCGCCCTCGCCTCCTCAGTGTCCGCGTTTGCAGCGGAAACCGTGCTGCTGAACGGCAAGGACTTAGAGGGGTGGAGTTTTCATGTAGATGCTGACGAGAAAGTGCAAGACGTCAACGCCGCGTGGCGTGTTCACGAAGGGATGCTGGTTTCGCTGGGAACGTGTAACAGCTACTTGAAACACGGCGGCGAGTTTGAGAACTACGTACTCACGTTTGAATGGAGTGCGATTCGCCAACGCAACGGAGTCACGGTCAGTAGTCCTGGGTCGGTCCTCGTTCATACTATCGACGAAAAGGGTTCGTTCGGCTATCCGAAATCGGTGGAAGTCTCTCTGCGTGACATCGGCGCGGTCTTCCTGCGGGATGTGGACACCAGCAACACCGACACGAAAGAGTGGGCCTTTCACGCGCCCGATTTTGCCGACGACGCTGAAAACGACTTGGGCGAATGGAATCGGGTGAAACTGATCTGCCGCGGAAATCGACTGACGGTTTTGGAAAATGGCAAAGTCGCCAATCAAATCGACAGACTGAACCGCACGAAAGGGGCCATTGCCATTCGAACCACCAGCGGCTCCTTTCCCGCCCCGATGCTCTATCGAAACTTCCGCGTCCGACCGATTGACGACAGCGCCTTACAGGACGAACAAAATGCCAAACTCCAATTGGCCTCCTTCAAGGCGGCGCTGAATACGAAAAGAGCCGCTGAGGAAGCAAAACGTCGTGAATTGGAACAACGCGAGAAAATGAAGGCCGCAGCACTCGCCAAGAAATGGTCGACCATTGAAGTCAAGCAGGAAGTTCCCTTCACGGATGACGTGCTGAAGTTGCCGATTCCAAAGGGGGCCCGTGATCTGGCATTTGACGCCACATTCGGGGACGTCGAATTGACGAGCGCCTATTCACTTGAGGCGCTTTCGAAGTTCTACCGCACTGAAATGGCCCGCCGCGGCTGGCAGGAAACCGAAAAGGACCGGGACGAGGACTCCATCGAAATCACTTTCCAGCACAAACAGTGCCAAGTAGAATTGCGGTTGAGCCAGGGAACCGACGGTGTCGAAATCGAAATGGATTGCCGAGGTCTCTCGTTCGCGGGCACCAACAATCCGGCTGGTCTTGCCGCTGCGGGAATCCCGCAGCCCAAGGCGTACCTGTTCCTGCAAAAAGAGATTGCGCTGCCTGCCGGAGTCCACGACCTGGAATACGACAGCGGCAACCGCTGCTTGTTCAAATCCGATCTGGCGCTGCAAGACGCTTTCGACCACCTGACGAAACAACTCCTCAACAAAGGCTATCGCGAAACTCGCCGACCTATTGTCAGTTCGAATCGACGCTACAGCGAGTTCGCCAAAGCCGGAGTCGAAATCAGTGTCAATGTGTTTGCCCACAATGGCGGCTCACGCGCAATCCTGACCTACGAGGAAGGCCGGTAAAGGGGGCCCGTAAAGAGGATACCACCGGGGGGCGCAGTCGGATTTTTAAGGTGTTTTTACGCGGCTTTTGGCAGCTTTTCGTGGGGAGAGGCCTGGTTTATGTCTGGTAGGTTGGTGTAGTTGTCGAGTCCGCGTTTCCAGATCTTGTCCCATAGACCACCTCGGCAAGCGGTTCTGAGATCGACGATCGTTTGGCCACCGCGTTTGGTCCATCGCATTCCGGACTGCTTTAGGCGTTGATTGAAGATCACCTTGCAGCCTGCCTCGGTGATGCCGCTGCCGATCGGGTCACCCGTCTTTCGGAATCGTGCGTATTCCATGTGCTTTCGATAACGGTCGAGATACCCTTGCCCCCGTTCGTAATCTTGGGAACTGCCCTTGAGGTGATGGCGGCGTTTGATCTGTGCCGCGCTGGCAAGGACTTTTCGCACGCCGCTGGTATCGTGTCATAGCGTGTGACGTTGCTTCTTGAACCAGGCTTGTGCCTCGGCCGTACCAGTTCCATAAAGACTGTCAGCCATCAGGCTCACGTATTCGCACGCATGAAAGAAATCAACGCACCAACTCCACGAAAGTGACTCACCGGTTCGTGGGTGCTTCATGCCGGATAGCACGTCTCGGAAGTAGCTGCCCGAGAGAATGCCCTTAAAAGCCGGGGTCACAACGTCTTACGGTTTCTCGGCATTTTTTGTGACGGCTTCTGCATCGAAATCGTGGTGTTAGGGGTAGGCGAACTGATTCCTATTTAAGAGCAACAGGCGATATGATGCTGTGCGATCTTTGCAACGTAGCCGTGGGGCCTTCCAGTAAGCAATTCACGCCGCGCGAGATGCGCAACGCTGTTAGGAACGGACTACGACCTGATGGGCCGGCGATCGATGCGATGATGGGCGTCATGTCGGACCTGGTCGGTGGCACGGCTTCGTTCATGCACGATGCATGGGCGGAACAGGTGATGCGCGATAGCACGCCCTGGATAGCTTGTTCCAAGTGTACGCGCCGTATTGAATCTCACCTAAAGAAGAACAGCTACGGACCGGCAACGGGTCGGCAAAAAAAGGGAATCTCTCAAGACGACTCGGCGGCGCTTATTGGCAGTGTGATGGCGGGGGCGCTGCAGGCGATCCAAGAAGCAGTGCCCGATGATCATGCCGTCAGGCGACAGCTTGTGGATGCTGCAGTGGGCGGCGTCATCAAGGGTATTTTGCCGCAAAGCCAACCTCAACAGGCCGAGCGTTTTCCCACCTTGGCCCAGCTTTCCGTTGACGAACGGGACTCGCTGAACGGTGTGAATCCGGCGCTATGCCACGGGATGATTCTTCAAAAGCAAGGCCAGCCGGTGGCTGTCATGGGGTTTCAGTCTGCCGTCGTCGACGTGCTGCAGAAACTTACGATCTCTGAATTGAGGGCCGTCGAGGCATCCGCTCAACTCTGCGTGAAAGCGGAAGGAACTGATGACCAAACCGCCACGCAACTGTATCGAGAGGCTTTCGAAACCAACCCATTCAACGACTTGGCCATGATGAGTTACGGCTGTTTGTTGGCAGCGTCAGGAAATCTGCGCGAGGGAATCGAGTGGGTACGCAAAGCCAGCGAACTGAATCCACTCAATGATCGAGCCAAACGAAACTTGGCAGCGATGGAGGCCGACTTACAATCTGCCAACGTCCCGTCCTCCGTCGGAGTACGCGAGACCAAAGCGCAGGCAATTGAAAAGAGGCGGGAGCGCTGGCAGAAGCTGCAGCACACGTTAGCACCCTACCACTTTGTCTTGACCTGCTACGGTATCGCTGCCATCTCGCTCATCACACTTGTAACACTCATTGTCGTTGATTCCTATCACGACGATTCTAAAAACTTGACACGCACTGTTCTCTCGTCCGTCCAAAATGAACGGCCACCATCTTCACGACTATTGACTCAGGAGAAGTAATGAAAACTTGTACCATCCTTTGCGTTGAATCGCTTCAGGTCGTTTTGAGCGGTCTTCGATCGCTGTCATTTGTTTCCGTCTCAGGAAATACAATCACAACTGACGCCGCGACGCCGTTTGACATTAGCGTGCTACCAACCGAATTCGGATGCCTGGTGGCGGTAGTAGGAGTTGTTGGCGACAGGGAAATGCAAGCGATAGGCAAAGCACTGCCGATCCATTCGCAAACACAGCTCAAGCAGGAAGCAGCCACTATCGGTCGCTCGATCAAAAACTCCAATCCGAGTGTACAGGTAGCGGTTGTTGGGTAGTAGATGTAAGAAATCTGAAACCGCGGCGGTCAACGTGATTCGGCGTTTGTCATTCGTTTCATTAACGCCTGGAAATCGGTTTGATGCCTGAGTAAGTCGAAATCCAGTTCTGTTTGTGTCCGGTCAATGTCGTTCCATCCGGCATCGATTGCGGCGTCTAGAGCGACGACTGCCTGTTCCAAATAGGAATCTTTGTGCGTGATGTTGCTGTCGTTGTTCTCGCGAGCAACGATCGCGGCAGCACGAGAATAGAATCGAGCTGAGTCATGTAAGCGACTTGCGTCCCCGTTAGCAACCGTCTGAAGCGAAGCGGCAAGTTTCGCCAATGCTTCGTGTTGATTCATGTTGGTCAACGCTTTCGCTCGAATAGGGACAAGTTTGTCAAGTCTATCTGGTGGACCGTTAAGGGCGTAATCAGGGTCAACGATCGCGCGGATGGCGTCATTGGCTTCGAGCCGGATAGCTTCGAACTTGGGTCGCCACTGGCGAACGAATTCGGGATCTCGCGCCACTGAGTCGAGTCTTTCGAGAACCGACATGCCGCTGGCGATCAGCGAAGGTGCGTTTTCATATTGCTCCAACTGAATCTCATTCAACGCGGCGAGGTAGTAAAACAATGCGAGTTCGCGCTGAGCTCGATCATTTGAAACGTCATTATTGCCGATTTCGATCGCCAGATTTAATCCAGCTGTCAGCGTATTCCGCATTTGTTCTTTTCGGCCCAAGTTTGCAAGGACGCCGCGGAGTCGGTCTAACGCCATTAGGTGTGATGCTTTTGCTTCGAAGTCATTCGGGGAATTCGCTGCGTAATCAGCTCGAATCCTTTCTAATGTTTCACATGTGATCGCGGCACGTTCGAGGTCACCAGCATTTTGCAACTCTTGCGTCAATCGCGCGAGTTCAAGATCGACAACTCGCACCTTTTCCCATTCACCTAACTGCGCGAAAAGGGAAGCAGACCGCGAAAAAGCTCGTGTGGCTTCGTTCCATTTCCTTAGATTCATACTTACTCGACCAAGGTGATAGCACGCCTGGGCAAGCAACGTAGCGACCTGAACGCCGCGAGGCGATTTCGGCAATTCAGATTCCAATTCTTTTACGCCCATTTCGAGAACGCTGAATGCGGAATCCCAATCTTGGCGGGCGAAATGCACGGCACCCATTCGCAAGTATGCCGTTGCTAACCGTTCACCATACAGCGGATCTTTTTTAGCTTGAGGACTCTCCGAGAGCAATTGAATCGCCTGTCTAGCTGCGTCCTCAGCCTTGTCCAGATCACCGAGCGCTAGTTGGCATATACTAATGTCGTAATAGCACCGTGCGAGCATCAAATCTCTTTCCTCTACGATCCAGTCGTAGTGTTGTGCCATTGATGTGGTGTTGTATTGCGATTCCAGGTCGATCGCCTCTTTGAGATTCCTGATCGCCTTTTCGTAATTCTCAATACTTCGGTTTGCCGAGGCCATTTCGAGCAATATGTCTATGCGGACGATATAGAAGTTTTGCCCCTCTGGGTGTGTCACTGTCAGTTGACTCGCCAGGTTCATCGCGAGGTTGAGTTCTTCCAGGGCGCGGGTTGGTTGTCCAGCTCTTGTCCACGCCTTTGCCATCTGTCGCCGAATGTCGAGTTGCCGGTTTTTTAGGCTGATTGAGTCAGCTTTATCATCTACGTGTGGCTGGATCTCATCACAAATCGACAATGCTGCGCGTAACTCTTCGACGGCATTCGGGAGTACGGATTTGTCCAACTCGGCAATGCTAAGAAACAGCAGTCCAAGGTAAGTGTGGCTGAGCATTTTCTGGTAACTAGTGTCCGTCAACTTGCGAAGTCGTTGTGATTCGTTTTTCAGCTGTGACAAAGTGTTACTCAACGAATTGTGTCGGACTTCAGTATTGTTAGGTTGGCGATACGGGAAGTCAGCTTTGATGTCTTCGATAACCGCATGCAGCATTCTATTCTGCTGATCACTGTATTCGCTTCCGGATATGGCCAAGTTAGCGAATCTTTGCGCATCAGAGCGCGTGCGAGTGATTCGGTCATTCGCACTTATGAGCTCTGCGTTTAAGGTTTTCAGCGAATCGTTACTTACGCGCAGACTTCCAGCCGTCTTGGAGGCACTAACTGCAAAGTAGGTGGAAATGGTTGTGCCGAGGATCAGGGAACAGGCGACGAGAAGTACGAGGGTACTGACCATTGGATTGCGTTTGCACCAGCGGAACGCGCGGGTGGGACGGCTGACGGGGCGCGCGTGAATGGATTCGCCAGCGAGATAACGAGCGAGTTCATCGGCGACTTCCTGGGCGGATGCGTATCGCTGTAGCGGGGCTTTTTCCAGGCATTTCAAACAGATCGTCTCGATGTCGATGTCAATGCGCGGGTTCAGGTGCCGTGGCGCGACGGGCTCGCGTTCTACGACCTGCGTCAGCGTTGCCATCCAATTATCGGCTCGAAACGGAGGACGGCCAGTCAGTAGCGTGTAGAGCAACGCGCCGATCGAGTAGACATCGCTGGCCGGGCCCACGTCCTCGTGTCTGCCTTGCGCCTGTTCGGGCGACATGTATTCGGGCGTGCCCAGGATCTGCGATTCGTGTGTCAGTTCAGCATTGCTTTCTAGATTCTTCGCCAAACCGAAGTCGGTGATGCGGATGTTTCCCGATTCGTCGATGAGAATGTTACCCGGTTTAATATCTCGGTGAAGCACGTCGTGCTCATGAGCGAAGTGAATGGCTTCGCAGACGACCTTGACGTATTCGGCCGTTTGTTGAGGTGTAAGTAGGGTATCGCGAGTTTTCTCAGCCAGATCCAGGCCATCCACGAACGCCATCGCAAAAAAATGGTGACCATCGTGCATGCCGGCTTCGTACAACGGAACGATATTTGGGTGATCCAGCTTGGCAGCAGCCTCAGCTTCTGCATAGAAACGCTGTATCTCCTGATTGGACGCCAACGCACCTGTACGAATCATCTTCAACGCGACGATGCGATTCAAGCTCCGCTGCCGCGCTTTGTAAATGACTCCCATACCTCCTTTGCCGATCTGTTCAAGTAGTTGGAAGTCGCCAAACACTTGCGACTTGAGCGCAGGTGATGGACTTTGGGCACCGTTGAACGCAAACTCAACCGTATCGAGGCTTGGCCATTCGCTGTGCTCTGCGGCGGAATTGAAGTGGTTATCGATTGCCTCTTCGCAATCCGGAAACTCTCGAACGAGTTCTGCTTGATCGGGCAGAATGTCCGGGTGTTCATTCGCAATGGACAACAGTTCTGCGATTAACTCAGGTCGCTCATGGTCTTCGACTTGTTCGAGGAATCTACGCCAGTTCAGTTCTTCACCGGCACGTAAGTAATCTTCGAAATCCAGACAGATTTGGTGAATGCGTTTGGCTGCATTCAGCGAATCAGGTCGATCCGCGTCATCGTGATCAGCACTCATCAGTTGAGTTCCTGTTGCCAGTGTTTGCGGATGAGTCGTAGCGAGCGTTCCACGGTTGCCAATGATCGCTGCAGGGTGTCAGCGATTTCCCGATTTGTAAACGATTCCAGTTTCATCCTTGCTACCGTACAAAGCGTATCGTCATCTAACAGTGAAAACAGACGGTCGATTTCTTCGGCGAGCAACGCCGCATCGGCCGGCGTCGGTTCAGTGGAAACGGCGTCGAGGAACGTTTCACGATCTTCTGGCGACATATTCTGAAATATCGAGTCGCCCCGAGTCCTTCCAGCGCCACGTTTTTCAGCCAAATGATGACGGATGTAATTCTTGGACTTACAGGCCGTGATCGTAATCAGCAATCGCCACAAGTCGTCTCGATTGTGGATGTCCGGATAACGACCTTCTTGAGCCGCCTGAAAAAAGCTACGAAATGCACTCTGAACAACATCTTCCTCGTCCCCTGTCCGATGGGGCATGCGTTGCAGGTGATTCTTGGCTACTTGCTGCAATCCCTGGACGTAGTAGTTCCAAATTGCCCGCAAAGCTTCTTCGTTTCCGCTTCGTGCGGCCTGAATGTACTGCGTAATAGGATTGTCGTTCGGCATGCCGCCATTGTTGACAATCTGAGCAGCAATTCAAGTTGCATGGCAGATTTGGATAAGCAACTTCCCTGCAAATCAGCGACCAGCGTATGCAACTGCTAAGCCAGCATCTGTTTGACCACGTAACCGCCGGTGTCGGTGAGTTTCATGTCGCGGCCGTGGAAGCGGTAGGTGAGGTTCTCGTGGTCGAGGCCGAAGAGGTGGAGGATGGTGGCGTGCAGGTCGTGAATGTGAACGTGATCCTTGACGACGTTCCAACCGAATTCGTCCGTTTCGCCGACGACTTGGCCGCCTTTGACGCCGCCGCCGGCCATCCAGATGCTGTAAGCCAATGGATGATGGTCGCGGCCAGTGATGTTGGTGGTGTTGCGCCGGTTTTCGCCAAGCGGTGTACGACCAAACTCGGTGGCACAGACCACCAGCGTTTCCTCAAGCAGGCCGCGCTGCTTTAGATCCTTCAAGAGCGCGGCGATGGGCTGGTCGATGGCGTAGCAGTTCAGATCCATGTTGTAGTCGAGGACTTGATGCAAGTCCCAATTGCTGTGGGCGATGTGTAGGAAAGATAGAGTGGAAAGATAATGCCACCCATATTCTATACTGGCCGGGCCCGCGAACGCCATTCGGCCACCGGCATCAAGAACAGTTGGGTGCTGCGGGCTGGGGAGAAGCGCGAACGACTGCCTGGCGAATCTCGGCGCGCGGTATCCCGAGAGGCCAAGCGATGCAGTGTAATCGGACGGCAAGCCAGCTAGGCAGTGAGCGCGACGGTCGCACTGCCGCATTGAAGCCACGACTGGCCGCGACGCGTCGCTTCCAATGCTAAACTGGCAGGAGTTCCCGCGGCACTGCGGAACCAGCGCTTGTAGTTGCGCACCATTTCGACCCAAAACGCCGGATCCAGGTCGACTCGCTCAAACAGCGGCGCCAAGTGACGTGGAATCGAGCCCGCTTTCCCTCGCGCAATCTGCCGGCCGGTCCATTCCACGACCCGTAGATACTCCGCCAACTTCATGGGCAAGAAACCCTTGTTGGATGCGCGCTTCCCCGTGCCGCTCGGAGTCGAACCAGCCTCACGAGCAAGTTCAATCGGTGCCAGCCAGTTATCGCGAGGCGTGATCGAAAACCGGTAACGTCGCCTGGGCTTTCCCTGACGGGCGCGTCGAGCGTGAATGCGGTCGTGAGCCGAAGTAAACTCGCTCGTTTCCGGAGCGTCCGCCACCTTCGCGCGAATCGGATTCAAATCGACGTACACACTACACGCCAGAATCGCCGTTTCGTCCAGTAGCGGCTGACACTTGAAACGCCCCTCCCAAAAACGACCCGTGCACTCGTCTTCCTTATTGGCTTGACGGGCGATTGGTTCCGCCAGGCAGCGCATGAACCACGAAATACTTCCCAGTCGTTCGCGACGTTCGGTCAGCACCTTGGCGTCCGCCATCAGCATCTTCAACTCGTGATCGTAGGGCACTTCCGGGTTCCCATCTTCATCTCGGCGAGCAGGAAACAGATTCCACCATCGCCGCGCGACTTCTTCGCCCGACCACTCACTGACAATATCAGGGCGGTTGCGCAGGATCACGTGCAGATGGTTGGTCATCACAGCATAGGAACAAACATCGATCCCAAACTGGCCTGCCAGGAAATCCAACCGATGTCGAATCTGCACCTCACGACGAGCGAAGTTCCTTCCGGTGTCCGGC
>CALBSZ010000478.1 GCA_937967665.1 uncultured Planctomycetaceae bacterium
CTCCCCCGACTTCCACACTCTTTTCCCACACTACACTCTTCCTGCCTCCTTCGGCCGCCGTACCGGTCAAATCACGAATCATATTGTCCAGTTCGATGGCCGTCAGCCGTCGCCACGTCACCTCGCCAGGATCGCCCGCGCGCTTGAGTATGTGTCGATTCAGATGACCCTTCGCCCAGGCTTCCAACTGCCCGCGAACCTCTTTGCTCGGCGGAGCCGCATCCTTGGGCGGCATGTCGACATGATGCAATACCTGGACGATTTTCTGCCATGATTCCTTGCTGATCTTTCCCAGCGGAATGTCGAGCTGCATCTCTCCTGCCGACTTCTTGGCGTTGTGACAACGGATACACAGCTGCCTGAGGTGCAACTGCGCCTGGTCGTCGCGCAGCGTGTCCGTGGAGCCGTCCGCCCGCGCCGCCATACAAGCGGACAGGAAACACAAGCAGAAAAGATGCCATCCGAGCCGTGAAAGAAACCGCCAACTCCAAGGACCACGGTCCAGAAGCTTGCGATCTTGCGGCAGTCGACATTGTCCTTGCATCGGACGACTCTTACAGGAGTGCACGAATCGGACCGGACCCGGCCAGCTTGCTGACGAGATCGTCCGCGACACCGGTTTCGAGACGAAGTTGCCCCATGTCAAACAACGTGTGCGCTATTGTCGATATCAGATCGGACGGGTGGACCGGGTCTGCCGCCGGTTGACCTGCCAGACGGTCTGAACTTCCAACCACCTGTCCCATACGCAGGCCGCCGCCGGCCAACGCGAGTGCCCCCAGGTTTGCCCAATGATCGCGGCCAGGTCCACGTTTGTCCGGCGAGATCCGCGGCGTGCGCCCCATCTCGCCCGTCATGACCAGCAAGATCTTGTCCGACAGCCCTCGTTCTTCCAAGTCGGTAAGGAACGCGGCCACGGCATGATCCAAAGCGCCGCCCATCAGTTTCATGCCGTCGGGGATGGGAAAGCTGTTTTCGTTGGCGTGCATGTCCCAATCGTTCATACCCACTGTGATGAAGCGGCAGCTGGCCTCGCACAGCCGCCGGGCCAACAGCAGCTGCTTTCCCAATACCGATTGCGACTGCGCTGACATCTTGCCATTTTTTTCGCCGCGGATCAGATGTGGCGGCGTATCGAAATGACTCGTGTCGTAGCGCTCGACAACCCGCGGATCCTCGTTCTCCAAAGTAAAGGCCTGACTGATACCGCGCCGCAGAATATCAAAAGCCAGATGGTGACGATTCCCGATAGCGGCGCCACCGCTGTCGAATGCCCGAGCGCAGGCATCCAGCTGGCGCAACAAACTCCGCCGATGCTCAAGCCGATCCAAGGACAATCGCAACTGCATATCCGCGATCAAGCCAGTCGCCGATCGCTTTGCCTTCTCGTTGCTACTGGCCGTAGGATGAAATGGTCCGTGCGACTCTGGCAAACGGCCCGTTTGAGAAACTCCCGAATAGAAGAACGACATCAGCGGCGGCAAGCGGCGGGCAAATCCTACCGACATCGGCGAGAGGAATGCCGTGGACAGCATCCCTGTCTGCGAGTTCACCTGTCCTAGCAGTTGGCTGCAGGCGGCGCTGAGTCCGTATTCGGCCGTGCCGAGTCCGAACAGTTTCTTTCCGCCGTCATGGCCTGCATTGCCGTGGACAAAGGAACGGACAATCGCCAGCTTGTCGGCCATCGCGCTCAGCTTAGGAAACGTGCCCCCAAAGGTGACTCCTGGCAGGCACGTCTGGCATTCGCCCGTCATGCTGCGAACCTCGGCCGGCGCGTCCATCTTGGGATCGAATGTTTCGATCTGCGACGGCCCGCCTGCAAGGTACAGAAAGACCACCGACTTATCGCGTACGTAGTCGGCAATACCAGCATAAGCACGACCGGACAACAGGTCGGTTAAGCTCAAGCCAGCCAGCCCCAGCGAACCAATTTGCAGGAAGCTCCGCCGCGCCAAGCCATCGCAACAGCGGCTCGAACCAGCCGTCTCGATCGTGAACATGGAATTACCTCCCAAGCAAAGCTGTTCAACTACGAATTTGCCGCAAACTCAGCTTGCCGCAAACTCAGCTTGCCGCACGGCCAACACATCAACGTTTGCTTATGTTATCATATCCTGGCCCGTCTTGTCTCCCCAAGATCGCCTGTTTTGCGGTACGAGTGGAAAAGCAAGCCGTTTTCCCTAGCTGGGTCAACGATTCTGGCCGACCGGAACGGAACCGTTGAGCCGATCGTTTCGGCCGGCTTCATTGCCGACAGGCGGGCAAAAGGTTTGTTTCTGAAACGCTCACTCCAGGATTCTGCGATGGCGAGACCGCTGCGTATCCCTTCCTCACCCTTTTGGCAACTGCTTTTAGCCGGCATCATCTGTTCACCGCTACAAGTATCGGCAGCCGAGGACCTGGACGTATTGGCCAGCTGGCGAAAGTACCGCGACGCCCCGCACGCGCTCTACGCGCAAGCCGCGCGCCAGGCCGAAGTGTTCCTTGACGACCGCGAGCAGCGGTTACGGGCCGTCGAAACCACCGATGACTGGCATCAGTACATTGCCGACGCACAACAACGGATCGCCGCTTGTTTTGGACGCTTCCCCAACAAGACGCCGCTGAACGCGCGTGTCACCGGCCGGTTCGTTCATCACGGAGTACTGGTCGAGAAAGTTGTTTTTGAATCTCGACCTGGTTTTTGGGTACCTGCCTGTTTTTACAAGCGGGCCGATCTTGATGGTCAACGACTACCGGCAGTCTTGCATTTGATCGGGCATTCGAAGGAAGGATTTCGCGCGCACTTTGGTCAGCGATACACCTTGCAAATGGCAAGCAAAGGGTTTGCCGTACTGATGTTTGATCCTTTGGGACAAGGCGAGCGCAAGCAGTATCTCGACGATCACCCGGATAAGGTCGAGCTGGAATGGCCAACTCAAGAGCACAGCTACACCGGCCTGCAACTACGACCCTTGGGCATGAATGCCGCCGGTTGGCACACCTGGGACGCCATTCGCGCGATCGACTATTTGGTTAGCCGCCCGGACATCGATCCACAGCGGATCGGCGCGTTTGGCGGATCGGGCGGCGGTACGTTGTCACTCTACCTCGGCGCGCTCGACCCGCGAGTCGGCGTTGCCGCGCCAGGGCTTTGCGTTTTCAACTATCGTCGCATGTTCCAGCTCAAAGGTCCCGGCGATGCCGAAAATACGGTTCCCAACTTCGTGGCCCGAGGCCTGGACAATAGCGACTTGATGCTGGTTCGAGCGCCGCGCCCGCTGTTCGTGTTTGACGGCACCTACAACTTCAGCAGCATCCAGGGGACGCGCGAATCGGTCGCCACCGCCGGCCGCGCCTTTGCTGCTCTCGGCGCCGCCGGCAACATCGTATTGGCCGAAGCGGACGTCGGACATTCGACAACGCCGAAAATCAGAAGTCAACGAAATGCCTTTTTCATGAAGTACTTTGGCGTGGCAGGAAGTGCTCACGAAGACGAAGTCGAATTGCCAGCGGAAGAATTGCTCCGCGTAACGGATCGTGGCAACGTGGTCGCAGCGGGTTCCAAACACGTTCATGACGTTATCCAAGCGGCAGGTGCACCAGTGTTCGCCGCCCTGGAGGAAAGCCGCACGCGCGGCGAATCGCATCGGAGGACGGTGGCCATTGCCGCTCGCCAGATGTCCGGCATGCGGGATCTGCCCGACCAGGAGGATACGATCTTCACGGGCCGGTTCCACCGCTCAGGCTATGCGATCGAGCGTGTTATCGTTGATGCACCGGACTTTCTCCCCATTCCCATACTGCTCTTTGTACCACCCGGTAAGGAACAGCGGCCTGCAGTAGTCTATTGCGACCAGTCGGGAAAAGCGCGCGAGGCTGCCGAGGGCGGTCTGATCGAACAAATCGTCCAGCGGGGATTCGTCCTCGCCAGCGTCGATTTGCCGGGCTGCGGTGAACTGGCCTACCGCGAAATCGAACGGTCGGGACTCGGCGCCCACGGCGAAGACGCGGTCATTGAGGGGCAGTCGCTCAACCTCTTGTTCGGAATCCACACCGTCGGTCGAAGCATCACGGGTTTGCAGGCGGAGGCCATTCAGCGGACTGTACGTTACGTGGCGAACCGCAATGATGTCGATAGTACCCGTGTACAAGTAATCGGTCGCGGCACCACGGGCGTGGCGCTACTCCACGCTACGATGGGTACGACACACGTGCGTTCCATCGCCCTGCTTCAATCTCCGTGTTCATGGAGA
>CALBSZ010000479.1 GCA_937967665.1 uncultured Planctomycetaceae bacterium
CCCAGGTCGATAACGATGACACGGCCCACGATCTGCGCCAGCGGCTCGTCGACCTGGGAAAGTTGCTCCACGGAATCATCCGCATGCAATTGGACACGCCCAACTATGGGGCCAGCAATCCCGAGCGCGGTGCTGTCCTCGATTTTCTCGACTTCTCGCTGAACGATAGTCCTTGGTTGGAGACGCAGTTTGCGGAGATTCTCAAGCTCGACGACAATCAGGAGCAACTGCGGCGGATACAGCAGATCGTCGACTGGGAAGACCCAGGTCCGGGTGGATTCTATGACGATCTAGGACACGTTGGCCGTCAACCGCATCTTCTGCCTGCGATGCGTGAGAAGATCTGGGAACTCGATCCCGGTTACGTCAGCTCTTCGCAATCAGAATTTGGCAACAGGGTCGACAGAACGACATTGAAATTGAATGAGGGAAGGCTCTCCTGGGCGAATCAAGCGGAAACGCTCTTCGGCACACCGCTGAGAATGCGCTACACGGGTCTCGATCCGTCGGCGAAGTACCGCTTACGCGTGTCTTACGCCGGGCGCTTCCGCGCGACGATGCGGTTACTTGCCGACCAAAAGTACGAAGTCCACGGCCCGCTCCCACAACCGCCCAATCCGTGGCCTGTCGAATTCGACATCCCACAAGCCGCCACCGCCGACGGCGTGCTGGATCTCCAATGGGAACTGCTTGCCCAGCGAGGTTGCCAGGTCGCGGAGGTCTGGCTGATCAAGCAATGACATAGTGACTGATTCTGTGACTCCCACGCAGGAAGACGACGACTACCAGGACTTAACTCATCAACGCCTCGGCCACGGACGGCTATTTGGCGTTGTGAAGCGTCAATTTGATTGCCGGCCCGGTCCCGGAATGTTATTTTTGACTGTGCCCACAGAACCATTTCCTTTTACCGCTCTGGGTAATACGACTTACGTCGGTGGGCCAGTATCCGTTCGCGTAGCGCGCTGGACAGACAAATGACCAAAGGCAAATACCAGTGGACGGTGGACGATCAATCCGAATTATCACAGCGTCGCGGCCGTTGGCCGTTGGTAATTGCATTGGCCCTCGTGGCCGGACTGGCTGTGGTGTTTGTCGTCAGCAACCTCGAGTTTGGATCACCGGAACGCGCAAACGGTAGCGGGACCAGACGGCTGACGTTTTTCAATGCGTCGCAATCGGGGAGTTCACCGCAGCGTACACCGCATATCAATGTCTGGTGGGACGACATTCCCGCTGGCCTGCGGGAAATGACGGGCCAGTCCGATAGCGCGTCCAGCAATATCCACCCGGGGGACTATGCGGGGCCGGAATCCTGCCGCGAGTGTCACCAGGAAAACTACGACGGTTGGTCGCATCATCCGCACCGGTGGATGAACGCGCTGGCCGATTCATCCACCGTTGTCGGTGACTTCTCCGGCAAGAGCATTTCGTATCTCGGTGGGACGGTGACGTTTTTTCAGGAGAACGGCGAATATCGCATGCGTCTGGAACGCGAAGAAACGCAAACCTATGCGATTCATCAAACGATCGGCTCGCGATTCTTTCAGTACTACGTCGGCAAGCAGATCGATGGGGCGGAACCCGCAGATCAACGGACCGATCGGCAGCGATTCGACCACGTTTTGCCGTTAGGCTACTGGATCGAGCCTGGAGAATGGGTGCCGATTGTCAACGTCGCCCATGAAGAAGCGCCGGATGGCCGACGGATGGACCCATTCGACGCGAAAAGCTACGAAACGAACTTCTGTGATTACGCCGATGCCTGCGATGCCTGTCACACGACAAGCCCCATGGGTGATTTGCTGTCGGGTAACGCTAACCAGTTGGCCCGCGAAGTCCCTGTCGACATCCACTGGGAGGTCGCGAATTACTTGGCAAAAGAACGCCCCAACTGGTTGCCGCCCCGACACAGATCCCTCCCTGACGATCAAGCGGTTGGGCTACTCAACTCGCTCGATGCAATCCCAGCGTCGGAGCATGCAGTCACACTGGGAATCAGCTGTGAGTCGTGTCATCTGGGTTGCCGCGAGCATGCCGAGAACCCCAAAATCCTCCCCGCGTTCTTCCCGCACAGTCCACACTTGCGTTCCGGATCGGCGGACAAACCGACCGACCTGGGACGGACGCACGACAACGTCAACTGGGCCTGCGGCCGATGTCACTCCGGCGAGCGTCCCCAGTTCGCCGCCGGAATGTCGACCTGGCACTCGACCGAATACTCCTACGCCATGCGGGGCAGCTGCTACAGCCAGCTAAAGTGCATCGACTGCCATAACCCGCATCAGGCGATTGGTCACAAATGGTCGTCGACACCGGCCAAGGACGACGCACGCTGCATCAAGTGCCATCAGCAATTTGCGTCGAGTGAAGCACAAGCCGCGCACTCGCATCATCAGCCGGGCAGCGAGGGGAGTCGTTGCATGAACTGCCACATGCCCCGCATCAACGAGGGTTTACAGGACGTCGTTCGCACGCACACGATTTTCTCGCCGACGAATACCGAAATGATTTACGCCAATCATCCGAATGCGTGCAATCAATGCCATACAGACAAGTCGATCGACTGGACGATTGACCATTTAGAGAAATGGTATGGCTCGAAATTCGACGCCTACAGACTACAGGATCAATATGCGAACCGCACGCAGTCAGCTGCATTGGGTTGGCTGCAGAGTGAGAACGAAGCCGTTCGGAAGGTTGCCGCGGATGCCCTGTTCCGTACGAAATCCAGATGGGATGGGGACACGACAATTCAAAACACACTGATCAACGCGCTGGACGATCCGTATCTGATAAACCGTCAATTCGCGAGTCGCGGATTCGAAAGCATGCTGGGCGTGAAGCTACGGGATTATGGCTACCGTTTCTACATGACTCCGGAAGAACGCGAAAAACCAATGGCCGAACTGCGAAAGGTGCTCCGGGCCGCATTCGCAGAAACGACGCCTCAAGAGGACGAATGAACGAAATCCTGAGAGGGGTGTCTTTGCCGGCGGAGAGGTATTGATCCTTGAAATTCCCGGGATTGGCGATCAACACCGCCGCAAGAAGACATCCCGTGAAATCCGCCGCCGCCGCGTCACGCTCGCGTTGGAATCATCCTGGAAAGAGCGCTTTTGCCGACTTCATTTGGTCCCGTCGCCTTGAGCGGACCCTTCCATGTTCGCGACGGCCGCCTCGAGTGCAGGGGCGGTTTTCGGGTTGGTAAAGTAGGGTTTGAATCTCGGTTCCGACTTAAGTCGCTCCGCATCGCTGAATCCCGCGTCCATCAGCTTGTTTATCGCATCGAGGAACAAGCCGGTATCCGATCCTTGAGGGTAAAGACCGTCCAGGCGCGCGCGGTTGAAATAGACCTCTTGGCAAAGCTGCATCTCCTCTTCGGACAAGTCCGGATAGCTTTCCCGCAAACGGTCAATCTCCAGACAGGCCGAACGAATGGCGACCGCCATGTCGAATTCATATTCGTCGCGGATGTTTCCGTGTTCGTCCGTTGGTTCTTTGGCGAAGAATGAGGCCAGCTGCGCCCTGCAGTATGCGACCTTGGCCTCACGATGTTCGGGGACCAGCGTCAACAGACTCATTGACAGCTCGACAGCCTCGTCGGTTTTTTTCGGATCCTGTTTTGACGCCTCCAGAAGTTCGTAAACCTTTGGTAACTGCTCCTCAACCTTGGCTTCCTTCTCCCGGATCTGTTCCGGAGTATCGGGCGGAGGCATCGGAAATCTTTTTTTGACTTCGTCGATCTGCGCCTGGGCGGCCTTCTTGTTGTATTCTTGCGAACCACTCTCTCCACCACCACAACCGGCGACAACAAAAAAAACAGTACAGATCAAGCTTCGTACGACCACGGGTGCCCAACCTGGTGATGCCAGCGCAACGGGGCGGTCGACCATCGACATATACCGATGACGGTCGAACCGACATAGCCGATTCTGGTGGTCCGACAGTCCCCGATCATAGCCCGGCTTGATGGAAACTGTGACTGAGTCGTTGAATGATCTGGCGGTTTCGTGCGACACGGTAGACTCGTCAAAAAGGGCGGGGTTGCCGAGAGGTGTAATCAAGCAGACGTCACCAAAAAAGCACAAGAGCTTGATTATGATCGGATCCCTGCAGGCGTGCAAGCTCCCGGCGTGTGATTTCGCGGGGTCGCGCACACCCAGAGCAATGAGTGCAAGCCTTGTCGTACCGCGCGATTCAGGCACTCACAATGCGGAACGGCGATGTCCACGTTCGACCTTCAGCCTCTTCCAACATCGAGGAGCGCATCCCCTTCTGCATCGATGCAACTTCTTGGAAATTTCTGCGGAAACTTTGCGGAAACTCTGCGATCGATTCGTTGCGTATCCTGGGGTGTTCCGCCGTCGGTTGCCCCAAGCGACGCGCCTCAACATGACCACTCATCCGACAGCAGGAGGCAAACGCGGCCGATCTTTGGAACACCGTGCTCAGAACGATATCCGCAAGAAACATGGCAAAATCGTTCACGGAACCGTCGATTAGCCCATCGGGTTTCCCTAACACTTCAGCCCGGTGGGTTTTCTTAACAATTCAGCCCGGCGGAATTCTTAAAAATAAATGAATATTCCTGTTGAACGGCAATTACAACCAGGGTATGCTGACCTGAAATTTTAGCGTTAATTTCCAATGCCCGAATCGGGGTGCAAGCGTCTGACGAATCCAAAGCCCCCGTGCGACAAACGCAGGACCATTTACTTCGCGCCCCACCCTGCCGCTTTTGTGGGTATTAGCTTTGAGTCTTGCTCACGTCCTAGTTGCTTATCAGTACATGTTGTCCCTTTGTTCCTGGTTCATAATCATTGAGGAGAACGTCGTATGAATTCCAAGAAACGTGGTTTTACGCTGATTGAATTGTTGGTGGTGATTGCCATCATTGCGATTCTGATTGCGTTGCTTCTTCCAGCGGTGCAGCAGGCCCGCGAAGCAGCACGCCGCACGCAGTGTCGGAACAATCTGAAGCAAATCGGCCTGGCGATGCACAACTATCACGACGTTCACATGTCCTTTCCGATAGGGCGGATGGTTCCCTCGAAGTTGCCGAACGGCGATCCCCGGGAATGCTGGTATGGCTGGGTGTCGCCGCTGTATCACGTTCTGCCGATGATTGATCAGGTCAATGTTTGGAATAATCTTGATCACAATAACACGCGTGTTCGAAAAGGCTCGCCGCTCTGCATTGCAAACGCTTTTGTGACCGACCTTCCGCTCCCGGCGTTCATGTGCCCATCCGATCCCAACCACATAACCGGCGTCAACACGAACAGCTACCGCGCCAACTGGGGCGTTACTGTCGCCGGCGGGCGAAATTTCGGTGACCAGGAGGGGGTAGATCCAGTCTTCACACCACGTGTTGCGGCAGAAATGGACGGCGCACTGGGGGGCGCGTTCTGCGATCGCGTACGCAGCAGTCGCGATTTCCGGGATGGCACCTCAAATACTTGCCTGTACGCTGAGCGGCTCATCGGCACCCGCGACAATTCCTCCCTCGGCAAAGGGAACTACATGTATCGTACCGGCGGATCAAATATCATCACCACGGCCAACGCTGCTGCGAACACCACTGCAGCTGTCGTCGCCGCCTGTGCCGCTGGGGACCCCACAGATCCCGCAAACTATAGGACCGATTTCGGCTGGACGAGTGGCGATGACCCCGCTTGGTATTACTCAACGTATCAGCATGGAGCCTACAACCACATTTATACGCCCAATGCTGAACTCCCCGACTGCGGGGCCGGTTCTATTCCGGACTCCCCTCATGAAGTCGCAATCATGACCGCTCGTAGTCGGCACACCGGCGGCGTGCAATGCGTCCTCGCCGACGGAAGTGTCCGATTCGTAAACGACAGCATCGACCTGAGCGTCTGGCAAGCGGCCGGTACTCGCGCCGGTGGTGAAGTTCTCGGTGAATGGTAGGGAAGTTGAGGCTAAAGAGTTTGATTCCTTCGCGACCGCAGATGCGGTCGGGAAGGACCGTGATACTTTTGCGTGCATCATTGCTTCCGACTGCAATTGCAGTCGGAAGCTTTTCCGTTTGAATTGGCCGCTCGCAGATTTGCATGCCTTTCCGCTTGTTTTCTGACGCACTTCAAGCGGGCCGCGCCACGGAACCGGGATCGATCAAAAGGATCGGCTTGGATCAATGGTGAGCCAGCGAGATCGTGGCGGCGTGATTCGGATTTCGCGACATACGACTTCATAGGGATAGAACGATGATTAACGGCCTTCGTTTGACGGGTTTCTTGTGCACCGCCCTTTTGCTGGTGGGTTGCGGGGAAAGTCGCACAAACATGGACACGCGAAACTACTACGGCGCGTTCAACATGATTGTTTCAGAAGTCGAGAACATGCAACAGCAGGTCAATTCTGAGTATTACCGGGGCCAAACCAGCCCGGTTGAGGACCAACTGGGGAGCGCCATCTACGCCTTTATGCGAAACGAGGACGTTAAAGGGACGCCGCTGGAAGCCGAGGCGCAGAAATTGGCGGATAAGGAACAAGAGATCTTGAAGATTTGGAGATCTCGGGACGGGTCGGTGGAGAAAATCAGAGCCGCCGCCAAGGAAATGCAGGACCAAGTCGATCACATGAAAACGATGATCGAGTGAGTTCCCCCGTCAACACGGTCAGGGGATTCTGGATTTCCGTTGCTGATCCAGGCCTCCGGTGGTTTGCTTTTCTGCATCCTGGAGCGAGGGCGGTAGACGGCGACCACCTCCATGTGACCACGGCGACTCAGTGAATTGGCGCATTGATTCTGGCCGAAAAGACTGAAGTTCGTGCTTTGCTTACGCCGTCCGGCCGAAGTGCTTCTGTGACGTTGGCTGATTTGAACCGTGGTGGTAACGTCTGCTCGCTGACCCCCGGCTTCCGCACGTTCTCCGCCACCGAAGTCCCGGATTCACGCGGCCACCGTGTCAACGTAATCTGCCCTTCCGTGTTACGTGTGCGCTTCATGCTGTTGGTCCGCCTTAAAAATGCGAGATTACCAAAAATCTGGCATTCTGCACGGACCAAAATCCTGGGGACAGGCCCCGGAAAACGCCGAACCTCAATAGCAAAACGAATGGGCGATTCATTCGGACGACGGCGGTACGCAAACCACGCCCTCAAACCAGCAATTCCCCAATTACGTCTCCGTGTGGAATGATGTGTCGCGGACGCGCGAGTCGATCGGGAATGGTAGTCGTGTGCGGATCGAAGCCCAGCAAATGATACATCGTTGCCAGGACATCCTTGGGGTCGGTGTGACGGCTGGTGGGGTAGCCGCCTTCTTTGTCGGTCGTGCCGATGACTTGCCCTGTTTGGATACCCGCCCCGAAGAACAACCCCCAATAGGCGCCCGCCCAATGCTCCCGCCCGCCGCCGGGCGAATTGGTGATCACTGGCGTGCGGCCGTGTTCGCTGATCACCATCACAAGCGTATCGTCGAGAAGTCCCCGCTGTTGCATGTCGTCCAAAAAGGCGGGAAGGATCTTGTCGAGTTTCGGACACAACCCGTCCTTCAGGCGGGGATGATGGTTGTGGTGCGTGTCCCAGGCGGCGTTATTGTCGGTCCAGGTATCCCAAAAAACGGTCACACACTTCACGCCGACTTCAATGAGTCGCCGCGCCGTCAGCGCCGATTGCCCGAACAACGTGTAACCGTATCTGTCGCGCACGTTCTGCGATTCACGCGTCACGTCCAGCGCATGGGCCACCTTCGGGTTGGCGATCATCGCCGCCGCCATGTTGCGGTATTCATCGAAAGGTAAAATGCCGGCGCCGAGTGCGTTGGCAGGGGACAGCGTATGAAATAATGATTCCCGCGCTTTGAACCGGGCCTGCGAAACCTGCTCCGGAAATTGGACGCCGTCAAATTGAAATGTACTGTCGGGCGTAATGCCGTCCCAGGGATCGTAACGGGTGAGGATCGGCGTGCTGCCCTTGATCGAGGGGGAACCGACTTCCAAAGAACCTTGGCCGTGAAATACTGGAATGACCGGATTGTACGCCTTGCCCAACCAACCGGCGTGGTGTTGCCAGCGCCCCGGTCCCGTCTTTTCGTTGAGGGACCAAGGCAGCACCATGTTCACGGGAATGCCTGTGGAGAGCATATCAATGCCTTGCTGCTTCCACAGATACTCTAAGACTGAACCAATGTATGGCTGATGGAGCGGGCTGTTCCCGTTTCCCTCAAGCTCCGGCGTCGATTTCGACAACCCCGATAGGGCAACTGATACGGCGTGGTTGTTCGACGTGTGAGTCATCGACCGAATGAGCGCCGTGCGGTGCAAGTTCCGGGCGACGTTCGGCAAGTGTTCGCCGGCAGCGATTCCTGGCAGGCTCGTAGAAATCGTGCCGAACTCTCCCCGTCGTTCCACCGGCGCATCCGGTTTGGGATCCAGCGTATCCATCTGGCTTGGCGCGCCGTATAGGTAGAGAATCACCATCGATTTGGCGCGACCGAACGTCGGCGAGTCACCGGCGGCGCGGCTCTCGCAGGATGGCCACAACAGCATCGCCGACGAACCCACCCCTGCCAAACCAGGGGTGCCTTCCTCCAAAAAGTTCCGGCTGTCTACATTGCGAGCGGGAGTGCTGCTGGAGGACATGTTGAGACGTGGGGCCATCGGTCGTGTCTTTCCGCACTGAGTCAGCGAGAATTCTCGGCGGACGTTGTTGCTATTTTTCCAGGCACCGGTTATTGTTACAGCAGTGTTCGAACACTGCAAGCACAAACCGGACTTTCACAAGAAATTCAAGAATTCATGATCGACACGCCGGCTTTAGGAACCGACACTCTTAGCCAACGTGCTTACCGTCAATTGCGAGACCAGATCCTCAGCGGACACCTGCAACAAGGGCAAAGGTTGTCACTGCGGGGAATGGCCAATTCCTTGGGAATGAGCATGGCGCCCGTTGGTGAGGCATTACGGGAACTCTCACGGGACGGATTGGTAGAATCCGAACCAGGGTGGGGTACGCGGGTCCACAAATTGACGGCCACGTCCCTGCGGAGCCGACACGTTCTGAGGACCGCGCTGGAATGTGAGGCCGCCCGGCAATGTGCGGCGACCGCGTCAGACATGCAGCTTGCGGAATTACTGCAGCTTGCCGAAGAACTCGACGAACGGATCGATAACGGCTGCGCCCCGGACGACGTGCAAATGCTCGACTCGAAATTCCATCTCGACATCGCAGCCGCCAGCGGCGCGGATTGTTTGTTGGACGCCTTACGATCGAACCAATTGGTCCGGATGTTGGCACACGGCAGTATTTTAGCGTACAACACCA
>CALBSZ010000480.1 GCA_937967665.1 uncultured Planctomycetaceae bacterium
GATTATCCGCTGACGCCACCCGAGGTTCAGGGCAATTTTGAGAGGGGGCCATCCCGAGTACAGATCATGAAATAAATAGGAGGGCTTAAATCTGTCACACTCTGATGCGCATCGAAATAAGAATCCAAGTCGTCGAAGCGATGCTTAAACCAGCAATTCCGGCAGAGGTCCGGGAGGTTCGATGTCCTGCATGTGTGGCAGGTGGTTAAAGTAATCGACTGGCCTGCCCGCGGCGTGCAGTAGGGTGGCGAAGAGAGCGTTAATGGTACGGATGTTTTGATAAGGTTGCTTTCGATCGGGTGGCGTAACTGGGTAATGAATGTGTCGACCAGTGCGAATCCGGCCGCCGAAGCTGCCGATCAGTATGTACGGCCAGCGATTGCCCCGCGAGTGGTGCGTTTCTCCGTGACAACTTGTGTAAACCAGCAGTGTGTTGTCCATCATCGTGCCGCGTCCTTCCGGTTCCGCTTCCAATGCTTTGATGATTCGCACCAGAAGTTGCGCATTGAAGCGACGCAGCGTCAGCCATTCAGGGTTGCCCAGTTGATTCGTGTGGCCCAGAGCGTGTCCACGCGTTTCAATCCCCAGATCGGTCCAACTACCGCCGGCCTGGCAAGCTCCCGCGGCCATCGTGACGACATTGGTAACGCCTGATTTCAGCACGGCAATGGTGTTCTTCACGTGAGCTTCCCATGAAGTTGTGTCGCGGCCGGCATTGGCCAGTTCCTCGCGCTTTGGGGCGAATCGAGCCAGTGTTTCGCTCATTGCGGAAAGCCGACGACGTCGAGCGGTTACGCCCTGCAGCCCTTCGGTAAAGCTGCCGAACTTTGCCAGCTCCGACGGAGGTAATTGGTCAGCGAGCTTGTGTGCGTCGTCCTGCAAGAATTCATACAGTTCCGTCTCCAACTCGAACGCATCTCGGCCCTCGCCCTTCTCGGCGACCGAGAAAATGCTGTCATGTACGTCCCGCGGGCTTTGCATCATCGGTACAGGTTTGCCTTGTCCCCACGCCGATGAACCCGTGATGATTTTCGACTCGTAGCCGTTCAAAGCCAGAGCCAACACAGGCACGACCGCCGGCAGCGCCCGAGCTATCGCACAGTCAATCGTTTCTGCGCGGGGAATCTTGCCTTTGCGATAACCGCCCAGAGCCCCGAAGGGAGCCCCGTGGAACGGCCCTACATGATGCCCGTCGAGTCCCTGGATGATTGTCAGCTTGTCTTTATATGCTTCGAGCGGTTCGATGAACTTCGGCAGCTTGTGCGACCGGAGATCGGTGTCTACCACGCGGTCGATGGTTGTACCGGCATTACGCCAGACGTTGGTCCCCTCCGGTTTGTGCTCAATGCTGTCGATATCCAGTGTGCTGGAGATATCGATGTCTTCCGGCGTCGCGTGCCGCGGATCAAAGCCGTGATTCTGCAAAAAGAAAACGACGCGGCGTGGTGAACGCTCGGCTGAACTGTTGGCTTCCGCGACAACATTGCTCGGAAGCAGTCCAGGCGCAAAGTACGCGCCTCCGGTGCCGAGCGTGATGCCTTTCAGTGCTGAACGGCGAGAGATGGTCATGGTAGGTTCCTGAAATTCGGTTTTCTGAACAAAAACGCATCACTGGTCAACAGTGACTTGATCAGCGCTCGCATGCTGCCATTGTTCGTTGTGTAGGCTTCATAAGCATCCTGAAGTACGGCGGCATCATCGGGAGTTTCGTTGCGGCCCAACCAGAATCGAAAAGCATGCCGCACGAAAACTTGATGCACGCGTTCCGATTCAGCCAGACGGAGGAGCAATTCCTCCGCATCGCCAACCGGGCCATCCAGCGACTCGTCGCCGCTGGCAATCACCTCGCCCTTGGTATCAACTTCCTGACCCCACTCGTGCGTCCGTGAATAGCCGAAATGGTTGAAGTCCTCGAACACGAATCCCAACGGGTCCATCCGTTGGTGACACCGCCAGCAGTAGTCTTCCCGCGTCACGCGCATGCGATGGCGCAGCGTCGTTTCCGGCTCGTCGGGGAGTTGCGCATCGACCGTGATCGGCGTGTCGGGAATCTGCCCACCCAGCAGTCGCTCGCGAATCCAATGGCCGCGGCGAATCACGTGATTGTCGAAGTTGTCGCTATGGGCGACCAGCCAAGCTCGATGCATCAGTATCCCGCGGGGAATTCTTCCCCTCTGCGGTCTCGGATAAGGTAGCGGTATTCCGCCGGCACCGTGCCAGTCGTCGCTCGAATGAGCAGGTGCTTTCTTCAGGTCGAACTTCGCCCCGAAGACCCACTGGACCAACGGCATGGTTAGCAGGTTTTGCAACACCTGGCGATCATGGTGCAAGACATAAGTGACCACCATGTCGCACGAATGAATCAGTTCTTCGGGATTGTGCCTGCTGACCTTCAGTCTCTGCTTTTCTTTGTTGTCCTTGAAGACGTTCTCGCAATGTGTGTAGTCAAAGTACTCGCGGAAGAACCGCAGTGTCTTGCCTGGCTTGCGTGTTCGGCCTCGGTCGTCGATCAGGTCAAACGCTTCCGCCAGCATCCGGTCGACTTCCCGATCGACATCCTTGCGTGTTGCCAAACGTCCTTTCGCCACAGCAGCCATCAATGGTTCATCCGGCGGGGCATCGTCAATGGCAAATGCAATTGCTCTGGCGAGTTCCAATGGCGACAGCATCCGCCTACCGTACTGGTCAGGCTCACCGCTTCCCAACTCGACGCGAAAGTACGCCTCTGGATGCATGACGATGGGGACCAGACCTGCGATCGTCCCTTGCCGCGGCCCAAGCTTCTCGATGCGTCGCTGGGCAAAGTCGGCATAGCGTGCGAGTTCCTCGTCACTGCAGTCCCGATAGCGAATCTGCTTGAAGACGTATTTGACTGCGGCTTCGATGTCGTCCCGCAA
Organism: uncultured Planctomycetaceae bacterium; assembly: GCA_937967665.1. Taxonomy (GTDB): domain Bacteria; phylum Planctomycetota; class Planctomycetia; order Pirellulales; family Pirellulaceae; genus CALBSZ01. The sequence goes on from CALBSZ010000480.1 coordinate 2,898, forward strand.
GGGGTGTGTTTGGTTCTTCCGCGGTTTGAAGTGGTATGCCCGGCCGGGCGGATCGTTGCGCCCGACCTTCTTGTCGAAAAGGACGAGCAAGACGGTTCTGGCGTTTGTCGCCATCTGCTCGATTTCTGGAGCAGCCACGGAATACCGAAACGCGTAGTCTTTCAGTCCATGGCTGGTGGTCAGCGTCAACGGCTCAATGAGCGGATAGCGCTTCCGTAACCCATCATCGAATCCGTAGGCGGTTTTGCTCATCAGCCCATCGGTAATCTGCGCGTCATAAGCTTTTGGATTCAACCGCCACAGACGTGGCGGCGAAGAGGCAGGGACGCGACGAGCCTCGCTGCCGAATAGCAGCTCGTGCGGCACGTAGTTTCCCTTCGCGGGATACTGGCGAGCGTGGAGCGTGTCGTAGCCGGCATCGGCCGCAGCCCGCAGAGCCCATTGCGAGAACTGATGGCGTGTCTCGACGGACGGCTGATCGGCGTCACTCGGCGGCATGGCCTGAACGTCCACCTGCTCAAGCACTCTCAGCCAGAGATCATCGTTCTTGCCGGAGAAGGCCGTGTCGAATTGATCCAGATTGACATCTCCTTCCGGTTGATCCGCACCGTGACAGTCGATGCAGAACATTTTCAGAAAGGGCTTCGCGATGGTTTCAAACCTTGCCGCACTATCCTCAGCAGCCGTTCCCTCAGCGGCAACGACGCACGTCGAAATCATCGTTGCAATACAGATGATGACAAAGATCAACCGTAGGAGAGGCCATTGAGTGGTATACAGGTTTGCGCTGATCGAGTTCTTCATCGTCATATGAACTCTCGTCTCGGAAGTTGCTCGCTTCAGTGCCAATTTACTTAAGACAGACTGCCGATCCATCGCACAAGGAAACAAAGACTCGCCCGTCGGCGATGGCGATACCATCCTGAATTGGTGAACGGGGCAGTTCGATCTTCGAAAGCAGTTTCCCGTCCTTTTCGTCCAGTATCCAGAGTCGTCCTTTGGCTTGGAGCGGATCTTGTTGATCGTCGTCCAAGACCGGCCCACCTATGACCAAGCGTTCTCCGGCAAGTGCGATGGCCCATATCGAGCCGACTTGTCTTTGCCACTGCGGTTTGACCGCGGGCGGCGGCGCGTTTCGACGAAAGTTGACACCGATTGTATTGTCCAGATAGTCGGACAGATCCTGTCGCGACGTTGCGAACACCGGCCCCGTCTGATCGTCAACCAGCTTATCGTCAGCGGTTACTTCCTTTTTCTCCTTGACGAGCGTTCGGCTCCGCACGCCGATCTGAACCGAATCGTTCCATGCCCAGTTCAACGCCCGCTGCCCGTTCAGATACAAGAGAAACGTGACTCGACGGACCGCGGGGGCCACCTGCGGTTCACCGATCGGCGAAATAGTCTTCGCCGTATTCAGCAGTTCGCTGTCCACGTTCAACAGGTAGTCGACGGAGAAGCTCTTTCCCAACTTTGAATTGTTGACGCGAAGCAACGGCTTGTCCTTGTGCCGCGACCAGGCGACTTCTCTGGCTTTCGTCTCTTCGGTATCCAGCGACACGGGGCCGAGATAAAGCTTGCCTTTCGGATCGGCAACAAGGACATCGTTGTTGTAAGCGCCGCGAAGAAGCTGGCGGTACTCGAAAACCTCACCCGTGGCTGGATCGGCGACGCAGAGCATCACGCCCATCAGACCATGCAAACCGGCAGTGACATAAAGGCGGCCATCATGCACGGTCACCGAACCGCGCAATGGAAACCGATTCTCCAACTGCCCATAGACCTGGACGCGTTGATCTACCGGTGTGATTCTTCTGCGCCAGATCAACTCGCCGCTGAGCGCGTTAACGGTGTAGAGCCAACCGTCACGGCACCCAAAATGACAGCGGCCCTGGTGGAGCGTCGGGGGCGAGTCAATCGCAGCACTGGCGGCGAAACGCCAGCGTTCTTCTCCGGTGGACGCATCTAATGCAACAAGTTGGTGGTCGTCCGGCAAGGCGACGTAAACACTGGACGCATCTGCGACTGGGGCGGAGATCCTGCTGCCGTAAAGGTGGCGGGACCGCCATTCCGCTCGGGCGATGCGCGTCTGCGGCCAATCTGTGGTCGGAGCCTGGCGCCACTGGAGCGTGGGGTTCGCCGCGATGCTGCCGCAAGACCTCAATGTGTTAGCGCGGAAGCATGGCCACGCAGCCGGCGCTCCAGCTTCGATGGGGTCATCGAATGCGGGACCCTTCACAAGTGGGCCTGGCTGAAGAAAAGCCGACTTCGGCGGGACCGGATCCACGGGGCTGCCCGCGACGAAACCGCGTAGACGGCCAAAAAAGAAGCCGCAGCAGCACTTGTGATCTGCTGAGTAAGCGGTGTTGTAGGCAACTGGCGGAACCGTGCCACAGGTGTTCTTCACCGGTAGGTGGCCAATCAGTTCATGCTCGTTCGTGTCGGTCGCTTGTCCGGTAATGGATGCCGAAATGGTACCGCACGTGAAAGTCCCGTTGCCATTGCAGGCCCAGGCACCCAGTCCGTGTAGGGTGGTCGCCAGGACTTCGCTCTTGTCGCCCGTCTTTAGATCAACAAGTTGAAAACCTTTGGCGGTATCCAGCATCAAATGGTCGCCAGCCATCTGAATGAGTTCGCGTCCTCCGCCTTTCCCCAAGTATCTGAGAGCTGGTTTCTCGGGTGGACGTTTGAGCTCGAACACTATTTTACCACTTGCCAGGTCAAGCACGCGCGCTTCCGGACCGTTCAACAACAGGGCTCGACCGTTTCCAACGCAGTTGAGCTTCAATGATTGGGCGTTGTCCCAGAACGCCTTGTCATCCAACTTCCAGAGCTGTTTCCCCGCACGACTCAGTGCCAACAATGCGCGAGGTCCAGGTGAATCGCCAGCGCGCTTTGGAGGCCGACCAAGATCTGCCAGAATCACATCGCCCTCTGCCATAAAGCTTTGGACCGCCAACCCGGTATTCACCGACCAGACCTCTTCCCCCGTTTCCAGGTTCCTGGCTTGTATGACGTTGCCCTGCATGATGACAACCAGATCGTCGAGAAGCAGTACTTCCTTAACTCCACCTTGGATGTTCGTCGACCAGAGTTTCTTACCATTTGACGCCTCTAACGCCGTTAGGTGGAACTTGTCTTTTACCAACACGGCGCGGCCGTTAGCTGCAAAGATGGCAGTTGCCTCACGGTTGTGCCATTGAACCAGCCCACTGAACGCGTCACGGACGACAAGCATTCTTTCGCCGCGAGCAACCTCGTCTCCGTGCCAGGCAAGCGATTCCATATTGGAGAGGCCGAACAAGCGGCCTCCGGCCAGCAGCATTCCACGGTAGCGGTTGCCGGGGCCCGCACGGTGCTCACCTGAGATAAAACGTGGCCATAGCGACTCGCGTGCGAGGTCACTTTCTTCGATGCCTTTCTCGTACAGCCCCCACAACATGGGACTGAGGATTTTGCAGTTCAGCATGTCGTCGGCCACACGGCGATTTCCTGGGTTTCCGATTGGATGTGTCCATTCACCCATCTCCGCCGGCAGGCCCATGACAATCCGCACATGCCCGGATTGACGTGTGATCGAATCGACCTGTGCCCTCAGTTTTGGCTCTTCGATCTTGCGCCGAACTTCTCGTTCCTTAGCGCGTCCTAGATAGACCCTTCCGAACGGCGCCGTCACGCGAAACAACTCGGCGTAGGTCAAACCGCGTTTCTCCGCCGAACTCCAGTCGTCGATCACCACGAGGTTTGCGAGGTTCGTTGCCAGCGGCAAAGCAGCCAGTTCATTGCGATGCTCGACGGTCAGCAGGCCCAGTCTGTGTTCATCCGCAGCCAGTTTCCTCAACGTCTCAGCGCGCCGTTGCTCCGCAGTGATCGTGTAGAACAGACACTGGCCTTCGCCGCCCATCAGCCAGGTGTCGACCGCTGGATCGGAGTTCACGTGCAAGACGACTCCGGCCTCAACGTACGGTCCATCGTGGGCGACATGCCCGTCGCTTGAGTCTTCCGCCGCCAGAGTGCCGGCGATTACGAGAAGGGGCATCCAGGCGACAACCGAAAGTGTGCGACTCATGGAGTTATCTCATAACAGGCGAATACTGATTGTTAAAACGGCACCAGATCACTTGTAATCCGCAAATCCAATCGAAGTGCGGAACTGTCACCCTTTTCATTTGCGCTGTACAGAAGATTAGCCGCTGTCGGGCGAATTCTCCAAAAATTGACATTGTGAACGCAGTGGAATTCGCCAGAATTCCTTGCCACGAAGGCAATTCTGGCGAAAAAAACGACGTGGTTCATTACAAGAGATTTCACTTGGTGCCGGATAGTGGGCGTTTTCTGAGCCAAATCAACGATTCACCGGCACCGGCGACATCGAACGACTTTCCAATGTCGCTGCGAAGCCTAGCCAAGCCTGTGGCGTACTCGCCTTCATCCAAAAGCCGAAACATCGAGTAGTTCTTCTCTTCCACATTCTTCAAGAACTGTTCGGTAATGGTTGCCTGAGTTGAAGCGGAAAGTACTTCGGTTTCTTCGTGCCTAAACCCGCTTGCCGCGGCGGTGTCCACGAGTTGTTGAACGTCGGGATACCGCCGCCTTTCGTTCGCGACCAATGAGGGGAAATAGCGGTTGTAGAAACGGGCCGCGATTTGTGCGTGAGACTCGGTCACGACACAAAGCAACGCACCGATCTTCAGCACTCGCCACAACGTGGAAAACATCAGAGCCAGTTCCGGTACATGATGGATGACGTCTGTCATAAACGCGAAGTCGAACGTCTCATCGTGGAACGGAACGGATCGGTGGTCACCCTTTCGAATATCGAGTGAATTTTTCTTTTCGTGGGCGATCGTTCGCATTCCATCGGACGGCTCGACTCCGCAGCAGCGACAACCGTACAACCGCTGAATGCTGTCGAGATAGTTTCCCGTTCCGCACCCGAAGTCCAAAATCGCCGTCTCCGACTTGAACGGAACTCGGCTCGCGAACCGTTCGATGAGCCGGTCAGAATGCTTCCGCGTGTGGTCGTACGTCTTGCTTGCCTCGTCGTAGTCGATCATTGCCGGTCGCTTGCCTTTCCGCGTTACACCGTTACAACTTGCCCTTGCCATCCGGCGGATGTTGCTTCCGCCAGCACGAGACACTCTCCAAGTCCTTCAGCCTGGGCCACGATGCTGCCCGCTTCGTCCCAAACGGCACTTCTTCCCGCCATTGGATAGCCGCCCGTCGACGACGCGAAATTGGCCATCACCGAAAGGAGTCCGTAGCGACGTGCGTAGTCGGCCATGTTGGTTTCGGCTTCGGCAATGCCGTTGGGCGTCATCGCGACTCCGGCCGCGTAAATCGTCGCCTGCTGCTTGCTGGCGTCCGCGGGATGTGTGGGGTTGTTGATGTCAGCACAGATCGCGACGCCGATCGCTCTGTCATGAGACCAAACGACCACCGTGTCGTTCGACGCGACGAAGTGCTGTTCTTCACCTGGATGGAGAAATCGTTTCCGATAGCACTCGATCGGCTTTTGCGGGCGGATGATGAACGTTCCAAGAAACGGCTTTCGCACATGCGAACGAATTGGACAACCGGCAAACATGGTGACGCTCAATTCGTCGGATAAAGCCTGCAACGGGTCCAGGGCGTGGTCGTTGGAATCCATTGCCGACTGTCGTACAACCGTTGGTTCATATCCCGTCAGCGAGAGTTCCGGAAACACGACAACATCAGCACCATGCTCGTGAGCCATGTGGACAAGTTCCGCGTGCCGACGAATGTTAGCGACGATGTCGCCGGCCACCGAACTCGATTGGGCTGCGACGATCCTGAAACTTGAAGCATTCATCTTTTCTGTGTCATGGGTGACGTAGTAGATCAATTCAACTTGCTGAACCTGACGGACACGATCTCGATGAGCGATCCGTTCGCAGCGCCGCACTTCGCGGCCGTCGGGCATAGTGAATCGTTCCCCCTGTTCCTTCTCCTGGCTCGATGATTCATCCACCAGCATTTCAAGGCATGGGTCAAACAGGTCGAGAATCAGGCGGCCGCCCTCCGACAAGCAGCGGTTAACGCAACGTAAACACGCCAGTTGCTGTTCGATCTCGATCAGATGTTGAAACGGCCGGAAGGGAGTTGTGACGAGGTTGAATTGCCCTTCCAATTGAAAATCGTACATATCCCCTTCGATCAACTCGACTCGCGAGCGCACCTCGGCCGGCTCGGCTTTCAGCTTCTCGCGGCACAGATTCAGCATGTGCGACGACGCGTCCACTCCGCAAATCTTGATCCCCGCTCGTGCGGTCGGAATCAGAACTCGTCCGGTGCCGCAACCTAGTTCCAACACGGGGCCGCCGGATCGCTTGGCTTCTTCGACAAAAAACTCTACATCCGCCCGATTCTCGTACAATTCAAACCGGTCGTAAAACTCGGCGAATGGCCTGCTGTAACGATAGTCGTTTGCGTTCATCCGAATACCGGCCGTAAAATGTGACAAGTTGGTTGCACTGAGGCGACACCAACAAGTGAAAAAAGTTCACAGCAGTCGCCCGTCGAGCACTCTTCGATTCGTAGTTACATCACCAGAAACAGCATGATTCCACGCGCATCCGAAGGAAGGAAACGAGAAGGATACTAATGAGACACGACTCTGCGAAAGAAGGAAACGCGCCTCCTCACGCAAAGTAAACGGAGAAGGAAATCAGGGGAAGTAGCACGGGCGATCAAACCACTGCTAACGCGGGCGATGCGGTATCACGAATCAAACTGCCGTGACGGCAGTTCGGTGTAACTGGTTTTCAAGACGAGACTTATGTCTCCTGTCGCAGCGATGCTGCGCCGCGGATGCCGACGTTCGGCGAGATTTGCGAGAATTGACCGGCTAATTCGCCTGTCGGCGTAAATTAGTGGTTCGAGGAGCATTTGGAAATGAA
>CALBSZ010000481.1 GCA_937967665.1 uncultured Planctomycetaceae bacterium
CATCAAGAAACAGGACGTGGAAGCGCGGGAAGCGATCCTCGTACTGGAAAAGCAACAGGTCGAGGCCGAGGAAAAACAGAAAAGAGAAATCGTGGAAGTTTCTGCTCGCGAGCATGCCCAGGGCGTGCAGGTGCAGTCGGAAGAACGCCAAAAGGCCGAAACAGCTCGAATCCGCTCGGACGAAGAGATCGCGATCGCCGATGAAAACAGGCTGCGCCAGATCATCGTCGCGGCGAAAAACAAGGAACGCACCGAGGCGGTCGAAACGGAGCGTGTGCAGAAGGATCGCGACCTGGAAGCCACCGATCGTGAACGCGTGGTGACGCTGGCTCAGATCGACCGCGACAAGGCGGTGGAAGTGGAAAAACGGAACATTCAGGAAGTCATCCGCGAACGCGTGGTCGTGGAGCGAGCGGTAGTCGAAGAGCAGGAGAACATCAAGAATACCGAGGAATTCGCGGGCGCCGATCGGCGTAAACGCGTGGCCATCACCGCCGCGGAAGAGGAAGCGCAACAGCAGCTGGTGAAGGAAGTGAAAGCCGCCGAGGCCAAGAAGGCGTCCGCGGAATTGCTGGCCGAGCAGGTGGTGATCGAAGCCGAAGCGAAACGCGCGTCTGCCGAGAAAGAGATGGCCGCCACCAAGATGCTGGCCGAAGCCAAGTCGGCCGATCATGCCGCACACGGCATGGCGGAAGCTCAGGTGCAAGAAGCCAAAGCTGTGGCCCTGGAGAAACAAGGCCTGGCCGAAGCGGTCGTCATCGAGAAAAAGGCAACCGCACAGGCCAAGGGCAAGGAAGCGCACGCCGTCGCCGTCGAAAAGGAAGGCACGGCCGAAGCCACCGTGTTGAAACTCAAGTACAGCAGCGAAGCCGCGGGGATCGAAGAGAAGGCCAACGCCATGAAACTGTTCGACGGTGTCGGCCGCGACCACGAAGAGTTCAAACTGCAACTCAGCAAGAACAAGGACATCGAAATTGCCGCCATCGACGCCCAGGCTCGCATCGCGGAACACCAGGCAGCCATCGTGTCCTCGGCACTCAAGAGCGCTCGCATCGACATTGTCGGCGGCGAAACCGATTTCTTCGACAAGATTATCGACAGCGTGAAGAGCGGCAAGTCGGTCGATCGCTTCATCAACAACAGCGAAACGCTCACCGATGTCAAGAACACGTTCTTCAACGGCAATCCGGAGTATTTCCGCGAAAAGCTGCAGTCGCTGGTCGCGCAGTTCAATCTGAGTACGGACGATATCAAAGACCTCTCCATCGCCGCGCTGGTTACCAAGATGATGGGCCTGACCAATAGCGACGAAACCCGCAGCGAATTGAAACGCTTGATGGACATGGTCAAGAATTTTGGACTCAGTGACGAGCGTGTCTCAGCCCTGCGTCTCGAATCTTCCGGTGTCGGCCGCGACAACGGTTCCAAGAAATGAGCTTCATGAACCCGTCGCTCCACTCGGCCTACCTGACTCCCCCGCCCGCCGCGGGGGGAGAAGTGAACGATCATGGCAGACAAGGAAAACATTGAGACCGCTCCGGAAATCGAACTGGAAAGCAGTACGTACGAAATCATCCGAAACCGGCTCAACGGTTTCGCGGACGACCTGCAGCAGCGACTCGATCAACTGAATGCCTCCCGCAAGGAAGTGTTCGGTTCGATCGATACGGTGTTGACGACCACCGAGCGCATTACGACGGAGCATAACTGCGTTCCTCGTGACATGGTGGCCATCGGCCGGCAGTTCATCTTCGGCTACAACGTCCAGTTCGGACTGAAGACCGAAACACACCTGGGCGATGTCTTTGCCGTTTACGAATTCCAGGACGGAGTGTTCCACGAAAAGCCGCTGGACCTGCTGACCAACGCGGGCTTCCAGCGCGACTTCACGGACCTCTACCGCTATTACAAGGAACCGGTGTTCGCCAAGTTTTTCCTCAGCGGCGTCCACCTGTTCATGGTCTTTCGCGTCGGTAAGAACCCCAACGACGTCAAGACGTTCAAGTGGCTGGTGCGGGGCGAGTCACTGGAATACGTCGACAATCGCAGCGACCACGAATACCACTTTCCGCCCCAGCACGAATTCCAGTGGCTGCGGACCCACCGCGATCTGCACCGCGCTGGTGACCACCCACACATTTCGATCGAAGACCGCGTGTTTGTCGAAACGGTCGGCGGGGACCTGACGATCAAGATCGAAGACAATACGGCGTCGGGGCAGGGGATCTACTCCGAGGATGTCGAGCAGAAAGACCAGACGCTGGACGACGCGGACGTCTACTATGCGATCGTCGGCAACATTATCCTGCTCAAGATTCGTCCTTATAAGGAAGAGCGATTTCGCTATATCGTCTTCAACGAAAAGATCACCCAGGCGCAGCGACTCGATGCGGTCGAACACGCCTGCGTGCTGTTGCCCGATGACCACGGCCTGATCTTTTCCAATGGTTACTACCTGCAAAGCGGCGAGAACAAGACGTTTGAAAGTGATCTTGCCGACATGCTGTTTGAAAGGCGACTGGCCGCCCCCAACGGCGAAGACTACTTGTACGTCTTCTACAATCGCCACTCAGGCACTTATATCCTGCTGCGCTATAACCTGATCGAGCAGAAGGTGGAGACTCCGATCGTCTGCCACGGCTTCACACTTTTCGATGGGGGCGAACTGGTCTGCTTCAAATCGCAGCACGAACCCCAAAAGCACCATGTGATTCAACTCTGGCAGACCCCCTATGTCGGCGAAGACTACATTCCACATACCAACACCGAATCGTACTTGTACAAGATCGGCAATCGCGACCTGGTGCGCGGCATGGCCGAGTGCCATGAAGTCATCGGACTGATCGGCAAGGAGGACACCTACGCCAACCTGTACGTCGACCTGGTCAAGAAGTCGACGGACATTCTGGATTCCTACTTCTGGATCAATCACAAAGATACCGCGCAGCTCAGCGAACCGCTGAAACACATTCGCGAAGCCGCCTCGGCAGCCGTCGAGGAATTCGACAAGGTCGTACGCGTCCGGAAGAACACAACCACTCAGACCGACAACGTCCGCCACGCCGCGAAAGAAATCCTCAACGCGGTTCATCGCAAACGGCTCGACAAGATTGAGGACTTCGTTACCTCCCTGGCCGACATGCGCCGCGTCCGCGGGGACATCATTTCCCTGCGTGAACTCCGCTACGTCGACCTGGAACTGGTGAATGCGCTGGAACAGGAGGTTGCCGAGCAAACAGAAAAGCTGGCCGATCGTTGCGTCCAGTTCCTGCTCAAGCCCGACGCCCTGTCGCCCTACGCGGCGCGCGTCGAGGAACAAGCGGAACGCATCAAGGCACTCGCCAAAGTCAGCGATGCCAAGAAGCTGGAAGACGAAATCGCCAAGGGTGCCGCCGAACTGGAAATGCTGATCGAAATTGTCAGCAACCTCAAAATCGACGACGCCACCCAGCGCACGGCCATCATCGACAACATCTCCACAATCTTCTCGAAAGTGAATTCGGCCCGGGCCGCCCTGAAAAATAAGAATAAGGAGCTGCTGGCGATCGAAGGCGTGGCGGAATTCAGTTCGCAGATGAAGCTGCTGAATCAGGGAGTCGTGAACTACCTGGACATCTGCGACACGCCTGAAAAGTGCGAAGAGTTCCTGACGAAGGTCATGATTCAAATCGAGGAACTGGAAGGACGGTTCGCCGAATTTGACGAGTTCGTATTGCAACTTACCGAAAAGCGCGAGGAAATCTACAACGCGTTTGAAACTCGCAAGCTGGCGCTGATCGAAGCACGGAACAAGCGAGCCAATTCGCTCATGGCCGCCGCCGGCCGGATCTTGAAGGGCATCAAGACCCGCGTCGACAACATGGAATCGATCAACGACATCAACGGCTATTTCGCGGCCGACTTGATGATCGAGAAACTTCGCGATCTGACCAGGCAGCTCACCGACCTGGATGACACCGTCAAGGTCGACGACATCCAAAGCCGCCTCAAGACGATTCGCGAAGACGCCGTCCGCCAGCTGAAAGACCGGCAGGAACTGTTCGTCGATGGCGATAATGTAATTCGCTTCGGCAAGCACCTGTTTTCGGTCAATGTACAGGCCCTGGATTTGACTACGGTGTTGCGCGACGGGGTCATGAACCTGCACCTGACGGGCACGAATTTCTTTGAACCGGTCCGACATGAGGCTTTCCTGGCGACGCGCGACGTCTGGGATCAGGAGATGCCGAGCGAGAATCGCGACGTCTATCGCGGCGAGTTCCTCTGCCACAAGATCCTGCAAGCCTTGGGCACGAAGGACCACCCCACGCTGGAGACCGTCGCCAGAATGGACGAAGCGCAGCGCGTCGAGTTCGTCCGGCGGTTCATGGGGCCCCGTTACAGCGAGGGTTATTCCAAAGGCGTACACGACCAGGATGCCGCCAGGATCCTGAAAGCCCTGGTCGAAATGCAGTCTACCATTGGACTCCTCCGCTTTGACGCGGGCTGCCGAGCAATGGCGGTGCTGTTCTGGCGTTCCTTTGGGAACCGGCAACAGAAAAGTCACATGGAAGCGCGGCTGCAGGGCTTTGGCACCGTCACTCAGGCTTTTCCGGCAATGGCGAAGCAATCGGGATACATTGCCGAGCTGCAGCGGATGCTCGACGAATTCAACGCGGAATACCAGCTGTTCGACCAGGCCGACACGTCCGCCGCCGCCGAATACCTGTTCTGCGAACTCACCACCGAGTCGGACTTCTGCGTCAGCCGCCGCGCGGCCGAACTGCTGGACGCGTTTCACAGCCAGCTGCGCGCCAGCGGCTTTACCGATCGCTTCCAGAAGTCGATTAATGCGGTGAAGCGGGCCCCGGCCAGCAGTTTCAAGTTGCTGAAAGATTGGGCGACTGCCTTTGCAAGTACTCGCGGAAACGAAGAAGACCTGGACTACGTTGACGAAGTCGCCGTCCAACTCATGCAGGGACATGTGGATCCCAAGTGGATTGTGGACGGGCACGTCAGCCGCGTCATCTCGCAGATGGTGGGCAGCCACCCTAGAATTTCACAAGGCAAATACCATCTGCACTACAATCACTTCGTGAAACGTCTCGACCACTACGATCAGCACGTTCTGCCCCGCTACCACCGGTATATCGAGTTGAAAAAAGAGATCGTCGATGCGGCGCGCGATGACATGCGGCTGGACGAATTCCGCCCGCGCGTCTTGACGTCTTTCGTTCGCAACAAGCTGATCGACACCGTCTACTTGCCGATCGTGGGCGACAACCTGGCAAAACAGATCGGTGTCGTCGGCGAAAGCAAGCGTACCGACCTGATGGGGCTGTTGCTGCTGGTTTCGCCGCCGGGCTACGGCAAGACAACCCTGATGGAATACATCGCCAACCGACTCGGCATTATCTTCATGAAGATCAACGGCCCGGCCATCGGCCATCAAGTCACCTCGCTGGACCCCTCCGAGGCGACCAATGCCGCGGCCCGCGAGGAGATCGAGAAACTGAACTTGTCGCTCGAAATGGGCGACAACGTCATGATCTACATTGACGACATTCAGCATTGCAATCCCGAGTTCCTGCAGAAATTCATTTCATTGTGCGACGCCCAGCGAAAGATCGAAGGAGTGTACAAGGGCCGCACACGAACCTACGATCTGCGCGGCCGCAAGGTCTGCGTGGTCATGGCCGGAAACCCGTACACGGAAAGCGGCGAAAAGTTTCAGATTCCCGACATGCTGTCGAATCGCGCGGACATCTATAACCTGGGAGAAATCATCGGCGATTCGGCCGAGGCGTTTGAACTCAGCTACCTGGAGAATTCGCTCACCTCGAATCCCGTCCTCAATAAACTCGCCACGCGCAGCCAGAAAGACGTGTACGCGATCGTCAAAATGGCGCAGCACGGGCAACGGGACGGTGTGGAACTGGAAGGCAACTATTCGCTCGAAGAACTCAACGAGTTCGTGGCCGTGATGAAGAAACTGCTGCGCGTCCGCGATGTGGTCTTGCGCGTCAATCGAGAATACATCCGGTCGGCCGCCCAGTCCGACGAATATCGTACCGAACCGGCGTTCAAACTACAGGGTTCCTACCGCAACATGAATCGCATCGCAGAAAAGGTCGTGGCGATCATGAACGACCAGGAACTGCAGACCTTGATTCTCTCCAACTACGAAAACGACGCCCAGACTTTAACTTCCGATACCGAATCGAACTTGCTGAAGCTGCGTGAAATGCTCGGCATCCTGACCGACGCCGAATCGCGGCGCTGGCACGACATCAAACGCACCTTCCAACAGAACTTGAAGATGAAAGGGATCGAGTCGGACGACGAGATTGCTCAGGTGCTGGTGCAGTTGAGTACCTTTAACGACGGGCTCGACCATATCCGGCAGGCGCTGATCGACGGCGTCAAGCAACTGGTAGAACACGATCAAGCGGCCGAGGATACCGAACGCGAAATCGAAGTTCTGATCCAGCAGGTGGGCGGGTTGAAAGAGGGCCTGCAGTCGATTGGCCGGGAAATCTCGAATTCGGTTTCACCCGAAAACCTGTCGCTCATCGCAAACAGCTTGCGGCCGGAACCGGCCAGCCCGCAAACCGTGCAGATCGAACCGCTCGACCCCGCGACGATCGAACAGCGCGTCATTGTCCAACATCGCGTACCGAAGAACATCCTGAATGTCATGAGTAGCCAGTTCGAACTCATGCGCAGCTGGCTCGAACCGGTCTTCCGCGCCTCGCAGGAGCAACGTCAAGATATCGAGGAGCTGCGCAAGTCGCTGGAACTTTGCCTCGATAACTACTCAGTCTTCCTGCACGACCTCAACGACGCTCGCGCGCAGAAGAATGCGTCCAAGGACGCGAACGAGTAACCTTTGCGCCGCTCCGCCGGTGCTTCCCACGCCACAAGACCACGCTAGCGGCCAACAGCGCCAACCAGCTTCCGGCACTGATCCAGGCACCGTAAAAGAAACCGCGCGGCTTGTATCGAAACACAACGCGGTGCTCGCCCGCGGGTAGAAACACGCCCCGCATGATCCGGTTCGTCCGCACCACCTCGACCTCAACCGGCGCGCGGCCAGCGGTAGCCACCGCCGCGGTCCAGCCAGCGTAATACGTGTCGTTCAAAACCAACAGCCCTGGCGCTGCGAGGTTCGCATCAACTTCGATTCGCTGCGGTTGATCGCTGAGTATCGTCACGGCTTCGCTGCCAGCCGGTTCGCTGACCGTGAATGGAGCAGCTGCGCACTCCACGACAGCTTCGCGCCGGGAATCACGAAGTCGCCCGCGGGGATACCAGGCCTTCTCCGTCCGCGCGCGCACTGCCGCGGGCGTGATCGTTGTCATGGCGGGAAGTATTGTTACCTCGTGCACCAGCCAGGCGCGCGGCTGCGAGTCCGGGATCGTTAATCGTTGCGTTGCTGCCACATTCGTGAAATCTTGCTGCACGCCGGCTTGATCAGAAATCGCGCGTTGCGGCCGAATCCATTGCGACACACCAATCATCCGCAGAAAACTGGCATCAGGGTCACCCAGTTTGCCGTGCCGCCGCCCCGCTTGCATGACGGCAACGTGGTCCATGGAATGCAGGGTTCCCGGACTTTCAATTAACGAGACACGGTCGAGCAGCGCGTATTTGGGCAGGGAGGTGGCGCGTTCCCATGCCGCGATTTCCGCCAGGCGGTCAGGCGATGATTCTTGCGACCACGAGGGAGGGACCCATGCCGTTTGGGAGGTGCGATACGTTCGTCCAATCGCCGGCCGCACGGTGTCGTGACTTGCCAATTCCGCGTCGGGAATCGTCGCCACCATCCAGCTGCCCGCAACCGTCAGATCCACCGCGGTCAGCAGGACGACCCACCTGCCTCGGCGCTGGCCCGGCCGTCTCAATAACCAATAAGCCGCCGCGGCAACCAGCGCGGCATGCAAAAAGGCAATCGTCATATCCGCCACGGCACCGTGTTCAACCAGCGGACCGAACGATGCGTCCGCGGGGGCTTGCCGCAACCAATCGATGATTTGCGATCGTGACAGGTAGCAGCATACCGACAGCAAACCGCTGGCCGCCGCAAACACTCCGAACACAGCCGCCAATGGTGGAGCCCCACGGCGAACGACGCGATCCAAGCCCTTTCCTGCAAGCAGGCTGACCGGCAGGGCGAACAGCAACATCAGTTTGGCGGGGTAGCGGAAGTAGACGTAACCCGGCACGCAAACGACCAGCAACCAGTACAGGCCCCCCACGGGATAACCCACGATCGGCGCGCCCGCCTGGTCACCCAGCATCGCGTAACGCAACTCGTGGATTCCCCAGCCGATACCGTAGGCGCCGAGCGCCCCCAACAAGCCAAACAATGCCAGCCATGTCAACCACCGCGTCCGACAGCTTCCTTTGCGAAACCGCATCGCCCACAGTCCCAGCATGAAGGGGACGAGTCCCATGTAGATGGACGGCGTCCAGATCCGGCCCTCCGCGGGAACCAGGTTCCACCAACGTCGATGCGTGGGAAACATGCGCCCGCGCACGTTGGGCCAAACCAGTTCGGGCGACCGCCACGGCGCCACGCTGAACTGATAGATGCTGCAATGATGAGTCGTGGCATCCGGTTCGCCAAACAACCCGGCAACAAGGCCCTCGCCGCGCGATCCTACCGCCTCATAAACATTTCGAGGATTTCCGTACAAAGACCGATCGCTGTGCGAAGTCCATTGCAGCGCCGGCAGAAACTGGATTGCGGCGAGCAGGAACGCCGACACTGCCGAGCAGCCGATGAGTGCCCCGCGACGAACGTTGGTTCGCGTCAGCAACGCGGTGAACACCCGGCTGCGCGAGCCCTGCGGATCGGCCGTGGCGGTCGTCGTGACACCGCGACGCTTGCGCAGGAGCCACGCATACGCGATGGCCAACAAGCCGGCGTGGTAGGCCGTCTGCGGGTCGCCTCCCAGAACCATCAGGGCCATGATGGCACCGAACATCACCGCCCAACGCCACCGGTTCGTCAGTAGCAGGCGATCGGTTGCGATCATCGCCACGGGCATCCAAGCAGCGGAGACCAGGTAGACCACATTGGTGTATTGGAACAGCACATGCCCCCCGTAAGCGTACGCGACGGCGGCCAAAGTCGCCCCAGGTGGCCGGCAGCCCAGAAATTTCGCGCCCCCATAAGCGGCCGTTGCCGCCACTAGAAGATGAGCCATCACATAGAGCTTGAAATTGGTCGCGAATGGAGTTGGCAGCCAGAAAAGCAGCTTGCCGGGATAGAAAACGCTTGACGTGGTTTCCGCCAGTTGTGGCACACCGAGATTCTCGTAGGCGTTCCATAACGGAATACGACCCGCGCGCCATTCCTGCTGCTGCCAATGAAACAGCGGGTAATAGTAATGCGCCGAATCGCGAAATCCGAACGACTTACCATGGAACAACGCACCGCTACAACACCACAAGCAGGGCAGGGCGATTGCTATGACCGTAACAACGCGACCTCGCATGAAACCCTACTCGATGTCTGCCGCACATTCGTCAGAATGCAAGAGCCTTGATTAATCGTCAAACTACGGGACGACCGCGACTGCCCGCTGAACGCGGTCGAATATACAGGATAGTGAGCAATACGTTGAGTGGCAAATCCGCGCGCCGCTCGAAAAACCTAGCGAAGGAAACGTCATGACAGACCGTGAAAACAATCGTGGACTCGTGTACATGCTGCTGAGTTCGAGCGTCGGCCTGTTGCTGATCGCTGCCTTGATCGTGCTCCCGTTCTTCATTTACTTTGCCTGTCGCATTGAAGTCCCCAGCAAGCACATTGCAATCCTGATACGCAAGACCGGCCTGGAACTGGAAAACAACGACGAAATGGCGGCGTCGCCCGAACACAAGGGCCTGCAAAAACAGGTCCTTTCCGAAGGGCGGCACTTCTACAATCCGTGGACCTGGGATTGGGAAGTCGTGCCGCAAATTGAGATTTCGGAAAACACCTTGGGCGTGCGCATTCGCCTGGCAGGGGAGGATCTGCCGTACGGCGAAGTGATGGCCTGGCAGGAGAACCAGAAGGGGATCGTCCCGGAAGTGCTCCGAGCGGGACGCTATCCCTTGAATGCCTGGATCAAAGGAACGCCGCGCCGCGATCGAGACAATTACGCGGAACATATCGAACTGCACGACCCGGTAGTCATCCCGGCCGGCCTCAAGGGCGTGGTGACCAACCTCTCCGGCCCGATGCCGGAAGATCCTAACGTGCTGTTGGTTCCCGAGTCCTTTCGCGGCGTCCAGTCGGAAACGCTCAATCCAGGCACGTACTACGTGAACCCGTACGTGCAGCGAGTGAACCTGGTCGACTGCCGGAGTCAGCGCTTTAATCTTTCCAGCGACGGGGAAATGGGCTTTCCCTCGAAGGACGGTTTTTGGGTGACCCTGGACGGCATCATCGAATTTCGCGTCCAGCCGGACAAAGCGGCAAGTGTTTTCGTCACCTACAACGACGCCCTGAATGACGCCGGCCGGGACGCGCGGGTTGACGAAGAGATTATCGCGAAAGTCATCTTGCCCAACGCCCGCTCGTTCTGCCGGCTGCGGGGCTCCGACCATTCCGGCAAGGAGTTTATCTCGGGCGATACGCGCACCAAATTTCAGGAAGACTTCCAGTACGAGATGGAGCAGACGTGTGAATCGCAAGGAATCGAAATCATTCAAGCCTTGATCACGCGCATCAATCCACCGCAAAAAATCGCCGAACCCGTGCGGGCGCGCCAGATTGCCGTGCAGGAAGAACAGCAGTACCAGCGGCAGATCCAGCAGCAGTTGTCCGAACAGACGCTGGCCGTGGAACAGGAAATGGTCAAGCGGAAGCAGGCACTGATCGGCGCCGAGCAGGAAGTGGTCAAAATCACGACCGAAGCGACGCGTGATCAGGAAGTAAGCCTGATCGAAGCGCAGCAGCGATTGAAAGTCGCCGAATTCGAATTGAAGGCGGGCGAAGACCTGGCGTCCGCCGTCCGAGCACGCGGCCAGGCGGAAGCGAAGGTGATTGAATTTGAAAACGAAGCGGAAGCGGCCGGTTGGAAAAAAGCGGTCGCGGCGTTCGGCGGCAGCGGCGACGAATACGCGCGTTGGGTCATGCTGAAGAAACTCGCCCCGAGCTTCCGGCAGATGATGGTGAATACCGCGGACAGCCCACTAATGGACATCTTCCGCGAGTTTGATGAACAGAAGAATCCTGGAAACGACAATAAGCAACTGACCTCGACGGAAGACTGACCCGTTCGTAAGCCAAATAACCAACGAAAGGACGTGCTATGCGTCTTCGCACCCTGATTTCCCTTGCCGGTCTCGGACTCGGAATCCTGCTCTTGCTGCGCGCGTTCCACTGGACGATCAACCGCGTTTACGTCTACGAGGGCCAGAGCCTCATGTTGCGCTACAAGGGGCCGCTGTTGTTTGGACGCCGGAGTTCGGCGACACCGGGTCATTTCGCCAAAGAGGGCGAAGTCGGCGTGCTGGAACAGCTCCGCGGACCAGGCCGTCACTTCTACTGCCCGATCTGGTGGGATCGCACGATTGTTAAAGACGTGGTTGTCCAGCCGGGCGAAGTCGCCATCGTAACCAGCAAGCTGGGGAATCCACTACCGCCGGGGCAGTTCCTGGTCGACGGGGAGCTGAGCGGCGAAAACCGCGCTCAGAATCAAGGGATCCTCCGCAGTGTGCTCGGTCCCGGCCGCTATCGCGCGAACCCGTATGCCTTCGAATTCAACATCGTCACGACGAACCAGGAAACGGTCGGCGATCAGGTGAAGTATTCCGGCTGGGTCGAAATCCCGACGGGGTACGTTGGCGTCGTCACCTACCTGGCAGACAACCCGGAGCAACAAAAAGTGGCCGGCATCCAGGGCGATGTCCTTCCCCCTGGACTCTATCCGATCAATCCGCGGGAACAGCAAGTGGATGTTGTCGAAATCGGTTTCCGCGAGACCAGCATGAAAGTCGAGCAGCAAAAACTGCCCAACGGTCAGATCGCTCACGACGAAAGCGGCGAGCCGCTGGCGATCCCGCAATCCGGAATCGGGTTCCCGTCGAACGACGGCTTCGATATCCAACTCGACTTCACCGCCATTTGGGGCGTCATGCCCGCCGACGCACCCGAAGTGGTGCGGACGTTTGGAAACGTGAAAGAGGCCGAACAGAAGGTGATCTTGCCTCAATCGGAAAGCATCTGCCGCAACAACGGTTCGAAAATGGGCGCTGTCGAACTACTGGTTGGCGAAACTCGCCAGTCGTTTCAGATTGGGACATCCGAGGCCTTCCAGGAGGTGCTGAAGGACAAGAACATCACGCTGCTGTACGGACTGGTGCGACATATCTACATCCCCCAAGAAGTGCGCATCCCGATTCAGAACGGCTACATCGCGGATGAACTCAAACTGACTCGCGAACAGGAAAAGCTGACGGCGACAACGGAAGCCGACCTGCGCGAGGCCGAGAAAAAGGTGGAACTGGAATCCGAAAAGGTGCGTGTCGAAACCACCAAGCTGGTCGCCAACGTCCTGGCGGAAGGGAACAAGGAAGCCTCCGAGATCAAGGCCGAAACTAAACAACTGGTCGCGGAAGTCGACAAGCAGATCGCGGAACTGGATGCCGAGAAGCAAGTGCTGCTGGGTGAAGCGGACGCCACGGCGCGGAAACTCGCCGAAGAAGCACGCGCCCAGAAATTCCAGCTTGCCGTGGAGGCCTTCGGCACGCCGACGGCGTACAACAAGTGGGAGTTCGCGGAAGGACTTCCGCCCACCATCAACCTGCAACTCCTCTATGCCGGAGAAGGGACGCTGTGGACGGATCTCAAGAACGTCACTCCCACTATCCCCTTGCGACCCACGGCACCGGCCAAGTAGCTGCTAAAAAGGGGTCAAGCTGCGAAAAAGGGGGCAGGAGCGAATGGCACTGTCGAGTTGCAAGTTGTTTCATGTGCAATGTTTGCGTAGTTCGC
>CALBSZ010000482.1 GCA_937967665.1 uncultured Planctomycetaceae bacterium
AAGCGAGTGGGTCACTTACGTCCGGACACACGTGCTCGCGCTGCGTGCTTGTATTATCGCGGATTTCGAGTTGTTTTTGCGAGTCCTGGATGTGGACTGTGTCGTTTTGCCGACTAGCGCAGTACGCTCAGCGGTTCGCGGGCGATCTGAATGTGGCTGTCGGCGTCTTGAGGATCGACATTTTTCAGTTCGACGCCGTCGGTACCCACGCGAACTTCGTACGGCTTGCCGGTCAGCGGATTCGTGGTATACGGTTGCCGTTCGCGGCCCAGGCGGGCAGCCAGAACGACGGCCCAGGCTTCGCACCGCGCGCGGTCTTGCGCCTGCAATTGCTGGCCCGAACGATAGTCCGGCAACAGGAACTCGATGGCCACCACCGGAAACCGCGCCGTCTTCCGCGCCGCCTCGACACTCTCATGCAATTCCTGCAATTTCGTCAGCCGCCGGTAATAGGGCCGGTTACTGACTTCGATCAGCTGCCGCATCGTGCGCATGTAGAACAGTTCATCCGCGTCCAGATTCTCGATCAACGTATCCACCACGCCCATCTTCTTGAGCCGTTCGACTTCCTTATCGCTCACCAACGACAGCAAATGACCCTCGCGAATCATCTCGTACGACTGTAGGCCGATGGCCCTATCGCCAATCCACGCGTCCGCGTCGTCGGGCCACCGCGACAACTGCGACATGAGTAGTTCGAACAGTTGCTCCAGCGTGGCGTCGCTGGCCTGACCATGCCGGGCAACCGCAGCCACAACGCGCAGCACCCGATGCCGAAGATGGACAGCCGTAATGCGCGGCACGATATGTTTCTCTTGCGAGAGCAAGCCGACCAGCCGGAACATGAAGCCCAATGCTTCGATGGCGCGGTCGGGCTTGTCGCGCTCCAGCAAATCGGCGACGACCATGGTCTCCAGCAGCACACCGAACTCCACCTCCTGGACGAAGTCCAGGTTCGCGAAGAAGCCGTCCGATAGCCGCAAGCCGAAATCGCAGTGTTCGCGCAACAGGGCCGCGCGAAAACGCAGCTGATCATGCTTGTGCGAAGCCAGAAACTCGCGCATCCGCTGCAACTTGATATCATCGAAGACGAAAGTTTCCGGAAGCAGGCGGCGCGCATGTTCGTTCAAGCGTTCCGCATCCTGGCCCGCAAAGATCTGGCGCATCGCCGCCGCCGCATTACGGGAATCGGTAAACGGGTCCTCCGAGCGCCCTTCCGTTCGTAGACGATCCAATTGAAACGGCGTGCCAAGTTCGGCCGTAACGTAAGCAAACTCCTTTTGCAGCGCTTCGTCATGGGTGGCCTGCAAGCCCGGTAGTTCGCCGTATGACTCCGCCTGCTCGACCGACACCGGCCGATTGGCACGATTACAACCGGCAGCGAGCAGGATTGTGACGCAACCGAACAGGAAGCCGGCGTGCTGACATGCTCGAGCAACTCGCGAATATCGCCAGGCGTGGGAATGGTACAGCATGGGAAACCTCGGCCGGGAGTATACCGCCTGCCGCCGTTTTTCCAAACGGAGATATTGGTGAAAACGGTTCATTCAGTCGTACAGTAGTTGGACAGCGCCAGGTTCCGTCGTCATACAAGTTCGAATCGTAAGCGAGTGGGTTACTTGCGTCCGGACACACTTGCTGGCGCTGCGTGCTTGTATTTGCGCGTATTTCCGTAAGGGCGGCGCTGTCCAAGTAGAATCCCTCTCTCCTGATTCTACCTTCGTGATTCCTTCCTCCGCGAGCGCCGCGCCTCCGCGTGAACGCCAATCCGTTCCACCGCGTTGGATCGGCTCCGTCGCGCAACTGCTGGTCACGAGTGTTTGCGCAAGGCAACCCTGTCCTGGCGCCAGAGTTGTTCCAGTTCTTCGTGCGTGGGAGGCTGCCCGATTTGACGCCAACCCTTGTTCGATTGCCGCGCGTCCGGAACGCTCTCCAGCAAGTCCTCGTACTTGCGAAACCGCCGCAGGAACGCCTTACCCAGCAGCGGTCGCGTGTGGATCATATTCGTGTAGGTCAAACGCGCCCCGAAGGTTGTCTCCGCCTCAATCGCTTGCAATATCGCGGCGCCATTTCCCGCCTTCGCAGCACTGGCCAGTTGACTGCGCAAAAACAAGTAGTGCAGGTACATCCGCAAGTGATCGACGCGATCTCGGCAGGCCGGCTGATCGCGCACCAGCCGCGCTGCTTCGTCCAGATCGCCAAAAGCGTCAGCCAGTACCGAAAGATTGTGAACGCCCTTTTCTACGAAGGTTGGTTGTTGCGCGGAACCCTTGAGTTGCTCGTCCAGCACCGCCACTTCCGGCCCATACCAGCGTACGTAGTAGCGTTCGACCGCTCTGGCCGCGGGACCAAACGCCTTGGTGTAAAAATCGCGAACAAGCGCATCCACGTCGGCATCGACGTTCCACATCAAGTGCGCTGCCAGGTAGTAGCCCAGGCCGCGCGGCGCCCAATTGTTCGATGCTTCCGCATTGATAGCGGTAACGCCACTGCGTTGGAAGCGACGCAGATCGGCTTGCAATTGGGTCGGAGTGAGCTTGCCGGGATCCGGATTGTCCCAGTCCCATTGATAGACGCTATAGTACTCGCGAATGCCCAGTTGCTTTGTCTTGCGGCCAAACTCCGCCAATTGCTCGTCCAGCGAGATCGGGGTCCGGCGATAAGCGGTTGTTGTCTGCAGGTAGACGTTGGGGTGCAGGTCAAACGAGGGCGGATGCGAGTACGCGCTGTAGGCGTAGCAGCCGATCAACGTCCGCGGATACTCTTTCGCCACCGCTGCGGCAACCCGATTCACCAGCTGAAAAACGTTTTCTGAAGTAACGCTGATCAGCGTTCCATCCGGGCGACGAGCGAATTGCGTGGCATGATCCTCAAACGGATCTCCGCCCCGACATACTTCCAGGCAACGTTCGCATTCGCAGTAACCCAACCCGTCAGGCGGCGTCATGGAAATCATCTGCTTCCCGGCCGCCGCCTGCGCAAGCGCCGATTCGATCGCCCGCTCGATCACTTGCGGATGACTGTAGCACGGCTTCGTCGGCTGCCGTTTGCCATCGGTCAGCGCAAACCACTCGGGATGGTACTCAAACTCCTTTTCCGCGCGCAGGCCGTGCCACGTGTGACCGATCCCGATTTCGATCGGCGAGCCCATGCAGTTGTGACGATTCCACGTTTCCCAATCGTCTTTGCAGGGTCGGTAGGCGCCGTAACCATACCAGATGCGACGTTGCGTCGGGAAACTCGGCACCTGCGTTTCGTTCCAGGAACCGGCGATCGTGGGCTGCGCGGGAATGACTTCCCAGGCCTGACCGGGGAAGAACCAGCGGCAGCCGAGTCGCTGAAGAAACGTCGACACGGCGTGCTGGACGCCGCGCGGATCGACCCCCAACAGATAGACGCTGTGCCGATCCGTGCGGATGCGAAATCCCTCCGCGCTGATGACGTCGTTCTCATTCAAGTCCGGAAAATCGCTCGACAGACCAACGTACAGGCCTGCCAAACCGGATGATGGCTCGACAATCTGAAAATCCGCGCCGCTGATTCGATCCAGATAGACCTTTAACTCGTTGACGGGTTCGGCAACGGTTCCTCGCACAATTGGCACCAGCGCCCCACCGTCCTTCACCAGTACAACGGGCGTTTCACGCTCCTGCCCCATTGCGGCGAGTGCCATTGTTGATATGACGGCCAACGACGTAAAGATTTTGGGTATCATGACGTTCACCTCCAGCAAAAAAACACGGTCCTGGCCGTACACAACATAATGTGAGCACAAACACCAGGTGAATCAGATTGTAGAGCACGGAGAATCGAATTGCTAATCGAAAGGACTCTGGAAGCCTCGGCCGATCCGCTCCCCGCGCGAGCGCTGGACTTTATCGCGGCGGGGCGATCGCGTTTCAAGTCGATTGATTGTTTTGACTTTGTGCCGAGCGATTATGACATGGCATGGCGCTGCCTGAATGCCCTGCCGCGGGGGCGTTTTTGCGAATGGGGAAGCGGGTTCGGCATTGTGACCGGCCTGGCGGAAATGCTGGGTTTCGAATCGTATGGCATTGAAGTCGATCCACCACTGGCCGACGCCTCGCGCGCCCTCCTGCAAGAATTCGGCCTGCGAGCTTCGA
>CALBSZ010000483.1 GCA_937967665.1 uncultured Planctomycetaceae bacterium
AAGCGCCAGCGAGTGGGTAACTTACGACCAGATACACTTGCTCGCGCTGCGTGCTTGTATTTTGGCGGATTTCCGCAAAGTTGGCGATGTCCAACCAGGATTTTGACGGGACTGAAAACGAGCCTAACGCGTCAACTGCCCTATCGCAAGAATGGCCACGTGGCGTTAAGTTCGCTGGTCTGGAAGCTTTCGCAGGGTAAGGCACGCGCTGACCGTCGCGCTCCGGCCGGGTTGGAATTGGCCAGCCGGCTCCATCGCCACAACCACGAGGGCGTTCAGCATGCAATCCGTGCTCCGTTGCCGGGTGGCCGCCGTCAACCTGGTGACCGCGTTGTTTAGGCGCCCCGAAAAATGCCATGATAAATCCATCCACGTTTCATGACCTGGTCAGCGGCCAGCGCCGCGGCGTCACCGCGTCCCTGGCGCGCGGGTTGCTCGGTGTGGCCGAGCTACCTTACGGTCTTGCCGTGCGTTGGCGCAATCGCAGCTACGACAGGCGCAAACGTGCGATCCAACAGGTCGCCGTCCCGGTCGTCAGCGTCGGAAATCTGACCACGGGCGGTACCGGCAAGACCCCTCTGGTCGAATGGCTGGCACGCTGGTATCGAACTCGGGAAATTCGCGTGACGATTGTGAGCCGCGGATACGGAGCCCAGGCGGGAGCGAAGAACGACGAAGCGCTGGAGCTCGAACGAAAACTGCCCGACGTGCCCCACCTCCAAAACCCGGATCGCGTCGCCGCGGCACAAACGGCCATCGAGGAACTCGAGTGTCAATTGATCCTGCTGGACGACGGATTCCAACATCGCCGGTTGCATCGCGATTTGGATATCGTCCTGATCGACGCGATCGAACCGTTCGGCTTTAATCATCTGCTACCCCGCGGGCTGCTTCGTGAACCGTTGGCGGGCTTGCGGCGGGCGGATGCAATCGTCCTGTCCCGAAGCGATGCCGTTGACCGCGCGACGCGTGAACACATCCGCGACCGGGCGACTCGTTTCAACAACGCGGCGGTTTGGGTCGAGGTCGCTCATTGTCCCACACGGCTGCGTTCGTCGACGGGGGCTGAAACGCCCGTGACGCAGTTCGCGGGGCGACGTGTGGCCGCGTTTTGCGGCATCGGGAATCCTGCGGGGTTTCGCCACACGCTGGAAGCTTGTCAATACGAAGTTGCCGGCTTTCGTGAATTCCCCGACCACTACGGCTACCAGCGCGAAGACATTGACGCGCTGTCGTCATGGGTTGCCGGACTGGAAGGCGTCGAAGCCATCCTCTGCACGCAAAAGGACCTCGTCAAGCTTGGTGTCGAGCGCCTGGGCCCATGGCCGCTCTGGGCCCTCAACATCGGCATCGCCGTGACGCACGGCGAAAAGGAGCTAGTCAGGCTTCTGGAGTCGACAGTGGAACGCGTGCTTTCGTTTTGAAACTAACGAGGTCTCCGACTTTTGGATTCAAATTCGAAGCACGAATATCGAAAACCGAAACAAATTCAAATGTCACAATACGAAAATCCAAAACCCCCAACGCCGGTTGCATTTCGGGTTTCCCTTGAATTCAGGTGAATCCGCTTTGCATTTCGGCTCTTGAATCTGTTTCGAAGTCCCTACGTCGGATTGCGGGTTTTTGCAATTCTCGGATTCAAACTTTCCTTGTTCAGGGTCTGGTGTTTCGCCACCGTAAAGCTCCCGGTCGCACGCCAGCTGGCGCTGCCCGCGTAAGCACGTTTGGGGTTGTTCTGCGAAAGACACGGGCGGCGCGTTACTCGTCGAAATCCACGACAACGGAATTGACCACCTGGATACCCTGGGACAGGCTGCGAACGGCTTCTTGAGCCAGTTGCTTGTGGTAATAACTCACCACCCGGCCGTGAAGATAAAGGGTATTCCCTTCCTGTTCGACCTGAAGATCACGGAGATGATAGATGGGACTGGCAGCCAGCGCCGACTGCGCGCGCTGCTGAGCGGATTGATCGGTTGCTGTTGTCGGCATCTGCTGGCCCCTTCCGTGAATCGTGCCTGACGATGTTCCATGCTGCGTCCTGCTGCTGCCGCCGCAGGCCGCGCGACGAAATTCCGCCCACCTATACTGTAGGACCTGTGCGTTTGAACTGTCAAGGCGAAGCCGAGGAATGTCGGTGCGACGCGTCCAAGTAATTCGCTAGCAGCCCGCCACGACTGGCTGGGTCACAACCAGGCCTGGCTTCGCTGGACAGCGCCACGATTGCGGCAATCCGCGTAAATACAAACACGCAGCGCGAGCAAGTGTATCCGGTCGTAAGTTACCCATTCGCCGGCGCTTCGAGCTGGTATGACGACGGAACATGGCGCTGTCGGCTTAGAGCTTCCCGCCGGCGATGAGGAACTGGATTACCTGCTGGGCCAGGAAGTCGACGTCAGCGGTCCCATCGAGATGAACCTCGGGTCGCTGCGGCGCTTCATAGGGATCGTCGATTCCGGTAAATCCTTTCAGTTCGCCGGCGCGGGCTTTCTTGTAGAGCCCCTTTGGATCGCGCGACTCGCACACTTCCAGCGGAGTATTTACGAACACCTCGATAAAGTCGCCGGCCCGTCCGGCGCTTTCCACTTGCTGTCTGACGGCATCGCGATCGCGCCGATAGGGGCTGACGAAAGCGGACAACGTGATGATACCGGCCGACGCGAACAACTGTGCCACCGCACCGATGCGACGGATGTTCTCTTCGCGATCGGCCGCCGAAAACCCCAAGCCAAAGCGATTTGCGAATACCTCGCCATGCCGGGCGGCCAACATGGAGGGACTGGCGTTCAAGCCGTGCCGGATGTTATCGCCGTCCAGCAGGAAGGTGTGTTTTCCAATTTCGAACAACCGTTGATCAACGGCATTGGCCACGGTACTCTTGCCGCAGCCGCTCAGTCCGGTGAACCAAACCACGCAACCGCGATGGCCGTTGAGCGATTCGCGATCTTCGCGCGAAACTCGATGCTGATGCCAGGTAACGTCCGTTTTTTCCGTCATTACGGTAGCTCTAATTCATTGAGTGGACCGACCGCTACCGTGGTAGTTTCCGTCAGGGGATACTTTTTTGCCACTGCATTCACCTGCTCCACCGTGACGGCGCGATACGTATCCACGGACTGACGAACGGTCTTGTATTCACCCCGCTGTATCCAGTTTCCACCTAGCGAAAACAGTCGGTTGGCGGGGCGTTCACTTTGCAAGATGATGTGCGAACAGACCTTGCTCTTAGCTTGTTCGAGTTCCGCTTCGGTGATGCCGTTCTCCACCGCGTCCTGGAAGAGTTCCTTCATGCGGACCAGGTTTCTCCGGGCCTCTTCAGGCAAGCAGCAGAGAAAGGTGGCCAGCACGCCGGTACCCTGGTATT
>CALBSZ010000484.1 GCA_937967665.1 uncultured Planctomycetaceae bacterium
GACGCCGGTAGGGGTAAACGGCTCGCTGTTGTACATGGTGTAGGCATGGCTGTAGAAGAAGTTGTCCGGAGCCGTGACGACTTCGTAACCAATCAAGGTGTAGAAATGGCCAACCTTGACGGACAGGTCGCCGTTCGCCAGTTCGCCGTACAACTGCGGAATCGCGAAACCATAGATACCATGGTCATAGCCATTCAAGTAATCCCAGTTGCCGGGATTGTTGCCGAACGCTTGCGTGTTGTTGGCATCAATACCGTACATGAAGTCAACGCGGAAACCCCAGTCCCAACCGCAGCGGCCGTCGGCGACTCGTTCGGCCCACAGCCATTGCTGGTGCAGGTTGAGCGCGTCTTCGTTCTGGTTAAAGCCGTCGGCCACGCTGTTGTTGTCATGGTAACCGAATTGCGTCCAGCCGCCGACGGAGATGCCACTGCATTCATGCGTGCCGAACAGCTCCAACGGGTCGCCCAGGCAGCAGTTGCCCAGACCGCCGCGACGCAGTGCACATCCGCTGTCGCAACAGCCAACTTCACATCCACAAGCAGGCTCGCAGGCCGTCTCGCATCCACAGACCGGTGCGGCGCAGTCGTCGCAATTGGTCGTGCAAGACGCCGGAGCGACTTGCGAGTCAACAATCATCTGGTTGAATGCAGAGTACGATCGTGCATTCTCGGCTGAGGCGGCTGATGTCATCCCAATGATGGCGAGTGCTGCCGCAGCGTGGGTCATTGTGCGGTAAAAGGTCACTTGGATTCTCCTTACTCCAAACTTGAAATTCACCTGAATCTAGGCCTGAGTTGCGGCGAGTCGCAAACCTCCTGTCTTGCTGTCGCCAGGCCTGGCGGTTCTGCCCCACCTGCCGTCCTCAATCCGCCTCGCGACGGCAGTTAGCATGTGGTAGCGCGATACGCTGACGATTGCGGCAGAACCGCCACAACCTACACTCTTGTTTCGCTCAACAAGACCCGAAATATTGACGAAATCTCGATGTCCGGTACAAAGTGCCAGGTTTCCCTATGTTCACGGGCGACTTGCGAGATCGCCGCGTGCAGGAAGCCGCCAGCCCCGCAATGGCAGAACCGTTGCCCGCACCGTTCCGATGAGTTGCGGCGTTAGTCCGACAACGCCCGGTTCCGTCGCCAGATGAGCTCGAAGCGCAAACGAGGGGGGCACTTACGTCAGGATACACTTGCTGGCGCTGCGTGCTTGTATTCTGCCGATTGCCGCAAATCGAGCGTTGTCCTATTAGATGGCGCCACGGGCGGCGCCGTGGCACTACGAGGTCAAATGGTCACGGAGATTAGCCAAACAGGTCGAGCAGCGCCGAGTCCAACGGGAGATCGGCGGGAGTCGACTTGCTGCGGGCGCGAGCGATGCTGTCGAGCACCGAGTCCCAAGCGAACTCGACCGGTTGCGAATCGAGCGAGGCGTGATCCGAACCGGACGACGTGGAGCGTCTGGAAGTCCGCTTCTGTTGGTGCAGCGGACTTTCCGTCAAATCGGCAGTGGGAGGCGCGATGTGCACGTCCACCATGACACTGCCGGCTGTATCGGCCTCGCCTTCCGCTTCGCCGTTTCCTTGGGCGTTGAGGAAGTTGATTACCTGCAATACGTCGGCGGCGGTCACGGCGCCGTCCTTGTTGACGTCGATAAAGGGCGGCGGGAAGTTTTGCGGCGGCGGTACGGGCAGCGGGCCCGTGCCCTTTTCGTTGATCCAGTTGATGATCAACAGCGAGTCGATGGGAGACACAAAGCCGTCCCCGTTCACGTCGAGGTTATTTGCGGGATTCTGCCACGGGGAATCGAATTCACCCGTTACAGTAACGAAAACTCGACCCGTGTCGATCGCCCCATGATTGTCCCGTGCCGTATAGTCAAAGAAATCCGTCCCGATGACGCCCACGTTCAAAGACTGCAGGAACGTCGACGTCAGTGGATTGTACGTGAACCCGCCGTTGGCATTAACCGTGACCGTGGCTCCGAAGTGAGTGGTGTTCTCGGCCAGCACCGAGATCGTATCCCCTTCCACATCGAAGTCGTTCGCCAAGACGCCCGGCGCGGCGAAAGCGGAAACCGAATTCTCGTTGGCGTTGAAGTGGTCGTCCACGGCCGTGGGGGCGTCATTCCTGCCGGCGATCGTAATCGTCACGGTCGCGCTCGATTGAGCGCTGCTGACTCCCAGTTCCGCGATCGAATAGGTAAACGTATCGGTCAGGGACTGGCCCAGTGCGAGTTGTTGAATCCGCGCCACGCTGCGGGGATCGTAGGTCAACTGTCCGGACGAAGTGATCGTTACCGGGACGCCCAAGGCGCTGACCCTGGCGTTCGGAGAAGGAATCACGGTCAGTACATCGCCTTCGGGGTCGATATCGTTGGCCAGCAGATTGACTCCCGTCAACAACGTGTCTTCCGTAACGAGGGCAGCCGTACCGCCGAACACGTCGTCTACTGCCGTCGGTGCGTCATTGATTCCCGTCACGGTCACGTTCACGGTGGCTGTGTCCGTCAACGTTCCATCCGAAATCGTGTATTGGAAGGTGTCGACAGCCACCTGGCCGGTGTCGAGATGATCGAATCCTCCGATGGGATTGTATCCGAACGTGCCGTTGGCGTTCATCGCGATGCTGACACCGTTGGCGCTGACGGAATCCGCCGCAATGACGGTCAATATCTGGTTGGGATTGTCCACATCCAAGTCGTTTTGCAAGACGCCCTTGCCCGCGACAAACAATTCGGAATCCTCATCGACAATGTACTTCGGATCATTGGCATTCTGCGGATCATTGTTGGCTGTCGGTGCGTCATTGACGGGCAGCACGTTCACGGAAACCGTTCCCGTGGCACTTAGCGGCGACAGGAGTCCGTTGGTCAACCCGTTGTCCGTGACCGTATACGTAAACGTGTCGACGCCGTTGAAGTTCAGACGAGGGGTGTAGGTGATCGCGTTTCCTTGCAGAGTCACCTGCCCGCCGCCACTGCTGGTCGCCGAAACACCGGTCACAACCAGGCTCTGTCCCACCTCGTTCGCGGGACCCGCGACATCGTTGGCCAGCAGGCTGGCCAGCACCGCAGCGTTCAAGACCACGGTTGTGTCCTCGTTGATGTCGCTGATGCTGTCGGGCGAGACGATGGGGGCATCGTTGACCTCGCGCACCGTGACCGTAAAAGTGTCCGTAACCGTGGCGCCGGCCATGTCCCGCGCGCGAACGCTGATCTGGCTGCTGCCGTTCTGATCGGGCTGATAGGTCAACGTCATTGTCGAACCAACAATGCCGGGGACGACCAGCGTCGGCTGCGTATTACCGGAAATCCCAAAGGTCAAGACATCCGCATTGGTGGCGATGTCCACATCGCTGAACACATCCGCCAAACTGATGATGGTCTGCGCCGCATCCTCCAGAACAACCAGGTCGGCAAGGGCGTTGCTGATCGTGGGCACGTCATTCTGCGGGGCGACGGTGACATTTACCGTGTCGGTGATCTTCCTGCTGGTGGAATCAGAGGCTTCCACGGTAATCGTCGCCGTACCGTTCTGATTCAATTGCGGATCCAGTGTCAGCGAACTGCCCGAAACATTGGCGCTCAACATCTGAGCATTGGAATTGAATACGACACGGTAGGTCAGGCGGTCGCCGTTGGTCAAAATGTCCGCGTCGTGGAACACGTCGGCCAGATTGACCACGACGGGCGCGGCGTCCTCCAGCAGGCTGCTGATGGCTCCCTGCAGTGGATTGACTACCACCGGCGCGTCGTCGACCGGCGTGACATTGACGGTGACCATACTGGTCGCCGTCAGGCCCGCCTGGTCCGCCGCCTTGAACGTGATCGTCGCGGCCCCTTTGCGGTCCGGCTGGTAGTCCAGGGCCAGGCTGCTGCCCATGACCGTTGGAACAACCAGTGACGGATTCGTGTTGCTCACAATGCTGTAGGTCAAGACGTCGCCATCGGTGGCGATGTCGACGTCCGCAAAGACACCGGCGATATCGATCGTCGTGTCCGCGGCATCCTCGGCGGCAAACACGGGGCCCAACGGATTGATCGCCAGCGGAGCGTCGTTGACGGAGGTGACCGTCACGACAAAGGTGTCCTGCACCGACAAGCCGGCGAGGTCCGTGGCTTGCACCGTGATGGTCGCCTGCCCATGCTGGTTGGGCACGAAATCGATTGCCAGCGAACTATTCGTGACGAGGGGGTTGACCAGTCCCGGGTTGTTGTTACTGACCACCTGGAACGACAGCGCATCCATCGGCATGCCAATGTCCGGGTCCATGAAGACGCTGGTGAGCAGGATCGTGTGTCGGGGCGACTGCTCGACAAACGCCTGATCGGGAATCGGGCTGGCCACGACGGGGAAGTCGTTGGCGGCGGTAACCGTCACCACGAACGTATCGGTCACCGTGCGCCCGGCCTGGTCGCGAGCCTGTACGGTGATTTGCGCGCTGCCGTTGCGGTTCGGCAGGAAGTCCATCGTCAGCGTTTCGCTGGTGATCGAAGTGGCAGTGAGCATCGGGTTGTTGTTGGCAGTCACGCTGTACGTCAGCGCATCTCCGATATCCACGTCGGCAAACACATCGGTGAGCACGATCGTGCGGTCGGCCGCGTCTTCCGCGACGGTAAAGTCCGCGATCGCGTTGCGCACCACCGGGTCGTCGTTCACGGACTGGACGGTCACGAGGAACGTATCGCGAACGATCGCGCCGGAGGGGTCCGTGGCCTGAATGGTGATATTCGCCGTGCCATGTTGATCGGCCAGATAATCCAGCGTGAGTACCGATCCGCCGATTGTCGCATCCACCAGCGTTGGGTTGTCATTGTCGAATACGGTTAACGTCAACAGGTCGCCGTCGATATCGCCAAACGTACCCGCCAGATTCAGACTCGTATTCCCCGCATCCTCGACAACCGTCACGTCGCTGATCGGGACTTGCAGCGTTGGTGGATCGTTGACCGGGTTGACGGTTACGGTGAACGTATCGGTCACGGAGGCGTTAAACTGATCGGTCGCGCGTACCGTAATCGTGGCGGAGCCATGCTGATCCGCGATGTAGTCCAAGGTCAACGTCGCGCCGGAAATGGACGTTTGCACGAGTCCCGGGTTCGAGTTGCTGACGATACTCAAAGTCGGCGGACTGTCGCCGTTGGTGTCGATATCGTGGTCGTAAAACACGTTCGGGAACAATTCAATTTGCGTGTTGACGGCGTCTTCCTGCACCGGGAAGTCCGGAATCGGGTTGGCCACGTACGGTGGATCATTCACGGAATTGACCGTGATCGTCAGCGGTACTGGCGCGGTGCGGTCCACGCCCCCGTTCACGACTCCCCCATCGTCACGCAGCACGACGCTGAACGTGGCGGTGCCGTTGGAGTGGGGGGCCGTTTCGAAAGTCAATGTTCCCGTCGTCGGATTGATCGCCGGCGGAGTGACAAACGTCAGGACTGGAAGCCCGGAGACAACCGTCGTTTCCGTGACGTCGAAGGCCAGAGTTTGCCCCGCTTCGTCCGTGGCCGTTGCCGGTCCACGACCAATGCCCGTCGCCCAGTTCACAAACGATTGCAGCGACGGCGTTGGATCTTCGCCGATCGTGATATCCGCACCCGCGGTAAAACGCGGGCTGTCGTTGACCGGCCGGACCGTAATCGTGAACGTTTTGGCCACCGAGGTATTGACGTTCGGCGCGGTGTTGCTGCCGCTATCCACCAACTGCACCGTCACCGTGGCCACGCCGTTCTGGTCGGCGGCCGTCGTGTAGTTCAACGTGCCCGTGCTGCTGATCGCCGGTTGCACGCTGAACA
Source organism: uncultured Planctomycetaceae bacterium (assembly GCA_937967665.1). GTDB lineage: Bacteria > Planctomycetota > Planctomycetia > Pirellulales > Pirellulaceae > CALBSZ01. Next base: position 5,794 of record CALBSZ010000484.1, read on the forward strand.
ATCCGGGACGGTCATTGGTGACCGTGAAGCTGAGCGTTTGGGAATCTTCGTCGCTGCCACCCCCCTGGTCGATCATCGTCGCCCAGTTGGTCACTGTAATCGCGCCCGCGTCTTCGTTGACGACTTCGTTCGCCCCTTTGGTAAAGGTGGGAGCATCATTGACGGCCAGGATGGTCACGCGGAACGATTCCGTAATGGTCAGGCCGGCATCATCTTCGGCCTCGACGGTAATGTCCGAGAAACCGTTCGCATTCGGAGGGTAGGTCAGCGTCAGCGTGGCCCCTGTCACGCTGGGCGTGACGAAGGCCGGGTTGCTGTTGGAAACAAGGCGATAGGCGAGTGAATCGCCATTCGTGGCAATGTCCACGTCGTCAAAGACGTTCGACAAGTTGATCGTCGTGGCCGGGGCGTCCTCCAACACCGAAAAATCGGCAATCGGATTCGCAACGTGCGGCTGGTCGTTGACCGCATTGACGGTGATCGTGAACGTATCCGTTTTGAATGTTCCCGCCAGATCGGTCGCCCGAACCGTAATGGTAGCCGTGCCGTTCTGATTCGGCGAGATCGGCAAGGACAAGGTCGCGCCGCTGATCGACGCGTTGACCAAGGAGGGATTCGAATTCGAATCGAGGCTGAACGACAGCACATCCGCATTCGTGGCAATGTCAACATCACTGAAGATCGTTGTCAGGTTCACCGACGTCCCGGCGTCGTCTTCGGTGAAAGTGCGATTACCGATCGGTGTCATCAGGAACGGGGGATCGTTCACTGCGGCGACGACCACTTGCAGGTTGGTCGTCACGGTCGCGCCGGCCTGGTCTCGCGCCTGAATCACCATTGTCGCCGAACCGTTCTGATTCGGCTGGAAGTCCAGTTCCAGGTTTGTTCCAACGAGCGAAGTCGACACCAGCGACGGCCGGTTGTTCGACAGGACCGAAAGCGTCAGCGCGTCTCCGTTGGTGGCGATGTCGACGTCGGCAAAGACGGCTGACAGATCCACGTTCACGTTCGCCGCGTCTTCATTGACGCTCACCGTACCCAGCGCGTTGGCGACCGTCGGCGGGTCGTTGACGGCATTCACGGTGATCGTAAACGTATGCGGCGCGGTCGTGTTGACGCCGCCGTTCAAAACACCGCCATTGTCCCGCAGCGTGACGCTGAACGTCGCCGTGCCATTGGAATTGGGATCGGTGCGGTAGGTCAGGTTGCCGGTGGCGGGATCGACATCGGGCGCGACCGCGAACGTCAAGTGGTTCGTCGTGCCGATCGGCGTAAAGATGAAGTCCAGCGTCTGTCCCGACTCGTCGGTCGCCGTGGCGGGACCGCGGGCGATATTCGTGGCCCAGCCCGGCACGGTTCGCAGGCCGAAATCCTCGTTGACCGTTTCGTTCGCTCCCGGCGTGAAGACCGGTACGTCGTTGACGGGCGTGACACTCAAAGTAAAGCTGTCAGAAACGGTACGGCTGGCGTGATCGGTCGCAGTGACCGTGATGACCGCGGCGGAAGTCGACGCGGTGGTATTGTTCTGGTCGGCCTGCAACGTCAGTACCACCTGGTCATTGACAATTTGGGCTGTCACCAATCCGGGATGGCTGCTGACGGCGGTAAACGTCAAGAAGTCTCCATTGCCGTTCGCAATGTCCACGTCCGTGAACACGCTGGACAAGGGCTTGACGACCGTCAGGTTCGGCGGAGCCGTGGTGGCCTCGGCGGGCGGATTCGGAACGCCGCGGGCGTCTTCCAGGATCACCAGATCGACCAGCGGATCGACGACGGTCGGTGGCTGGTTGGTAATGATCCGCAGTCGATAATCCTCCACTTCGCCTCCGATGGCGAGACCGTCGGCGAACTGGCCCCCGGTGGCACTCAACCGGAACCGCGAGAACGTCGTGCGGGGAATCGGCGTCACTGGAATGGTCGAAGCCGGGGTGGTAATCGTCAGTCCGGTGTGGACACCGGCCACGACGCGGACGCTATCGAAGACCTTTTCGCCGGGATCGTTGAAGTCGCCATCGTTGTTGAAATCGATCCAGCCGTCCAGGAAGCCGGCCTCGGACGCGATGACCGATACGGGAGTGGCAAAGTTGGGAGTGAAGACGCCATTGAAGACGATCCCGTCTTCATCGTCACCGCTGACTCCGGAGGGGCTGATGAGTTCCACTTCGCCCGTCCCTTTTTCGATGGCCCTGACATCCAGCAAGCGGCCATCCGCGGCGGCCTTGTTGATGGCGGCGGCAACCGCCAGCCCCAACGCGATATTGTCGTCGCCGGCGACGTACTCGACAGCGATATGCGTCTCGTCCGCCAGGAAATTGTCCGCATCGAATTCAAAGACTAACGGCATCGTGGAACCGTCGCTGATCGTGAACGTGCCGCCTTCGGTTGCGGCGGCCGGCATGACCAGGGCCACGGGCACGCGATTGGTCAAGGTCAAACTCGGAGCGCCCGTCAAGTCGATGTGATGGCCCGTGCCTCGGATATTCACCACCGCGGCGCCCAGGTGTTGAGCCGTGATGCCGATCAAGCGGCCGTCATCCACCTGCCGCTGCACCGCGGCGACGATCCGCTGCGCCATCAATTCGGCCGGATCGAGCGCATAAAACACAATCGGCTCGCCCGCACTGCCGCCGCCGTTCAAGTCGAACTCGAATGTCACGTCGTTGCCGGAACCGTCGTCGATCATCAACGTCTCGCCGTCCGCCACGCCGCTTCCCGCCGCGGCGACGAAGTGAGATGCTGGACTCCCCTGCAGCGTGATGCCGCTGGTGCCGACATCGATCTGCTTGTCGCCGTCGTCGCCGTCGGCCGCCGGCGTCGGCAAGCCATTCGGTTCATGGTCCGCGGCACTGCCCAAGAAAAGCGTGTTGTTCGAAATGGTGTGGCGCGCGCCGTTGCTTTCCAGCAACGTCGGGTAGGTGGGGTCGGGGGCGTCACCAAAGTCGACTTCAACGCCCGGCAGCAGTACGAACAGTTGGGTTTCGTCATTCGGCTGGTTCGGCTGCAACGCGTTCCCCGCCACATCCCGAATGGCTTCGATATAGAAGTTGCTGATGCCGTTAATGGAAGTGGCCCCTTCCACAAAGACCGATGCTCCGCCCCGCGACGTGGCGGTCACACCCGACAGTAATGGAGTTGAGTTAATGGCCTGGATGATGGCACCGGCCATCTGCGTCGACGTGAACGTGGCGTCGGGTACAAAGGTAACGGGGATGGCCCCACCCGGCACACCGGTGAACGTAATCCCGCTGGTCAGCGGGTTAAACGTGTGCGCTGCGGTCCCGTTTAGCGTCAGGAAGCCGTCACCCGTGTTCGTTGGCGCGAGCCCCAACGTGGTGGAAGTGATGACGGTCCTCATCGCGTCGACGACCTGGTCGGCGGTATCGCCGGCGGTGACATTGATAACCGTGTTGCCGGGCGTGAACGTATTGTTGTTGTCCATCTCGAACGTAATCGTCTGCACGCCGTTGCTGAGCGTGAACATGGCGTTGTCCGCGATGGTCGAGAGTGACGTTTTCGTAAAGTTGCTGGTGTCCGAAACATCGACCCGGTGTCCGCCCGCTCCCGTCAACGCGATGTTGCCCAAGGCATAAGTCGGCGCTAAAGAAGGGAAGGCCGCCGTCAACGCTGTGGCGATGCGCGTGCCCAGCACGTTACGCGACTCGGTGCCGACCAGCGTAATCAGCGTGTCTCCTTTGGTCAGCCCGCTGCCGTCCAAATCGAATTCCAGCGTCGTCGACGTCGTCGCATTGCTGATGGTAATCGTTTCGTTGTCTGCGACAGCGCCCGCTCCCAGCAACGGTACGGTGATCGTCCCGTTGTAGGGCGTTGCCAGTTCCAGATTCCCATCGACACCCGGTTCGCCCGCCTGCGTCAAGGCGCTGCCGCTGGTGTCAAGTGTATGGACGCCGCCCACTCCGCCAAGATGAATGCGGCCGTCACCGAGATGCACCGGATTCAGGTTCAACGCCGGCATCGCGTTTTGAATGGCCGAGACGATGAAATCCGCGAGCTCTTCGTGTGTCGAGGTGCGGGAAAACGGAATCAGCGTGTTCGTCGCTACGGCGGGCATCCCGTTGCTGTCGAATTCGAACGTGATCTGCGCCGCATCGTTCGTCAGGGTGAATGTCTGCGCGTCTTGGACACCCACCAACAGTCCGGTTTGAGTGAGACTGCTGCCCATGGTGTCAACGACATGATTCGCTCTCGTACCCAGCAAGACGGCGCCGCCCAGATCTCGCGGTGTCAGGCCCGTGAGTGCTCCGCTGGCCAGGGAGGCTTCCAAGGCCGCCAGAATGGACGCGGAAATCTCGACAGGCGTGTCGCCGGGGACGAAGGGGATTCGCGTATTGCTGCCGCTGGAATTGTTGTTACTGTCAAACTCGTACCGAACGGTATTCGTACCATCACCGACCGAAAATGTTTCTCCGTCGGCGATTCCTCCGGGCAATGCACCGGCGGTGGGAACGTGAATCGTCAACGTCTCCGGAACGGACAAGCGGTAGCCGCTTTCGAATTCGAAGGTGACCGGATCCCCCGAGGCATCCGCGACCTGGAAGAAGCCACCGTCCGCTACCGTTGAACCATTGGGAGCGATAATGACGAACCGGTCCTTGTTATTCAACGTAATCGCATACGCGCTGCCCGGCTTCCAGATGCCCGCCAGCGGCGTCAAGCGAATCGTACGACTATTCACACTGTAACTGAGGGTGTAGTCGACGTTTTCCTCGAGAAGTACGCCGTCTTCGGTCACTGACACGGCAGGACTGACGACGGTCCGAGGATCCGGGCCGGACGCATCGTCGCGCAGCAGGACGTCAAAGAAAGACAAGGTGCCGTTGATCAACCACGCGACCGTCTCGTTCGGATCGATGTCCAAACCATCGGCGTCGTTGTCCTGCGGCGTCACCAGATGAGCCGTGGGGCCCATGAAGTCGGCGCGATCCAGTGCGCCGCGATCCTTGAAGACGTCGGCGCCTTGTCCCGAAGGAGTAGCAACAAGTGGATCATCGACCCGCAGTTGCCCGATCGCATCCAATTCCGGGGCCAGAATCGGAGACGGCGGAATGCCGACAGACGCCTTAACCTGCCCGAACGCCACGCGTTCTTCGATCGAGTTCAGAGAACTATCGATAGCCCTCGAACCGCTCTGGAGATAGACATTGCCGACTTGAGGTTCGACGAACAACGCCTTGTTCAACTCCAGCGGGTCGTCCAAGTCAATTGCAAACGCACCGAGTCCAACCGCAGTCGCTGCCGGCGTATTGTTATCCTTGAACAGATTTCCGCCCAGTATGGTACTCCCCGAAGTGGCGTCCACTTGAATGCCTACATTCAAATTCGCCAGTACGTTGTTGATCAACGTGGGGCTGGCGTTCGTCTCGACGACGATGCCGTTGCCTCCGGGTGTAGCGACATCGTCCACGAAGGTGCCGCCGAGAATCGTGTTATTGATGATTCGACCAAACGGAACCGACCCCGTGACGTCGGCGTCGCCGCTGAAATGGATGCCCCCCGCGTTAAACAGCAGGATGTTGTTCTCAATTGTCGCGCCGGGGACAAGCCGTTGGCCGTTCAGAACGGGCAGGTTGCGAACGGGACCCGGATGATCCACCCCCGGCCCATCGTTGCCGCCCGGGCCAACGTCAATTCCGAACAGGGCCGAGCCGGAAATGACATTCGAATGAATCAATAATTGCCCTTGATCGCGGTGATGGTTTTGATCGCCGTAGCCATCGTGGTACGTGACGGTAAAGAAATCCATCGGGACCAGGGCACCGGGATTCGTATCGACGATGGCCGTGCCGAACAGGTTGACGCGCGTGTCACGCGGTCCGCCGACGGTCAAAGATCCGTTTGACAAGGCGGCTTGCACGTTCAGTGTGCCCTGCACCGCGGGGTCGTTGATCGCGTCGCGCAACTTCTCGGCAATCTGCGACGCCGTATCGGCGCTGGTGAACGCTACCGGAATGTGGCCGCTGCCGTAGGTGCCGTCGCCGTCGAATTCGAACGTCGCCGTGTGAATTCCGTCGCTGATCGTGATGATACGGTCTTCGGCAAGGTTCATGCCGGCGGGCACGGTAATCGTAGTCTGCTGGGCGAC
>CALBSZ010000485.1 GCA_937967665.1 uncultured Planctomycetaceae bacterium
GGAGAAACTACCGCCGCTTCCCCACCGGATCGCAGCCCTCGATTCGATCGCGTCTGTTCCTTCAGCGGCCGAGCACCGCCTCACACTGATCGTTTAATTTTATAAAAGGTGGGTATTGACGCCGCCGCTTCCCCTCGATAACATCGAAGCAATTAAAAGTTCGGAAGCCGTTTTCGAGGAAATCGATGGCACGACCTGGTTCGTCGTATCCAACGGAGTTGGAATTGGAAATCTTGAAGGTTCTGTGGCAACAGGGGCCACGGAAGGTGGAAGAGGTACGTGAGGCACTGGCGGAATCGGGACGCGAGCTGACGCATAGCTCGGTGATCACGGTGATGAACATCATGGTCAAGAAGAAATACCTGAAGCGGAAGAAGCACGGCCGCGCGTTTCAGTTTGAGGCCCGTGTGGCCGACAAGCAGATCAATCGCGGGATGCTGGGCGATTTGATGGATCGCGTCTTCGACGGCTCGGCGACCGCCTTGATGCTGGAACTCTTGGAAACGACCGATCTTGATGCGGACGAGATCAAGGAAATTCGCGCCATGATCAACCGAAAGGCGCGCGAGCAGTAATCATGGAACCGTCGGCACAGGCGGCTGCGCCGGGAGAAATGTCCAATGTTAATTGACCCTTCAAGCTGCGAGAGTCTCGCCCTCGTTCTGTTGCATTTCCTCTGGCAAGGAGCGGCGATTGCCGTGATCGCGGCAGTCATCGCTGGCTTGCTTCGCGGGTCGTCGGCGCAAAGCCGGTACGTTGTTCACCTGGCCGCGATGTTGCTGATGGCGGCCTGCTTGCCGATCACTTTCGCCTTTGTCGCAGCCCGTGCTCCACATGCGACCGACTCGCGTGACGCAGCCGTCGCCATCGAAGATGGGCCGGTAACCGAGAGCCTGAGCGAACCGACATACAAAAAACGGCCGCATGCTGATGGTTCGCGGGCAGAGGTCGCCACAGTTTCTAGCGATGCAGCCACTCCAGCCGAAACAGTGCCAATCGAAGCGACAACGGACAGCTCGGTTGTCACTGACGTGGCGACAACGAAGTCAACAATCTGGCAAACTCTCTCGCCCTATATCGTCGGCGCGTACCTTTTGGGGCTGCTCGCCATGTTAATGCGCGTTGCTGCCTCGATGTACGGCGGGCAGCGGTTGCGGCGCGACTCGGTGATTGTTGACGATGACGATTTGTTGGCGGCGATCCGCCGTGTGGCTGGCCGGCTGGGATTGCGACGCGTGCCGGTCGTGGCGTTTTGTCGGCGCGTTTCCGGGCCGGTCGTGGTCGGCGTGCTTCGCCCCGTGATCCTGTTGCCGATAACGCTCACGACGGGACTCACGCCGCAGCAGCTTGAGGCCATCCTGACGCACGAATTGGCGCATCTGCGGCGGCTCGATCACGTCTTGTTGATGCTGCAACGATTGCTCGAAGCCGTACTTTTCTTTCATCCGGCCGTTTGGTATGTCAGCCGCTGTGTGAGCATGGAACGCGAGAACTGCTGCGACGACGCGGTGGTTGCCGCAGGGGCGCCGCGCGTGGCATATGCCGAATTGCTGTTGAAGCTGGCCGAAGACAAAATGTTGGCGCAGTGCGGTGCAACGGCTTTGGCTGCAGGCGATCGCCCCTCGCGATTGCGGCAACGAGTCGCACGTTTGCTCAATCCGCCCGCCGAGCCGATGATTCGATTAGACCGTGCGGGCACGATCACGGTGGTTTGTTTGTTGGCGGCAGTTGTCCTTCCGCCGATGTTGTCGTACGTGCTCGCGGAACCCACTCAGCCGGTTGTCGAACGGCAAGCTGATGGCGAGCGTGACCGTGAAACGGGCGACCGTGACGATGCGGTCGCGTCCTTCAATCCGCATTCGGTGCAAGTCGTTGATAGCGAGGGGCACGGAGTCGCCGGCGCGAAGATCGAAGTGCTTGGTGAGTCGGACCGTGTCGTCAAGAAGCTGCGTGGCAACGACGAAGGATTCGTGCAAATTCCACCGGCCGACGAGCAGACCACTCTCCGCGTGCGAATCAAAGCCGACGGGTACATCACGCACGGCGAGCGAGTCGGTTGGGATAACATTCTCGTTTTCCAGAACCGGGTGTCTCCGCAAATCATCGAATTGAAACGACCCGCTGTCATCAGTGGCACCGTGCTGGGCGTCGATGGCGAGCCGCTGTCCGGTGCGCCGCTGTCGATCACTACGAATGCTGCCGAACCCTACAACGCGTTGGTCGCCAATCATTTGAAAACGGTTAGCGGACCTGACGGCTCGTTTCGATTCGACGGCGTCGTGCCTGGAGTGGCAGTACTCCATTATCCCTGGAGCGCACCGAGCGACCGTGACCTGGCGAAGGCAGTGAAGAATCGCAGTTGGATTCGTGCGATTCCAATCCGTGAAGCCGAGCACATTGACGGTATCCGCATCGAACTGGCGAAATCGACCGCTGCCGTCGAAGTCCGCGTTATTGACCGCGAGGGCAAACCAATTGCGGGCTCGGCCGTTCACGCCAGTGTGATCTACGAAACGCCGACCGAGCATCGCAAGTTGTATTCCCGCGAGTCGCTTTGCGGTGCGAACACGATTGGGAAGACAAACGAAGAAGGGCGCTGTCGATTGATCGGACTTCCGCCAGGCACGCTACTCATTTCCGCCTTCAAGAACGGCAAAGCTTCCGAGCGTGTAGCTGAACTACGCGAGGGCGAAACGACGGCGGTCGCACTCACCCACCCAGGCAGTCACTTTACTCCAACAACGGGTGCGGTTGTCGTGCGAGCCGAGAATACTCAAAAGATCAAGCCTCAAAGTGAACTGGCTGCGCAACGTGCCCGGCCGAAACAGCCTCAGCATCTCGCCAGAATTTCAGTCCTCAATCAGCAGGGAATCGTCTGGGGCGAAGCTGAGGATGGCCTCGTGGTTGGCATCGGTGAGTTACGCACGTCACTGAAGTCGCCGTTGAGGCCAATCATCGCAGCCTATTTGGAAAACCGCGGCGAGAACTCGGTTCGCGGGGTCACGCTCAGCCGGGCACACTTCGTTCTAGAGCTGGACGGAAAATCTTATGCCGAAGAGAACTTTGGCGGACCAGTCGGTTTGATCGAACCAGGAAAACGATACGGCCCCATCAACGTGACCACCGATTACTTCAACGAGGTCGAGCGATTGAAACCGGAAAGCGTTGTTGCACCGATTGCACTGGTTCCCCGGTTAAGCGAGGGGCAACATACGCTGCGTCTGTACTACATGCTGTGGGACGAGGACAAGGGTCGGCAGCTCATTCCTAGCCGCCTTGTCAGATTCAACGTGCGGCCTGAACCGTACCCTGTCGATCAAGCCGTGGCGATGCTCGTCAAAGCACTCAAAGATGCGAACCCTAACGTGCGTGGCGAAGCGGCACTTGCCGCGGGCAACTTGCGATTATCCGGATGCCGCGACGCGCTGATCGAGACTCTGAAAGACAAGGATAAGACCATCCGCAGGTACGCCGCCGAGTCGTTGGGAAAGATCGGCGACGCTGAGGCGGTCGCGGCGCTGCGCGAGATGTTGAAGGATGGTGAGATGGAAGTTCGCCTAGCCGCGGTCGAGTCGCTGGTCGAGCTTGGCGTGCCGTTGGAAACGATTTGGGTAGAACCGATCATCAAGTCGAAACACAGTGTGTTTCAAAACGCGATTTGGCTCGTTCGGCGACACGCTGGCAAGCAGGCCGTGCCGACGCTCATCCGTTGCTTGGACCACAACGATGCGTCAGTCAACAATTACTACAACTACACGCTCGTTTGGCAGATTCGCGCCTCTGGCGGTCCCGATTTGCAGTATCACCACGACTCCGACGGTGCGGGCACTCCGAACCAGGATAAACACAACCGCAATGTATTGACCGGGCTTAAGACCATGCTTGGCAAGCACGAGGAACACGATTCAGCGTGTCAAGCAGTGGCTGGCATCGTTGGTGGACGACGCTCCAGACGAGAAAACAAGCAAATCTGTATGGAACGAGCTGGTGCAGTCTCTACCTGGCAACAGTCCGTTATTGCAGAAGCGGCACAGCAAGCAAACGGACGGAGTTGCCAAATCGAGCGTGGGCAGCAGGGCATCGAATTCTACTGTCAGCATGTCCATGACAATCGACGGGAAGGACTGGCAACCGATCCTGTCGGTCACCGGCCTCGGCTTCAACGTCCTCGAGGAACGATTCAAACACACCGCCGAAGGTCAGCACAAGCAGGTGAAGATCACTCGTCGCTTCCGCAAGGATAAGGCGTTAACCGAATGGCTGAAGACCGGTGAAGCGAAAGACTCCGTCGCAGTGCGATTCGTCGACCGCCGAGACGGCGAGATCGCTCGATTCGAGATTCACGGGGCCGTGCCCTATGAATGGAGCGGGCCAACGATTGAGGAACGGGGCGACGATGTAGTATTGACAGAGACATTGGTGTTGCTTGTCAAAGACACGGAGATGGTCGATCCGTGAGAAAGTCGAATGACCACGAATCACCAGCCGCACAAGGCATAGAGAATGAGTTCCGTGGACGACGAGCCCTAGCATGGTTACGATGTTACCAATAGACGCCGACCTTTGCCGCCAAGTGACATTGACCCTTGCGCATTTCCTTTGGCAGGGTGTCGTCATCGCGGTGTGCGCTGCTTTGGTGACGGCTGTATTGCGGCGACGGTCATCGCAGAGTCGCTATGTCGTTAAGCTCGTTGCCTTGATGTTGATGGTCGCGTGCTTGCCGGGCACGTTTGCGGTGATCGTAGAAACCGATTCTGTGGCTTACATTGACTTCGGGGCCGCTGACGCGAGTGAGCGAAATGATCTAGCGTCGAGCAGCCCAACCAAAGCACCCGAGACAACATCGCCCACACAACAGAAACCGCCGACCGGCGACGGATCGCAGGCCGAGGTTTCTACGGCAGTCATTGCCGAAGCGTCGCGTTCGCGGATGCAATCTTTCGCTCCGCAGATTGTGACCGCCTACTTGCTGGGCGTGGCCGTGATGCTGGCGCGATTAGCCATCTCCTGGCATGGCGGCCGCCGTTTGCGGCGCGCCGCGGTCGACGTCGAAGATGAAGGACTGCTTGCCACGATACATCGTGTCGCAAACCAATTGGGAATGCGGCGTGTGCCGCGGGTTGCGATCGGCCAGCGTATTTCTGGGCCGGTTGTGATCGGCGTTTTACGTCCGGTGGTGCTGCTGCCGTTGATGATGACAGCTTGGTTGACTCCTCAACAATGCGAAGCCGTGTTGTTGCATGAGTTCATCCATCTGCAGCGATACGATCATGTGGTTCTTGCCTTGCAGCGATTGATCGAAGCCGCGTTGTTCTTTCATCCGGCCGTCTGGTACGTCAGCGTGACCTGCGTCGCCTTTAGTTCCGATGGCAGGCGGATCGCCAGCGGAAGTCTCGACTCAGCCGTCAAGGTGTGGGATGCCGAAAGCGGCCAGACGCTGCTCTCGATTCAGCGACATACCGGCATGGTGTGGAGCGTGGCTTTCAGTCCGGATGGCAGGCAAGTCGTTGCCAGCGGCAGCGGCGGTTTCGACGCCAGCGCGCGCGGACAGGTCAAGATATGGGACGCAACAACCGGCAAGGAGTTGCTCGCACTCGACGGATTCAAGAATGTGCACAGCGTAGACTTCAGTCCCGACGGCAAGCTCGTCGCCAGCGCTGGCGGCTAACCTCGATCCAGGTGAGACCATGCGCGTGGCATACGGCAGGCGAACTGTCGAAACGATCCGCCTCGTTGCGCCCCACCTTGACGCACTCGCCGAGGCCACGCGTAGCCGATTCAATCACGTGCCGAAGACAGTCGGGATTACCTAATTACCGCCAAAGTCTCGGATGGCAGCGATCGCGGCTTCGTTGACAAAACTGGGCTCTTGAAACTGCGCTGCGAACTCGATAGCCGTGACATTGTGGTACTCGACCATTTGTTCGTTTGGATTGCCTGTCATCCGTAGTTGCTTTCTGAACGTAGCACGTGCCTTGGGGTCGGCCCCGCTACGCAACAAGAGCCGAGCCAAGACGTCGGTTTTTGGTCCAAGCGTAACCGTTGTGTGGAACAGAGGTGTGTGCCCGCCAAAACCATCGGCATCGACTGTAGCATTGGCATTGACGTCGGCGCCCTGATCGATCAACCACTGTGCGGTATCAACCTCATGGTATTCAATCGCCATGTGCAGCAACGTCGCCCCGTCAAGCGGTGCACAATGCAGGCCGTCCCGCGATTGCACGCGAATTTCGGCTGGAAAAATGTGCGATTCGGGGAATCGCCGTTCAAGGATCGTCGGATCACGAATCAAGCATGCTTCGAGCAGATCAATTCGTCCTCGATGAACGGCCATCGGTGCTGTGTCTGGAAACGAGTACCCCGCATCGGCGAAGACTTCGAGACAGGCGTGTTTTCCTTGCGGGTTGCGCGAATAGGTGCATACCAGCATTTGCACACAACTGCCGTAATCGTCGCTTACTGCGTTTGGGTCGGCGCCGTGCTGTAATAACCATTTCAGCGTGTTCGGCTGCAGTGTTTCGCACGGTGCACAGATAATCGGGTAGCGGCCGTCCCACCGAGCATTGACGTCGGCCCCGTGCTCGAACAGAAGTTCCATCATTGGAATACGATCGTCGGAAAGAGCGGCACGCATGAGCGGCCCGTCACCACCTTGATGGATGTCTGAGCCGTTTTCGATCATCCATCGAGCAATCGCCAAACGATCGCGTGTGATGGGAACTCCACGACACTCCGCCACCCAGGTCAGTGGACCATTGTCCTTGTACCCAAGGGGCGCGCGATGCAGCTCCGGATTGTGCGCCATCAACGCCTTGACGCGTTCAACGTCATCCGCGTCAATCGCCTCTTTGAGCAGACCCACTTCCTGCAACGACTCAACATGTGCCTTGAGACTCGGCCAGCTAGAGAAACCGTACTCGCGAGCCAATTTGAATTGTGCATCTGCCAACGACGCCGCACGACCGGCACGGAGCAGATCTTTGGCCTGGTGCTTGAGGTGGGAGAGGTCCGGACGTTCGGGAAGAGACCGGGAGCCTGAATTTGAATGGGTCGACATGGCGACCTCCTTTCCATGCATCGCCCGGTGTCCGCATGGCGGGCTGAAAGAAGGATCGCTTAATCTATTTGAACAACGATGGGCTTCTGCCCTTTCCGCGGACCGGCGGCACTCGTGAGGCCGGTAACCAGTATATCAAATGCGGCCTCGGAGTCGAGGCGAATGCCAAATAGACGTCGGATTGACGACGGACACGCCTCACAGGCAAGTGGGACGACATTCGGATCAAATTCTCTCATGATGAGTCGGATCGCGTGCAGTCGTTCGGAATTACATTCGAACGACTGCATTATCAGTTTGAGAGGCGGTGATGCACGTGTTTCAGCTTGGGAGATCAGTGCTCACGTCGACTCGCCGCCGTGTTGACGCAGAACTTCCGCCAGATCCTTGCGGCCGTTTTGCAGCATCTGGTCGACGGGAGTGCGGCCTTCGTTGGTCTGGGCGTTGATGTCGGCGCCGTGCTTGATGAAAAGCTCGATGATCTCCTCGCCGTGCCGAGTGTCCCTGCTTGGGTAGTGTAGGGGAGTGTGTCCGTCATTGTCTCGGACAGCCGACCGAAACTCTTCCGCGGCTCCAAAGGCTTGCTTGTAGAATTCAATTGCTGCGGTAGCGTCATGAACTCGCAGATACGGGAAGACTTCATGGATGTTTGTTTGACTCATATTCGCCTTTATTTTCTTTATTTCTTCTTCGATGCTGTTTTTCTGGCAACCTTTTTGCGATTCGGCGTTGTCGACTTCTTCTTTTTCGTTGTGGGTTTCGGCTTCAAGGAAGCGATGTACGAAACGCTTGTCTTGAAAACGGCCAACAAGTCTTTCTGCTTCTTGAGCAGCGCGTCGGGTACGACCACATACTCTTTCATGATCTTTCCATGTCGCTCGCACAGCGTCGTTTTGTGCTTCTTCAAAAATGATTCGCGCTCCGCTTCCGGAAGGCGCAGTGCAAGCGTGCCATCTTCCGCCAGGAAGCTAAACATATGCCCGTTCATTGATGTATACGGCATCTTTGCGCCTTTTCGCTCAACGTTCGCAAGGGCAGCGATGACGTTCTCGTAATGGTCGAGCTTCTCTTCCCGAGTCAAGGACTTCGTTTTCTTTTTAGCCATGCCATTTTCTCCACACGATGTCGTTTACTACGTCGCCTCACAATGATTCTTGACGAGGTCCATGTCCCGCTCGACAGCTTTGCGAATCATCCCTTTCGTCAGCGGTATCATCAGTTTCGGCATCAATTGGTACGGTTTCGCATCCATGATCATTGTCAACTCAGTCTGACCACTCTCGTTGTTGACTTGAAATAGAGTATCCCAAACCGCACCGTGGCTGTCGGCGACCATGCGGACGCATTGGTCATCCACGAACTCGGTGATCTCCAGTTCGGTCGTCATCTTTTTGCCCTTCATGTCGCGTGTTTCACGAAACCTGGTTCCGACGCCCGAATCAGCGTCTGACAGGAATTCAAAATCGACGACGTGCGGTAGCGCCTTCGAAAACTCGCGAATGTCGGCTACCGTTTGAAAGACTTTGCTTATGGGGGCGTCGATGACGCGTTTGCCAGCGATCCGAGTCATGGCGAGTCTCCTGGTGTCGTATCCGTTTTCGCAAGTAGTTCAGCGAGCTTGTCGAAGGATGCAGAGAATCCGCCCGCCACCATTTCACACGCGGTCCGATCCGGAAGATCGTGCGTCACGATGACGAGAGTCTCGTCCACCCGATCGATGAATTCGACCATGACACGTTCTGTGCCCGCCCGAGACTGCGCACGGTAGGCAATGCGTTCGGGTTCAACGATGTCGTCGTACGTGCCGCGGTGGGCATATTCGCCGCACCCTTGAATTTGCATGGTGTGGGTAAACGACCCGCCAACTCGGAAATCGATTTGCGACTCGACTTTGATCGCTTCGGCACACCCCCACCATTGCTGCACGGTGTCAACCTGCTTCCAAGCGTCGAACACCTTGACACGAGGAGCCTGAAATACTCGCGAAATCGTCAAGCGATTTCCTTCGATCTTCACGTCCGATTTCATGATGACTTCTTTCGGCGGGGCTTCTGTAGCAATTTGTCAACGGCGTCGAATCGCGATTCCCAGAACTGTATATATTGCGTGATCCAGCCCTGGGCTTCTTGAAGCCCCTTGGCATCCACGCGAATGACGTGCTCTCTTCCATGCCTTCGTCTCTGGATCAGACCGGCCTGCTGAAGGACGCGCAGGTGTTTGGAAACGGCAGGCAGGGACATCTGGATTGGTTCCGCCAACGTCGTGACTCTGCAATCACCTTGCCGGGACAGTTTTTCCAGAATTCGCCTGCGCGTAGGATCGGCGAGCGCTGAAAACACGGCAGTCAGTCGTTCCCGTTTGTTAACCACACGGTTAAATATATCATACGGCTGCCGTTGCGCCAACCAGCAGTTTGAGCGAAGTCAGTCGACGCCCCTCGCCGGTTTGGCCGATGCGATATGACCAGGTGCTCACTGCTGGGCGGAATCAGGGAAGCCGCGCGGACCAACGCCTCCGGCCCCCAAACCGCCAGACTCTTGACGAGCAGCGATGTTTCGAGCGCATCGCTGGGAAGGTCAAGCTTGTGCGGATTGGGATCAAATACCGAGTCGGAACGAAAGTCGTCCGCGGTGGGAAACGCATCGCTTCATCTACGACGTCACGCCGTACTACGCGTCGCTTCTCATTCTGACTGCTCGACGACGAACAGGATTACCTTGCCTTTGGGCACGTTGGCTTTGTGTTGACTATGTTCGCCTTCAGGGATCCACAGTCCGTCGCCGGCATGGAATCGGACCGGTTTGCCGTTGAAGTCAATTTCGAGTGTCCCGTCGATCACGTATCCAATGTGCCCGGCGCGGCACCAATCAGCCTCGACGAATGCTTCGCTAAACTCGATCAATCGAAGTCGCTGGCTGCCGCGACAAACCTCTTTCACGCGGAGCCCCGTTGCGGGCGATTGCCAGCGCAGCGAGGCGAGTTCAATCAGGCATTCAGCGGGAGCGCCGGGAATTGGCGGCTGGAGTTCGGCGTTCGTTTCGTGTTCGTTCATCGTCGACTATCCACCCTTTTCCACCACGAATGTGCCGTCAATCAGTGCTTCCTCGACGCCAAGGGCCGGAATTCCGTTCAAGTTGTCGTGCCACTCGCGGAATCCGGATTCTTTCAGTTCGATGCTCATATCAACCTATAACTCCTTCACGAAGTTGGAGAAGCCGGACCTCTCGGTAAAACCAGCTTTCGTATAGAACTGGCGTTCATATGACTCGGCGGTTCGCCGGTTGTTGAGGATAAGCCGACGAATGCCTTTGACCTTCGCTTCCTCTTCCGCGGCAGTGAGTAGTTCTCGACCAATCCCTCGTCCACGCGCGTTGCGCGAGACGAGAAGGTCGGTAATGTAACCCTCCGAACCGGTGAGCAGAGGGAAGGGAATCCAGTGAATGGCGATGTAACCTGGAACATCCCTTCCGGAACGTGCGACATATATGCTGTGGTTTACTTTGTCTGCGATACATGAGCGAAGCTGCTCTTCCGCAGCGCTACGCACAGCCGCAGTGTGCGACGACGGACTTCTTTCAGCACTGTATTCAACGATCAGTCGAGCAAGCTTGGCAACGTCGTTCTCGTCAGCACGCTCAATCGTCGTCTCACTCGTAAGTCCATCTTCGGACTGAAAGACGAACTCCAAAGGAACGCAACCTCCAGGCCGGTCGATTCCGGGGCCGGTTTGCTCGAATCCCAACCTCTTGTAAAAACCGACCGCGTTCGCTGACGAGTTGACCAGCAGCCTGCCTTTGGGCGAACGCTCACGACAGGCGTCGAAACCGGCCAGCATCAGCTTCTGACCGATTCCCACACCCTGACGATCCGGATGAACAAGCAGATTCGTCAGGTTCCAGAATTCCTTGATCAGGATGACGCCGAGGATTCTTCCGTCTTGCACATATTTCAGGTGCAACGCGGAATTCTTGTTGCCCGACCACCAGGTCAAACTGGAATCGATGTCGTCGATCAGGAAAGCCGCATCTTGTGCGGACCTTGCCACCTTGGTGCAGACGGTGGACGGCTTGCCACGTCGACATTGCTGAGGCGGCTATGCAAGTCGTGAATTGAAATCCCGCAAAAGCGATTCGGCGAACCCCTTCGGCTACGGCCTGATTGATCAATATGCAAAATCTCTCTGACTCCCAGGCATCGGCGTGATGTTTCGTTACGACATGATCGCTGTTACAAATCTCGATCCCAGATGCCCATTCGCAGTCGACACCTATTCCCGGAACGCAAAGATTCGCCATCGGACCCTCCAGTCTCCCTTCAGTGAACTGACCCGGCGCGTACTCGGAGCGAACAAAAATGGTCGGCCCGCTAGAAGTACGGGTGACCAAGTACCGGTGCAAGCGACCGAGTGCGTCGACATTGGGCTGTAATTCGCTGGTACCGAACGCTCTGGCCAATGACCCCTCTGGGTCGACAAACCCCCTCTGTGGGTCGACGACAACCAATACAGACTTCTGATCTCCTCTCATTCAAGAACACCTACTCCGCATAAACAAACGACGTCTCCTATAGAAAACGACCTTCCGGCAGTTTTTTCTGATTCAGTGGGAGTAAAAGCGAGGGTCCTTCGGAGTTGTTGGACGGTGGGCCCACTCGTCTTTCAGCATGCTTAGCGACAACTGACCTGTGTAACCACGATCTAACTTCACAATATCACGCATCAAGCCTTCGACGCTGAATCCAATGTCGTGGTGGTAAAAACGAAGGGCGCGCACGTTCTTCTCAAGAACGAATAGATCAATGCGATGGAATCCGTGTTCGGTAAAGCCAA
>CALBSZ010000486.1 GCA_937967665.1 uncultured Planctomycetaceae bacterium
CCTCTCGATCTCGGCGCGTCAGGATTGGCTGGCCGCGATTAAGCGTCCCCTCTCGGCGCCGCCTGTTGATTTCGCGATCCCGTTCCAGAAATTCCCGACGCACAATGTCGGAATTTGCGTCAATCAGCTTGCCACCAATCGGAACAAGCCCCCGGCGCAGCTGATCTCCGCCGCGAAGTGCCGCCAGCGCCTCGCTTGCTCCCTGAAGTACCCTGGTCAGACTCTCGATCGCCGTTGTAATCGTGGGAAGAACTTTGAGCCCCAGTTCTTGAGCGCTGTTTTTGAAATTGTCTTTCAGCGTGCTCCACTTGCCGGCGGCTGTATCGGCCAGCTTGCTGGTACCCTCAAAAAACTGCCCGCCCCGCTTCGTCATGTTGATGAACGCTTGATTCAGATCGGCAAATACAATTTTGCTTTCGGATGCCAACTTCCGTACCTGCGACACCTCAACGCCAAGCACCTTCGACAACTCTTTTTCGATCGGAAGTCCTCGGTCGCGAAACAGCTCAAGAGTATCACCTTGGATAATGTCTCGCGCTTTTGCCTTGGCAAAGACTGACGCGAGATCACTAAGCCGCGTATCGGTGACTGCCGAAATGTCTCCCAGTCGCCGCAATGTAGTCGTCAGGTCTTTTGCGGCCACGTCCGCTACAAGCAAGTGGCGTGCGGCGACTTGAACGTCGCCAAACTCGAATGGAGTAGCTGCGCTGAAGCTCCGCAGTTGCTGTATCGCCACCTTGGCGCGATCAGCAGACTTCAGCAGCACGCCAAACGCGACTTCCGCCTTCTCGGCTTGTGCTGCCAATCGAATACCAAAACCAACCCCAGCACCCACGCCGGCTATCGCCAGCATTTGCTTCATAGACTTAGAAAACTTCTCAACCAGCGATGTGCTGCGATTGACCGCCTTTTCAAACTGGCGAGTGTTCCCCTTGAACGGTACAACGAGTTCTTCTATGGTCGTCTTTTTCTTTGCCGGGCCTTAGCCCCAAGCTGGTTTAATGCGGTTTGTATTCGTTCGTTTTTGTCGCCAGCTGCTTGCCGCCGGTAGTTTTTGATCCCCAGTGCCGCAGCAACCATCCGCTCGACAGCCATCTCATCGGGTAATCCGTAGAGCTTGTCGTAAATCACCCATTCCTGGAACTCGCGAGAACTAACCCTTCGCTGCAGCTTTGAAACAGACGGTTCGCGAAAGACGATAGCTAACCGGTGCCAGAGCCATCGCTCGGGGTTGTTTCTAAGTTTTTTTCCAGTCTCTCCACGTCCTCAGCAGACATTCCGCTGAGCGACTGGATGCGATCGGCCAGGCGACTGAGAACGCCGGCCGACTTGCTGCCGAGCTGATCAACTTGTTGCGGGGTCATTACGTATCGCGTGCCGTCCTCTTGGCACAGCCCCTCAGAAACAAGCAGCGCACGAAGGCCCATCATCGACCCGCCGGCGCTGACACGCTCCTCGATCTTGTCGCGAGCTTCGCCCGACAGTCCGCGAACAAACACGCGGCCACCCCACTCGGGGCAAGGCACCGGAACGGGCTTCAGGTCGTCCGCGGCCAGGATTTGGTCGAGCGTCAAGCCAGGCAGTTCGTCTTTAATCATGACTCAGGCTCCTCGCTTGTGCTGACCGCCGCGGCCGTCGTCGGCGCCTTGGCCATCAACTGCTGGATGCGTTGCGGCGTGGTCTTGCCTTGCCGCATCAGGTCCTGCGCCCAGGACGTGATATCCGCCGCGTCCTTTTCGCTGAAGTTGAAGTGAGGGAACAGCAGGACCGAGCCATCGCTTGGACGGCACTGGCCGACCACAATCGGCTTTTCCTCCGTGTTGACTCCAGGGTGACGTGACAGGCCAACACGAATCAGGTCCGTGTCAACGCATTCGCCGGTTTGGGAATCAACCCACGGACCAAGAAGGGTAACTTTCACTGTTGGGTTCCTTACGCGGAGCTGTCGGTAAAGGTGATGTTGCCAGCAACCTTGACGTCGTAGCTACCTTCGCACTTGCCGTCGATAGGTTGGCCCCACTGGACATTGCTGATGTAACCCGAGAACGCAATCGTGCCGGCCGTCGTATTAGTCCCGTCCGTGATCGGCTGGGTCTGGGTGATCGTTTCTTTTGTGTGCTGGGGCAGCGGAATCACATCCATGTCGACGTGGAACGTGTACGTGATCGTGTCGCCTTCTTTCAGGTCGCCGGGAATGTACGGAATATAATCGCCGACGCTGAGTCCGAGATGCGGAGTCGGGATGTTGGCGACGCTGATTCCGTTGACCTGTACGTCGGTGATCTGCAGGGCGCTGTAGGCTGTGGTCGTTCCGAAGGCGACACTTGTTCCTACGCCAGTTACCGGCTCGGAAAATGCCATCGTTTATGTCCTTATGTGCTGACTGCGGGTTCTGCGTGAAAGACTCTGTAGTCGCGGGAATGGACGAACCGGCCGATCCCCTTGCCGTCCCTCGGCTGCTCGTATCGGTATCGAGGCGTACTGGCCAGAATGTTGTTGATCTTGTCGCCGCCGACCGTGCCACTGTAGCTCGTCAGGTTCTTGCGAACGATTTCGGCTAAAGCGTCTGCGTCATCTCGCCCCGTATGCGAATCGTCAATGCAGTCAATCTGAATGACGGTCTCGCCGAAATTAGCGCTTCCCTTCAGGTGATGTGCGTGCTCTCCGCTGACGATTCGATACACGATGGCTGGCAACGTCGCCCCCTGACCCAAGACGTCCGAGTACATTCGGTTTGTCACTGCTGTGACTGCCGCCACGCCCATCAAGTAAGTCCTGATGCTGTCGCCGATATTTCCTGCGGCCATGCATCACCTCGCTGCCTGCCTCAGGAACTTGTTCGCCCAGTCGCGAAGGAATGACCAAAACGTCTTTTTCTTGCCTTGGACTGCCGGCCTGATATGCGGCCGCGCAGACATGTTGCTTGTGCCAAACTCAACGTAACCCGCGTGCTCCGCTCGTGACACGAGAGCGACAGCCGCCTCATGTAGCTGCGACGGCATGCGCTCGACGCCGATCCCATCCCGCAGTTCGCCCTCGTCCACTGGGGCCAACCGTTCAGCCTCTTGCTCCACGATCGCAACCGCTTCGGGCATTGCTTGCTTTTGAAGTCCGGTTTCCAAGTCACGAAGCCCGCGAAGCTGTCGCTTGAGTTTGGCGAGACCCTGCACGCTACTCATGTTGCCACCACGTGCTTACAGTGGAGGTGCAATTCCCGCCCTCTCGGGTCCGCTCGCTGGACATAAACGATGTTGTATGTCGCGGCCGGCGTGAGGTGTTTCGTCACACACCGCATTTCCGGAGTCGGGTACTTGTCATCGCCGGGGTGACGAATCCGAATCACAACATCGCTTCGTGGTTCCACTTGACCGCCGCGGTCGAATTCCCCGCCCGCTTGGTGCATGATCTCACAAGGCACATTGGCAACTTTCACCGACCAGGTAGGTACACCATGCCCGGAATCAGCCGCCGTAGTGTCTGATATGTATTCGATGTCCACCCGATGAACGAGTGAACCCGCCATTACTCCAGGGCCAACCATCACGCCACCACTGCCTCCATGTAAGGCGACAGAATTGATCTAAACCCTAGCTCGACTTCCTTGCTGATTGTTCCTGTTAGTACTGGTTCTCGCATGTAGTACCAATGTGCAACCAGCATCCGAATCGCCAGCCGAATCGGCTCCGGAATGCTGCTGGCCAGCGTGCCGTAGCCGGCCGTGTGCGTGATCGTGACGGCGTTCGGCACGTCCCGCAGGCTCGGCCAGGACTGGTTCACCGCCAGCGTGATACGCCCCGGATGGCTCGCCGTATCGACGTCGTACTTCGATGCAGCCAGCGTTTGCGTGTTGCCGTCGCTGTCGATGTACTGGATTGATGAAACAGCCAGCAGCGGCGGACGCGGTACGATAATCGCCCTTTCGCAGCCACCGCTCAACTCCACAAGCCGCGTGTACCGGGCATCTTCCCAGGAATCAAGCTTCAGCTCCCAGGTTTGCGTGATCAGCGACCGCTCGATAAACTCCTCGACGCTCGCGATCGCCGCGCCCAGCAGCGTCTGCATGTAGGACGCCTCGCTGGGATTTGTTACCAGCGAGTGGTCCAAGACGCTTTGCAAGGGAACTGCGTCATTGTCGGGATCGGACGTGCGTCTGTGGGACATCAAACGTATTCCGTGTCGCTTTCGTCGGGCTCTTCAGCGGGCGGCTCAGGCTCCGGCTCTGGAGGAAGTGTCGAACCAGTTGCCCGAAAACGCTTCGCACCGTCAACGAACTGCTGTGCCTCTCGGAAACACGTGTCAATGACGTACGCGATAGACACCTTACTGGCGGACGACACGCGCCCCACCAGTAAAGCTAGAGCGACCTCTTCGACGCGATCAGATTCGGCCTTCGTTTTGGCCATGAGTCACCTTACGAGATGTTGTTCGCGGTCTGGTCCTTGTATGCCCGCTTGCCTTTGCGGATATACGTGACAACGCTCTCGTCGGTCGCCGTAGCGTGCCCAACGGATGCCGACACGTATCGCAGGTCGGCGCCGGCCGCTCCGATCTCTTCCGCCGACGCTTCCAGCCAGACGTAATCGCCGACTGCGTC
>CALBSZ010000487.1 GCA_937967665.1 uncultured Planctomycetaceae bacterium
AACGTAGAAACGCTGGATATCGGCGCGGACCTGGAGGCCATTGTCCGCAGGATTGGTTCGGTCATGGCTTATTCGGCCGCGCAGAACTCTTCACAACATCCGGAGAAGTTCGGCACGGGCAGCGAGGAAGGTATCGTGGCTTCCGAAGCGGCCAACAACGCCACCGTGGGCGGCGCGCTGATCCCGCTGGTATCGATGGGAATTCCCGGCAGCGTGATCGACGCCATCCTGCTCGGCGCCCTCATCCTGCACGGCTTGCAACCGGGTCCCAAGCTGATGGACACCAACCCGCAAGTCGTGTACATGATCATGGCGACCATGCTGGTGGCCAATATTTTCATGGCGCTGTTCATGCTGGGAACACTCGGCTGGCTCACGAAGCTGATGTACGTGCCGCGCCGGATCCTGCTGCCACTGATCCTCGTCTTCTGCGTGGTTGGCTCGTACGCGCTGAACAACCGGGCATTTGATGTCTGGGTGATGCTGGGCTTCGGTTTGCTCGGCTTTGGCATGGAGCGGCTGCGCATCCCACTCGCCCCTTTCGTGATCGGCTTTGTTTTGGCGCCGATTGCCGAAAAGAATCTGGCCACGGGCCTGCAAGCAACCGGTGGCAGCTATGTTCCCCTGGTCACCAGCCCGGCATCCCTCGTGTTCCTGATCGTGGCGCTGATCTTCT
Organism: uncultured Planctomycetaceae bacterium; assembly: GCA_937967665.1. GTDB lineage: Bacteria > Planctomycetota > Planctomycetia > Pirellulales > Pirellulaceae > CALBSZ01. The sequence continues at coordinate 677 of CALBSZ010000487.1, forward strand.
TTGCCTGGCCGCTGTGGCGACGCCGGTCGCGGTAGGTCGCGTTTTGCAAGAGGCTTCACAACGCCAGTAACGCGCCGCAGCGGCGCGCTGGCAGGAAGACCGCCGCACCTTCCGACGGGTCCACGATTCGTCTATAACAGGGAGCGTTGCAACCCGACCATCACGACTCCCCCTGAGTAAACACGATGTCCCTCGATATTGCTCGCATGATCGATCATGCACTCCTGGCTCCCACCATGACCGACGATCAAATTCGCGAGGGCTGTGAACTTGCCAGGCAATTGAACGTGGCCACGGTTTGCGTCAAACCGTATGCCGTCCCGCTGGCCGCGGAAGTGCTGGCGGGATCGGAAGTCGGCGTGGGAACCGTGATCGGTTTTCCCCATGGAAGCAACCTGCCTGAAGTCAAGGCATTGGAAGCGGACCTGGCCTGCCGGCAGGGCGCCGTCGAATTGGATATGGTGATGAACGTGGGCAAGGCCCTTCAAGGTGATTGGGACTACGTTCTCAACGACATTGCAGCCGTTGTCGCGGTTGGCCAGAAGCGTGGCGCCGTGACCAAGGTCATCCTGGAAACGGACCTGCTCACCAGCGACGACATCATTTCGAAGCTGTGCGAAATCTGCACGGCAGCCGGCGCCGATTACGTCAAGACATCGACCGGCTTTGGCTTTACCAAACAGGCCAGCGGGGATTACAACTACGTCGGCGCCACCTAACACCTCGGTGCACTCATGAAACATGCGGTAGGCCCAGGTGTTCAGGTGAAGGCGTCGGGAGGTGTGCGGACGTACGAAGACGCGGTCAAGATGGTCGCCTGCGGAGCGACTCGCCTGGGCACCAGTTCGTCCGCGGCGATTGTTCAGGGCGCCGGCGACCAGAGCGGCTATTGAAGCGAACTTGGCAACGGTGCTGCGCAGAAACAGGGAAAGCGCCACGGTGACATTTTCTCCGGCACGAACGATCGCGACGAAACGAGATGGGGGCGTGCTGTCGCCGGAACAGATCGGCGGCTTTGTGGCGGCCTACACGTCGGGGGATATGCCCGACTATCAGATGTCGGCGCTGTTGATGGCGATTTTCCTGCAAGGCATGACGGCCGAAGAAACGGCGGTGCTTACCGAGCAGATGTGGCACTCGGGGATCACTTTGGATTGGCCGGCGAATGCGCCGCCGACCGTCGACAAGCACTCCACCGGCGGCATCGGCGACAAGACGTCCCTGATTCTTGCCCCGCTGCTGGCCTGCTGCGATTTGCAGGTGCCAATGATCTCCGGCCGAGGACTCGGTCCCTCCGGCGGCACGCTGGACAAACTCGAGGCCATTCCCGGATTCCGAACGGACCTTTCGATTGATGAAGTACGATCGCTCACGCATCGGGTTGGCTGCGTCGTCACTGGCGCCTCGGCGCAATTGGCCCCCGCCGACAGGAAGATCTACGCACTGCGCGACGTGACGGCCACGGTGCCTTCCATTCCGTTGATCACGGCCAGCATCATGAGCAAGAAGCTGGCGGAGGGTCTGGACGCGCTGGTACTGGACGTGAAGTTCGGATCCGGCGCATTTATGAAGACGCTGCCGCAAGCCCGGGAACTCGCTCAATCCCTGGTGCAGGCCGGAACACGGATGGGAGCGTCAACGACGGCGCTGATTACCGACATGAACCAGCCGCTGGGCCGCCTGGCCGGGAATGCGGTCGAAGTGGTGGAAGCCATCGCCGTCCTGGAAGGTCAAGGACCCGCCGATGTCACGGAACTCACTCTGCGACTGGCAGCGGAGGTGCTGGTCATGACCGGTCGCGAGCCTTTTGAACGGGCGAGCAGCATCTTGCAGGGGCATCTCGCTTCGGGGCGAGCCAGGGAAAAGTTTACCGAGATGGTCGTGGCGCAAGGGGGCGACCCGCAGGCGACACTGTGCATTGCCGAACCCCATCCCGTGATCGCGGAGGAGTCGGGATTTGTGACCGCCATCGACACCGAAAAGATCGGCTACGCCATTATCGAAATGGGTGGAGGCCGCAAGCAAACGACTGATTCCCTGGACCATGCCACGGGGCTGGAAACACTGGTGCGTATCGGCGACGAAATTCGCACCGGTCAACCGCTCTTCAATGTGTTTGGCATGGCAGAGAAAGTTGCTGCCGCCCTGCCGTTGATTCGTGAAGCCATTCAGATTGGTCCCCAGCCGGTGGCTCCACTGCCGCTGGTTGTCGAGCGAATTGTAGTATGAGGACCGGAAGCGTGAATACAGAACTCCAGCCGCTGATTGCCGCCGCGATGCAAGCCCGTGCCAACGCTTACGCCAGGTATTCGAAATTCCAAGTGGGTGCGGCATTGCGGACTGCCAGTGGCGCGATGTTCACTGGCGTGAATGTCGAGAACGCATCCTACGGCTTGACCATTTGCGCCGAACGGGTCGCGGCGACAGCCGCCGTGACCGCGGGGGAACGGGAGTTCGTGACCCTGGTGATCGCTACCCGGGGCGGTTACCCTCCGTGCGGCGCTTGCCGACAGTTCTTGGCCGAGTTCAGTCGCGAGCTAAACGTCGTACTCGTCGACTGCGACCAGCCCGATCGCTTCGCCGCCAAGAACCTCCGCGAGCTCTTGCCCGACGCGTTCGAGTTGTAACATCACCCTTGTTCCAGCAGCGTACCGGTGGCGCGTTTCAGATTGATGATGGCCTGAACGTAGTTGATCTGGCTGTGCAGGTGATTGAGCTGCGCGTCGACTAAGCGGTTTTGCGCTTCCAGCAGATCCTCCAACAGCAGGCTGGCCGTGCGGCCCGTGGGTGGCAGCAATTCCCAGCGCTTTTCGCGATAGTCCAGTTCGGCGGCACGGCGTTCGACCACGATCCGGTTGGCCTCGATCTCAGCGTGCGATGTCTTGAGTTCCCGTATGCTGCGGTCAAGATCGATCCACACGCGTTCGACGGTTAGCTGAAACTCGTTCTGCAGCTGTTCCAGTTCCAAAGACGTTCGCCGCAAGGTGGCGCGCGCTTCCCGCCGCAGGAACGGGGCTTCCATCTCCAGTCCGACGGTGTAGCTGGGGCGTCCGGCGTTGAATTGATCGTCGAACGCCCCGCCGATATTATAGTCTCCGCGAATGCCGTCCAAGTAGCTTTCGATGACCAGGTTCAGTTGCGGCAGCAGTTCATGGCGTGACACCTTCTGACGGATGCTTCCCGCCTTGATATCGTCGAGCGCTTTGCGCAGTTCCGGTCGGCGGAGGAGCGCCTGTTGCAGGAGCGCCGATTCGTCCAGAGGGATCGCGTCGCTCCGTGGCGGATCGACCGGTACGAATTCCCGCGAGGAAAACTCGAACAGCGCGGGTGCATTGACCAGCTCGCGCAGCCGCGACTGAGCATCGACCACGGCCTGCTCGGCGCGCAGCAAACCTGCTTGACGGGCCGCCGCCGCCGCGGACGCTCGCAACAGCTGGTCTCGAGTCCCATCCACGTTTTCTCGCAGTTCGAGTTGCTGGACGAGTTGCTCGGCGCGCCGCGTCAAGTCACGTTGTGCCGACAGGTTGGCGCGCGTGAAATAGAGATTCCAATAGGCCGCCTGAACTTCCGTTAGAGACTGCTGCAGCGATGCCAAAAACTCATGCGTCACGGCGCTGGTATTGACCTGCGCCAGGATGACCGCGCGTTCGTTGTAGAAGCGTCCCGCGCCGCGAAGCAACGGTTGTGTATAGTTAAGCGTCAGCACGGTCGATCCCTGCTGCGGTGGAATGAAAAACTGCGAATTCGTGTTCTGAGTCCCGAACTGCTGGCTGGCCTCGAACTGACCGCCGAGCAGGTTTTGGCGGCGAATACCGGCCTCATACGTGAACTGGTGGTTCTGAAACTGCAGTGGGCCGCCGGTGGTGAGCGAACTGCCGGTGGGATTGGTGATGTCGTTCCAGTACGATTCCGCGAAGGCCCGCCAGTCGAACTGCGCGTCGGCTTGCATGATGGCCGTCCGTTCGATCTGCGTGTCGCCCGCCAGGATCTTGACTTGCAGCGAGTACTGCAGCGCGTCGAAAATCAGTTGCTGAAGGTGCAGCCGCTGCGCGGGTCGATTTGGCAGAATCGGCTGCGACACCGTATTCATCCAACCGGGCACGACCAGTTCGCTGGCCGGTGCGGGTGGCAAGCGACGAATCGCGGGGGCTCGCTGAGCGGATGTCAGGGGGACCGCCGTCGAAATCGTCTCGGGCAACGCCTGAAACAGCGGCGACGTCTCCTGGGCCTCGCACGGCAGGCAAAGACAGCCGAACAACGTCCAGACGAACCAGGCGCGCAGCGCCTGGCAATCGGCTGCCGGCGGTTTGAGTATCTTCTTCAAGGTGGTCAACGGATTCGTATTGTGCGTACTCGGATCGATCACGGATCACGCCATCACGGGCGTGACCATACGGACTCCGCGGCAGTGCTTGGAATCGACGGCGCGATAGACAATTCGAACGTCCAGAAAAAATGGCCGAAACGAATGCGACCGTGCAACGCAGAACAAGCCCCGCTGAGCGGATTGAGGAGGAGAGTTTACAGCTGTACTTGTTCAATATCGAATCGCGCGAGGTGACGGTTGGCGCGAATGTGCGGCTTGTGCGCAAAACAACGATTCGCGGGCCGCGCAAGCCGCATAATCGTTACAGCTTGACAAGAATCGGTGGGGGGTCAAGAAAACCGCGACCAGGGCCAACCGGAAACTCGCCCAAGTTGCGACGCATCACCCGGCAACCGCTGCTCCACGTCGCGCGCGGTCCCGCTTCGCTTCAGATATCGCTGGCCAGCGAATCGTAGAACTTCACATAGTTCTGGTTGTCTTCGCCCGCGCGGAATTGCATGGCCGCCCGCGGATGCAGGTTCCACTGGCCGGTGAGGTTGTATGGGACGAGCGGTCCCCATTCCACGGTTTCGCGGAGCGGTTCGATGTGATTCTGCAAGAGACCAATGATGGGCCGCAACTTGAACTTCGGGTTTCTCAAGAAGCCCAACAGCAATTCCATCGGGCAGTTGCCCGCTCCGCGGCCCAGTCCCATCATCGTGGCGTCCACGCGGTTGGAGCCCAGGATGATCGCTTCCAGCGTGTTGGCAAAGGCAAGTTGCATGTTATTGTGGGCATGCATACCGATCTCTTTGCCGGTTCCTTCCATCGCGGCGGCGTACTTGTTGTACAACATATCCACCTTTTCGCGATACAAGTGGCCGAAGCTATCCACAATGACCATCGTGCCGGCGGGCGTCGGCTTAATGGCATCCAGCACGGTATCGATTTCCGTTTCGGATACGTTCGTTACCGCCATCAGATTGGCCATCGTCTCGTATCCCAGGCTATGCGCATGTTCTATCATTTCGACGGCTTCAGAAACCTGGTGGGCGTAGAAGGCGACGCGAATCATCGACAATACACTCTGGTCGGCCGGTACCAGTTGGGTCTTCCAATCGCTCTTCGTGGCGTCCGCCATGGCTGAGAGCTTTAGTCCGGTCCGTTCCGAATCGTGATCTCCGACGACCCGGTTCAGATCCTCTTCATCACAATGACGCCACGGTCCAAATTCTTCCTTGGGAAACAGTCGCGGCGTATTCTTGTAGCCGATTTCCATGTAGTCGATGCCCGCTTCGACACACGTATCGTAGACCGCCCGCACAAGCTCATCCGAGAACTGGTGATTGTTGATCAAACCACCGTCGCGGATGGTGCAATCCAAAACTTTGAGTTCCGGGCGGTAGGTAATCCAAGGAGCTTTTTCAGACATCATTCACCTGCAAGATGGATCGAGAAACCCTTTATCGTAATCGCTGGCGGTCAAGTTTCCACTGGCGGAGCCGCGATATCGTTCGTAAACCGGGCGATCTTACTGGAATCGGGTTCGCGATGTAAGGTCCTGGGCTGGTGGGCGTGCTATATTGGGCGAAATGCATGAACTTCCCGGCGAACGTAATTGTTGTTTTCTTAAGCTTTGACCTACGTTCCTCAGGGCGCGGGGGGCCGAGCTTGCACCACGATGCCATCGCGGCCGGGAGGTGGGGAGAAATCGCCTCGTGTGGAAGGAGAATTCTTCCTACGTCGTGTACGCTAGACTTTCGAATGCCCTCCTTTCAGGACTCAGGAAATGCGAAACTTCAAAAAGCGAAAGCATTCATGTGGGTCAGCTACGTCTGAAGACACACTTGCTCGCGCTGCGTGCTCGTATTGACGCGGCTTCCCGCAAACGTGACGCTGTGACGCGAATCTCGTGGGTCACTTGCTACTGAATAAACACTTGCTCGCGCTGCGTGCTTGTATTGACGCGGATTCCCGCTGACGCGGCGCTATCCAGCTCATCTCCTGGAGCCGAAATGCAGGAACCGGGGCGATTGAGGGGAGCCCGCCTGAGGTTGGTCACACCGGGCTGGCTCAATCCTGTGGAGTTGCTTCTTGCAACGCAGAGGCTGCTTCGGCCGCGGCGGCTTCGGTCCCCACCCCGGCAGGCACGGCGCCTTGTACGAGGAAAAGAATCCGCGTGGTGGGCTCGAATGCCGCAACGTGGTCGGCATCTTCCTTCGATGGGCGGGTAGCGCCGTCAATCTGTTCCAGGAGAGCGCCGGCTTGCTTCGAGGACATGCGCCGCGCCAACGCTGGCGCCTGCCGCTTCAATTCGGTCGTCGCTCGCTCGACTTCGTTGGCCTTGTCCACGGGCCGACCTTCGGGTTCAGGCGAGTCTGCTTGCTGTCGCGAGCGTCTACTCAGATCCGCGCCAAACGATTTTGCCTCGGGACGGCGTTCCACTGCCAACGGCTGGGCAGGAACCGGCGCTGCCGAAGGTGCCGGCGGACTCGCCGCAATCTGGTTCCGGGCTTCTGCCGCCGGGACAAGCTTTCTCCGGGCCGCTTGTGAAAGAACGTTGATCTCAAACGAGCCACTATCTTGAGCCGCCCGCAGCAACTCGCTGGCCCGTGGTGAACTGACCTCGACCAGGTACGCCGTGTCGTCCGCAAGCCGATTCTGTGCGTTTCCCGCGGCCAAACGACTGGAGCCAGGCACTTGCTCATCTTCGCTCGGCCAATGGACATCCTGCGCTGTCAGGAAGCGGTTGAAGGACCGCAATTCCTTCTCGGTCACCATCACCACGATCGTCTTGTCTGCTCGTTGTACCTGTTTTGAATCGGCAAGTCCGTTTTGCAGCAAGGGCCGACTCGCCCTGTTCACTTCCGCATCGGGAGCGGCTGCGGTTACGGCCGCCTCGGCCTCCACCTGAGGCGCCTCCGCCAAGGGATGGGCTTTCGCGGCGGTCCGCGCTGGCTCCGCAGGCGCAGTGGGAAGGTCAAGCTGCCGCTGCACTGCCACCGGTGCTGGAGCAAGCGGTTCGTCTGCCGATATCGCCGGCTGATCGGCGACGCGATCGTCCATGGGTGCTTCCAAGGCTTCGTCCCGCGCTACCGCTCCAGCCGCCGATTCCGCCGGCGCCGTTTGGGTCCCGACCGCGACCGGACGGTCGCCGTCGCGCGTCAACAGCGCCGCCAATACCAGCACGGCGGCGATCGCCGCAATCACGCCGGCAATGGCGGTGAAGTTCCGTGTGGTTGCTGAATTTGTCGGGGTCGTGTCGCTGGCAGCGGGTGGAGCCGGATTCGCTTCCAGACGGCGTTGCGCGTTCTGCATCACACGCCGCGCGAAATCGTCCCCGAGCGAGAAGCGCGGCATCGACTTCAATTCGGCGCGCAGCAACCGCGATTCGTCAACGAATTGCCGCAACTCGTCGTTTTCAGAAATGGCGCGCTCGACCGCAGACCGTTGTTCGGACTCCAGTTCGCCATCAAGGTAAGCGCTGATTAATTCTTCTGAAAACTGCATGGCACTTCTTTCGGGAAAACTCGGCGGCGAAACACGGTTCACTCTTCGAACGTTTCCGCCAGTAAACGCTTCAATTTGTTTTTCAACTGCCCCCTGGCTCGATGAATACGGCTGCGGACCGTTCCGATCGGCATATCCATCATGTCGGAAATATCGTCATAAGATTGATCGTCCATTTCACGCAGGATCATGACACCCCGATGTTCCTCGCTCAACTCCTGTAAGGCCTCATGCACCAACTGCGCTCGCTCTTCGCGGAATAGTCGCTCTTCGGCATTTTCGGTTTCGTCAAACGGCTCGACCCCCGCCGCCTCGCGCGCTGCTTCAATCGACACCTCGACCTTCTTCCGGCGCAATCGGCTGATGGCAAAATTGAAAGCAATCCGGTAAAGCCACGAATAAAACGGGCTCTTGCCCTGGTAGGTATCTAGTTTCAGGTATGCCTGGATGAATGCTTCCTGGCAGACGTCTTCCGCTTCCGCTCGACAACCAATCACGTACACGATTGAATTGTAGAGGCGGTCTTGATGGCTGCGCACCAATGCCTCAAAGGCACGGGAATCCCCTTCAAGTGCGGCCTTGATCCGTGGTGCATCCTCTTTCACATCTGCTCCAATGTCATGACGCGCGCCGCCGATGGCGAGTTCCCAAGAGTTTCAGGGATTATCTTGACCGCCCGCAAGAATGTTGTCAAACCCTTGCGGCGGAACCAGTTACCGCGAATCTTCCAGCCGACTCGCAGAACCAGGCTGCCAGAAGCCTCCGATGATTCGTGCGAGCATCCGCAAAACTATTTCCGAAAACCGGCAAGAAAAGCTCGGAGATGCGCTCGAGCGAGCCCGGGGGAAAGAGATATCGAAAGCTACCCAAGCCCGCGTAGGGCGCTGGCCGCTTCCACTATGCCGGCAAGACCATCAGCGCGTCGAGCCGTATCTGGCCGGAAACAAAAAAATTCAAACCAGCTTCGGCGGTGGGCTGCCTCCTGTTCCATTAAACAGGTACGCTGCAAACATCCCACGTGCGGAAGCTTTTTCTGACTCGCTCCCGGGTTGGACTACGAACCCACTTTCTCTCCGCGAGCGATCATGAGGGCGTCGGATTTCGACTTGGCGATGCTCCAGATCTTGTCGAAGCGGGCCGTCTCCAGGATCTCGAGCCCCACAGGCGAGAGATTGCAGACAATGAACTTGCCCTGGCGATCGCGGAGTTTCTTCCAGACGGAAACCATCCACTTGATCATGGTCGAACCGAAATAGGAAACGGCGGACATGTCCAGGATCACCGTCTCGATATTCGGATTCTCAATTTGCTCCAGAATTCCTTCGCACTGCTCCTGGACCTCCGATTCCGGAAAATCGGTGATACGCTTCAATGGGACGACGGTTATCAATCCGCCCTCGCGCTGGCTGGTGATGACTTCATTCGGTTCCATGTCGTGATTCTCGCTAGGGGATAGCTGGTGGGTCGGCTCGCTGTATGGTTTTATTGGGGACACCGCTTGATCATCGTGACTTCATTTCCGGTATCGTTAAAAGCAACTTCGTCCATAAAAGTACGCATCAAGAGGAGACCGCGGCCAGTGGCTTTTTCCAGGTTGGCCGGGTCGGTGGGATCTGGCAAATCGTTTGGATTGAAGCCAGGACCTTCGTCGCGAATGACGAAACGCCCCTGGTCGTGATCAATATCCACATCCACAAAGATTCGCCGCTTGCTGAAAGGTTCGGACTGGCGGCGCTCATCAAACAAGTTATTGTAAAGTACTCCGTTATCCTCCCGCAGGGACGAGTCCAGTTCCAGATTCCCATGGTGCAGGGCATTTCGCAAGGCTTCTTCCAAAGCCACGCAGACACGGACGCCATTGGTTTCGTCGCACAGACCCACACTCCGCACGCAACGATGCAGGTAGCTGATCAGGGGTGGAATGATGGCATCATCGTTATCCAGGCGGAACGAACACTCGTTGCGCGTCATGCAATCCATCAAACGCAATTGCGTGCGCTCCTCCATGGAAACGCTGAGTACGTTTTCGACAGTTTCGACCAGCAGATGAGCCAGCTTGCCTTTCGGAACGTAACTGGACGCGCCCGCTTTCAACGCTTCCACGGCAATCTCTTCACTGCCCTTGCCCGTCATCAGGATCACGGGAATCAAGGACGTGGAGTTCACGACTTCAGCCACCAGTTCCAGACCCGACATGCCGGGCATGATCAAGTCGGTCAAGACCAGGTCCGGAGCCGACTCGTGAACCTTCAGCATGGCTTCTTCGCCGTTGGCGGCATAGATGACGTCTATGTTCTGTGCCTTTTCGAGTAGCCCACCGATCAGTTTTTGATCGACTGGCGAGTCGTCGACAACCAGCACCGTTGCCATATCAAACTTTCCTTTAATGGCGAAATCTGCGGAATGCTCTTGAAGTAGTGCCTATTGACCATGGCGCCATTGACCATTCGCAACCGCGGAACCATTGCCGGGCACGCATGGGGCGCTGTCACTTGACTTGATTTCGGAATCCGATTTCGAGAACCACAAGGCACGAGCCTCCGGTCCTCCGCGAACCGCCCGCGGCGAGTTCCTTGCCGCTCACAATTCGGGGACAGCCGCAACAGGACCGTGCCCGACTGCGATCGCGTGCTCTTGATCAAGACTTGCCTGGCCCAAAAGTCTGAACAGAATTGACGACCGCAATGAGCATCCTGGATCCCGGCACGAACCTTGTAATTACAATAGGCGGCTATTGTTACGATAGCCGATCTGTTGGTGAACGCAAGCATTTCAACCGCCAAGATCGGCGTGATTTTTGGGGAAATGGGCTAGCCATGCCGCGGCCTCATCCGAAACGGCCAGGCAGTGCCAGAAAAACAATGGCGAGCTTGGCAATGCGAAGTCTTGGAAAAATAACGGTGAAGTCCAGGTTCGACCGTGTCATCCCGGTGCCACCCCGCTTAGAATGCTGCTGGCATCGATTCTGATTCGAACACCACGACCGTGGCAACCGATGCAGCAATACTGATGTATGGAACAGTATGAAGCTTCTACTTACCAACGACGATGGAACGGACGCGCCGGGAATGGAGGCGTTACGGCGCGCCGTGGCGAGTTTCGGCGAATCCACAGTCATCACTCCCCAGCACCCTATTTCCGGCTGCAGTCACCAAGTGACGCTCGATCGGGGACTGGCCCTGATTCCAACCGGGCCACAGTGCTACATGCTGGACGGAACACCGGCCGATTGCGTCCGCGTCGGCGTACTGGCGGCCGCATTGCCGAGTGATTGGGTAATCTCGGGAATTAATAACGGCGGTAACCTGGGCGTCGACATTTACATGTCCGGAACCGTCGCCGCGGTGCGCGAGGCCGCGCTGCTGGACAAGCCGGCCATCGCCCTGTCGCAGTATCTGGCACCCGATCATGCGCTCGACTGGCAGCGTACTGCGGAAGTGGCCGCCTACGTCCTGGGCGAACTGTTCGCGCGCCCCGCGCCGGTCGGCGCCTATTGGAACGTCAATCTCCCGGCAACCATCACGAAAACCGATCGGTTACCCGAATTGGTCTTCTGCCCGCTCGACCCCCACCCGCTCAAAGTGGATTATAAATCGGTTGATGGCAGGTTTCACTATCGCTCGAACTACCAGCAGCGGCCGCGGCGGCCGCGCTGCGACGTGGATGTCTGCTTTTCAGGAAAGGTCTCCATCACCAAAGTATACTTGCACGGCCGCGCGTAAACATGGATCTTTCCGTTCCGCGTGGCAGCGCCAGGCACGTCAACGACGCACGGCGATGATTGCGAGTGAAAACGAACAACCCCAGGTTCCCATCGCGGGCGACAACACCACATGAATTGCATCCATTGTCTCATTCCGATTTCCCTCTTACTTGGAGCTACAACCTTGCTGGCAGATCCTCCCGTCGCGCGACGTCAAACGGTTACCGATACCTATCACGGAGTGACCGTGCAGGAAGACTACCGCTGGCTTGAAGACTGGGATGACCCAGCCGTCAAAGCGTGGAGCGCGGGTCAAAACGAGCATGCGCGCGATTGGCTGAAAAAGTGTCCCGGAGTCGACCGCCTCCGCACTCGCGTTACGGAAATCCTGGCGGACGAGTCGTCCAGCTACTGGGAGCTGGCCTTTCGGGGCGAGCGTCTGTTTGCCATGAAGCGGCAACCTCCCAAGCAACAGTCGTTCATCGTCCGCTGCGATGCTTACGACGACCTTTCGTCCGAACGCATCCTGGTCGACCCGAACGTCATCGATCCGAAAGGCAAGACAACCATCGATTGGTACCGCGTCTCGCCCGATGGACAGCGCATCGCCGTCAGCTTGTCGTCGGGTGGCAGCGAGATGGGAACACTTTACATTTATGACACGAGTTCCGGAGAGCAGATCGAACAGCCGATCCCCAATGTCAACAGCGGCACCGCCGGCGGCAGCCTGGCCTGGAGTGCGGACAGCAGCGGATTCCATTACACCCGGCACTTCAAGATTCATCCCGCAGATCCGGACGATATCAGCGTGTACCAGCATGTATACTACCACGAGCTGGGCACCAGCCCGGAAGCGGATCGCTACGAGTTCGGGAAAGGCCTGCCGCAAATCGCGGAAATCCAACTGGTCGTGGACGAAGAAAGGAGCCGGTTGCTGGCCACGGTTCAGGAAGGAGACGGCGGCAAGTTCGCGCATTTCCTGCGTTCGGCGGCGGGCGAATGGCGGCAGTTCAGCCGCTTTGACGATGGCACCGTCCAAGCCGTGTTCGGTCCCACCGACGACCTGTTCGTGGTTACGCTCAAAGACGCGCCCCGCGGCAAGATCCTGCGAGTGGATTCAAGAACACTCGACGTCACCACCGCTCCGACCTTGATCCCAGAGACCGACGACGCAATCGTGACCAGCGGCGAAGCGTTCTGGGGGGAACGGACGGTGGTCCCGATGGACCATTCGATCTACGTTGTCTATCAGACCGGCGGACCCTCCGAGATCCGCCGCTTCGATTACACCGGGAAACCGTTGGCCGCGCCGCGGCAGCCGGATGTCGCAACGGTACACGATATCCTTCCCATGGCCGGTGACGATTTGATTTTCGGCAACGTCTCGTATGTCGAACCAAACGGTTATTACTACTTCGACGCGAACCTGCAATCGAGCACGAAGCTGCCGATCGATACGAATTCTCCCGTTTCGCTGCGAGACGCTGTGGTTGTGCGTGAATTCGCGACGTCCAAGGATGGCACGAAGATCCCGCTGAACATCATCATGCCCCCGGGTATCAAGCTGGACGGCAACAACCCCTGTGTGGTGTACGGCTACGGCGGTTACGGCATCAATCTGTCTCCCCGCTTTCAACCACTGCAGCGAATCTACCTGGATGCCGGAATCGTTTACGTGATCGCCAACCTGCGCGGCGGGGGTGAATTCGGCGACGCGTGGCATCGCGCGGGAAACCTGACGAACAAGCAAAACGTCTTCGATGATTTCGCGGCAGCCGTGCAACATGTCATCGACCGCAAGTACACAAAACCAGAACGACTCGCCACCATGGGGCGCAGCAACGGCGGACTGCTGATGGGCGCCGTCCTGACGCAGCATCCCGAGTTGATGAAGGCCGTGGTCGCGGGGGTCGGCATCTACGACATGCTGCGGGTCGAGCTGTCGGCCAACGGCGCCTTCAACGTGACGGAATTCGGCACGGTCCAGGACGAAGCGCAGTTCCACGCGCTGTTGGGCTACTCGCCCTACCACAACGTGCGAGACGGCATCCGCTATCCGGCCGTGCTGTTCGTAACGGGCGAGAATGATCCGCGGGTGGATCCGATGCAATCGCGCAAGATGACCGCGCGGTTACAGGCCGCAACGGCCTCCGCCGCGCCGATTTTGCTGCGCACCAGCGCCAATTCCGGCCACGGCGCCGACCTCTCGCTGGACGAACGGATCGACGAAACCGTCGATACCTTCGCCTTCCTGTTCCAGCAATTGGGTATCGATGCGCTCTAATCGAGTGGCAGGAGGGTCAGGTCGCGGACGTCGAAGGAATAGCGTTCGACGCGAAAGGCGATGGCGCCGGGGTCTTGAGGACAGCCGGTGGCCTTGTTTTGCAGGACGTCGTTGACGTGTACGGTGGCGACACCCGAAGTGACTTGAATGACGAGTTTGTTCCACTGGCCGATCGGTTTTTCGCTGCTCTCCTGCAGACGGCTGCGCACCCCCGTCCGCAACTCGCCACCCGCTGCCACTTGAAAACTCCCGATCCGATAAAAGTCGCCGGCGTTCCCGCAATGCGTTTGCACTTCCAGGCAGGTCGGCCGCACCGAATCGGGGCCGGTTTGAAAAATATGTATGCCGCCATCACCCGTGGTACTTCCTTCCGGCCAACGGTACTCGAGCGACAAACGATAGTTCAAGTATTCCTCGCGCGTGCGGGCGTAGCCGTAAAAGGGCTCGAACGTCAGCACGCCGTCGTCCGCGGACCAGAACTCGTCTGTCTTATCCGGATCGACGACGGCGTTGTCCACAAAGAAGACCCAGTTGTCCATGTCCTTGCCGTTGAACAATAATTGCTCCGCGGCCACCTGCACGGGGAAATACAGTTTGGCGGTCTGGCCTTCGCTTTCCAGCCATTTTCGCCATTGGGCTATCCCGTCACGGCGTTGCTCTTCTTCATGCGCTGGCGAATAGTCGAATTTCCGGCGACTGACACCACGCAGCGTCTGAATGGCGTGCCAGCGAATTCGCAGTTGCGGAGCGTCCAGCAGCTCCACCAGCGTTTCGAGCGCGGCACGCTCGCCCAGATCCGCCAGGGCACGCGCCACCTCCAGGCGTACGTGCATGTCTTCGTCTTCCAGCAGCGGAAGCAAGTCGGCGATTGCGTCTTCGTGCAACAGGGCCAACAACGCCCGCGCCGCCGCGATTCGCATTCGCGGTCGCGGGTCGGCAATCGCTCCGCGCAGCAGGTCGACGTCGTCGCTTTCCGCCGTCGCCGTTAAGGCCGCGGTCACCGTGTTCCAGACCGAATCGTCCCGAATGTGGACGGTGGCGTCGATGACGTCGGCCGCCAGCCCCTTGAGATAATACTGGCTGATCGCATGGAATGCGCTGCGCAAAAACTGCTGGCCATGATCGTGCGCACGGCGTTCCAGGATAAGCGCTGCGCGGGCGCGGCGTTCGGCATCGCTCCCCGCCACGACCTGTTCCAGTTCTGCGATCGGCAGCACCGGTTGCAGCAGTAACTGGTTCATCGCGGCTTCGCGGACCGCAAACCGCTTGTCACCCAAGCGGCGGATCAGGATCAGCGTCTGCCGACGTTCCAGGTCGCTGGGCGAAAACTGCTTGAAGACACTGCGAACGTGCGCGATCATTTGATCGGTTTCCGCGGCGCGCGCAGGAACCGTGCACGTCAGCATGACGGCAATCGACCAGAAGCGAGTCAAGCAATGGCGTGACATTCCTCCATGCTATCTGACGTTACAGGTGATGTGTAGGCGATTATGCCGTCATTCCGAGGAACTCGACGACTTTTCACATTCTTGTACCCCGCGGAGCGACCAGAGTCGCGACAGGATCGTGCCCGTAAGCATGCAACCAAATGTGTACATCGCGGGGGCAATGGCGGTTTCTGGCTGATCGGGAAACAGATGGCTGGCCAGCGTCGCCCCGAGCCCCGCGTTCTGCATGCCGACCTCCAGCGTCAGCGCCCGCCGCATGCCGTCCGGCAATCGCAAGCCGAGCCCTCCGGTGAAGCCGGCCGCGTAGCCGCCGGCATTCACGCATAGTAGCGCCACCATCATGCTCGCCGGTGTACTGCTCAGCTGCGTGCGATTCAAAGCCACGACAACGGCGATGATCCACAGAATAACCAGGTTGGCGATCAGCGGGCCGATATGGCGATAGTGCCGTTCCGCGTCCGGCGTCCACCGCGCCAGCACATGTCCGACGACGACCGGAACGACCACGGACCACAAGGTGAAGACGGCGGAATCCATCAGGATCGCCTTCTGCTCGGGAGATTCGGCGCCCAAGGTCAAAGCCAGCGCTAATGGTACCGCCAACGGCGAAACCAAGGTGGCCATCGTCGTCAGGCTGACGGAGTAGCTGGCGTTTCCGCCGGCGTTGATCGTCAACACGTTGGAGGCCATCGCGCCTGGAACGCAGCCGACCATGACCATGCCGATGAGATAAGGGCCCTCGAACCCAAACGCGCGTCCTACCAGGTACCCCAAAGCCGGCATCGCGAGATACTGGATCGCCGTTCCTCCGAGTACGGAGTACCAGCGGCGAATCACCAGATTCACTTCGTCACGCGGCAGCATCATGCCGATCGCAAACATGGTGACTGTGATCATGTACTTGAGATACGGCGCCGTCCGAAGGAACGGATCCCACCAGGTAGACGGCCACTGGAAAGCAATCCACGAGGAGATCACCAGCCAAATGAGTAAATATCGCTGAAGTAACATATTCTGCCGCTGTGCTAGCGTGCGGATTGCACTGGGGAGAAAGCGGGCATTATGCCATACTTTCCCGCCGCTCGTAGCGCGGAACGCGTTGCGGGCGATCCTCACGGGACAACGCCACCTTTGCGGGTGTCCGCGAGAATACCTGCACGCCGCGCGAGCAAGTGTATTTGGACGCAGGTGACACACTCGCTTGCGCTTCGTGCTTGTAGGACGACCGGACTTGGTGCTGTCCAACTAAGGCTGTTTTCACAAGACGTGCGCTATACTGAACAGACTGCGATGAAAATATTCTTTTCTGTCGGCGAACCGAGTGGCGACTTGCACGGAGCGAACTTGATTCGTGCACTCAAGCAACGCGACCGCAATCTGGAGTGCGTGGGCTACGGCGGGCCCAAGATGGCCGCCGCCGGCGGCGATCTGCACGAAGACCTGACGCAACTGGCGGTCATGTTCTTTCTACAGGCAATCCTGAATATTCATAAGTTCTATGCCCTCTTAAAGCGAGCCGATCGCTATTTCGCGGAACACCACCCCGATGCGGTGGTGCTGATCGACTATCCCGGCTTCAATTGGTGGATCGCCCGGAAGGCAAAGCGGCACGGAATCCCGGTCTTCTATTACGGAGCGCCCCAAATGTGGGCTTGGGCCGGATGGCGTGTCAAGAAGATGAAACGCCTGGTCGATCACGTACTCTGCAAGTTGCCGTTCGAGGCGGAATGGTATCGCGAACGAGGTTGTAATGCACACTACGTCGGCCATCCCTACTTCGACGAACTGCAAAACCAGCAGCTCGACTCAGCCTTCCTGAACGAGTACGCGGCGGATCCGCGACCGCTGGTGACGATCCTGGCCGGCTCGCGAACCCAGGAAGTGGCGAATAACCTGGAGAGCTTTTTGCAGGCGGCCGCGCGGATCCAGCAACAGGTTCCCCATGTTCGCTTTGCAGTCGCCAGCTTTAGTGACGCGCATGCCCGGACCGCGCGAGACATGATCGCGGCAGGCGACGTTGACGCAGACGTCTTTGTGGGACGGACCGCCGAACTGATCCATCTGGCCAGCTGCTGCCTGGCCTGCTCCGGATCGGTATCGCTGGAACTGCTGTTTCATACAAAACCGTCGGTTATTCTTTATGCCGTCCCTCGCTGGGGACACCTGCTGACAACGACGTTCTTGATCAAAGTCAAGTACATCACGCTGGTCAACCTGCTGGCGTGTGACGACCGCTTCGACGGTGTGGCCGGCTACTTTGATCCCCATGCGGAAGGCGCCGATCAGGTGCCCATGCCGGAATACCTCACCTACGAAGACAAGACCGAGCAGCTGGCAAGTCACATCGTGCATTGGTTGAGCTCGGCGGATTCGTACCAGTCGCGGCAAGCCTACCTGGCGGAGCTCAAGCAAACGCTGGCTCATGGCGGTGCTTCGCAGACGGCAGCCAATTACATGCTCAATACGCTCGGTGCGCCAAGCGTACGCCAGGCGGCTTGATCGCGTGTTCGTGTCATGCAGAGCATGCCCTACGGGCGGTGTGGGAGATGTGGTAGACTGTTGGTTCCGTCCGACGACGATCACCAGAACGCTTTCTTCCATCACCGATGACACCTCCAAACATCCTGTGGATTTGCACCGACCAGCAGCGTTACGACACCATCCACGCTTTGGGGAATGACCGCATACGGACGCCGAATATCGATCGACTGGTGGCCGCTGGCGTCTCGTTTACTCAGGCCTATTGCCAGAGCCCGGTTTGTACTCCCAGTCGCGCATCGTTTTTGACGGGCCGCTATCCGCGCACGACGGGCTGCCGCCAGAATGGACAGGCCATGCCCGCTCACGAACGGCTGATCAGCCGGTTGCTGAAGGACCGCGGTTATCACTGCGGCCTGGCCGGCAAATTGCATTTAGCGTCGTGTTCGGATGGGAAAGTGGAAACACGAATCGACGACGGCTACGACGACTTTCACTGGTCGCATCATCCGCCTCCCGACTGGCCCGAGAACGCCTATTCGCAGTGGCTGGCCAAACAAGGCAAGACGTGGAACGAATTGTATCCTCCCGATGCTTCACCGTACGTCCGCGCGGGGGTTCCGGCTGAGTTCCACCAGACAACATGGTGTGCGGAAAAGGCCTGCGACTTTATGCGCGCGAACACGCATCGACCGTGGTTCTTTTCGTTCAACTGTTTCGACCCGCATCATCCGTTCGATCCGCCGGCAGAATACCTCGCCCGCTACAACGCGGCGGACATGCCGTTACCCAGACGCCGCGACGGCGAACTCCACAACAAGCCAACCTACCAGCAGCTCGACGCCGAATGGGCGCACAACGAACCGGATTACTTTCACTCCGGCGCCATGACGGATGACGATCGCCGGCGAGTGACGGCGGCGTACTATGCGATGGTGGAGCTGATCGACGACCAGGTCGGCCGCATGCTGCGGATGCTGGACGAGACAGGCCAGCTGGAAAACACGTTTTTCATTTTCATGTCGGATCACGGTGAAATGTTGGGCGATCACGGGATCTACATGAAGGGACCCTACTTTTACGACGCCGCCGTCCATGTGCCGCTGATCTTTTCTTGGGCCGGTCGGTTGCAAGAGAACCTGCGCGTCGACGGACTCGTTGAACTGGTTGATATCGTCCCGACATTGCTGGATATCGCGAACGTTCCCACACCCGCCGCCATTCAAGGCCGCTCGCTGCTGCCAATCTGCACGGGACGGGCCGACCCGCATCATCATCGCGATGGGGTGTTCAGCGAATACTACAACGCCTGGACACATCACCGCAGCTACGGCACGATGTGGCGGACCGCGGACAAGAAGATCGCTATTTATCATGGCATTGATGCAGGCGAATTGTACGATCTGGCGACGGATCCGGACGAATACAACAACCTCTGGGACAGCGCGGATCACCGCGATTTGAAGGATACGCTGATCAAGCAAGCCTTTGATGCCAGTGTGTTTACCATGAGCCCTACGCCCGAGAGGCTCGGCCCGTTCTGATTCGCCGCGCACCACCCAACCGAAAGCTGCTTCCGATGATGCAACGTCGACAACTTGGCCAAACCGACATGTACGTTTCCCCCGTGGCGCTGGGCTGCTGGCCGATTGCGGGCATGACCAGCCTTGACGTGACCGAGGAAGCAAGCCGCGCGACACTCGAGGCGGCATTGGCCAGCGGCATCAATTTCTTCGACACGGCGTACTGCTACGGACAGGACGGGGAAAGCGAACGGATGGTCGGCGAAGCCACCGCGGCGCACGACGACGTGGTCATTGCAACCAAGTGCGGCATCGCCTGGGACGCGCAGGTCAAGCGAGTGATCGACGGGCGTCCCGAGACGCTGCGCCGCCAGGTCGACGAGAGCCTCCGCCGCTTGAACCGCGACATGGTGGAATTGCTCTACCTGCACGCCCCCGATCCGCATACGCCGCTGGAGGATTCCGCGGGCGCGCTGCTGGAAATCATGCAGGCCGGCAAGGCGCGCGCGATCGGCGTCTCCAATTTTGATCTCGGCCAGTTACAAGCGTTCGAAGCCGTCTGCCCGATTTCGGCCATGCAACCGGCGTACAACATGCTTCAACGGCAGATCGAAATCGATACGTTGCCCTGGTGTAGGGAACAGCGTGTTTCCGTTTGTCCGTACTGGCCCTTGATGAAAGGCCTACTGGCCGGAAAGCTGACTCGCGATCACGTCTTCGCGCCTGGCGATGGCCGCGCGAAGTACCCCATGTTCCAAGGGGACGAATGGCAGCGGAACATGGACTTTGTCGAAGACCTGCACGCGATTGCCGACGATATCGGCTGCACGGTCGCGCAGCTGGCCATCCATTGGGCAATCCAGCAGCCTGGCATCACGGCCGCGTTGTGCGGCGCGAAACGACCGCAGCAGATTC
The DNA here is from genome assembly GCA_937967665.1 of uncultured Planctomycetaceae bacterium. Classification (GTDB taxonomy): domain Bacteria; phylum Planctomycetota; class Planctomycetia; order Pirellulales; family Pirellulaceae; genus CALBSZ01. The sequence goes on from CALBSZ010000487.1 coordinate 20,844, forward strand.
GCGACACGGCCCGGGCGATGGCGATCGAGTTCTCCGAGCGGCACCAGGCAGACATTGCCGCCGCACTCACCCGCCGTGGAATCCCCGCCGTTTGCACCGCGGTCTAGACACGCAACAACTCGAAAATCTCTTCCGTATTTCAGATCTTTGCCGCGTGAAGGAGTGATGGAGAAGGAGGTAAGGGAGCCCACGGAGAGGATACTCTGTTGGCTCTGTGTGCTCCTGTTCATCATTGGCGGCATAACAGCCAAATGCCGAAGTTGATCTTGAAGCATGCCTTCGGCGGACACTCGAGAAATCACTCGGCTGAAATCACGCAACTCCTCGGTCGATCGATCGAAAACGTGAATATCACAATCGTCATCAACCAGCCAGCGAGGAGGCACTTCCATGCCAGAGCATAATTGTGTTGTTGCCGGTCGCGTTAACGATCCTGACGCGGCCTCGGAAGAACATCGTTACATGATTCGAGTCCAGATTTGCGACAACAATAAGCGTCCCATGACCAACATTCCGGCCCGGCGAGTGGTCACCCGTAATTTGGGATACTGGGCCGTCGGCTGGGAACTCGAAGCCGGGCAACTCACCCGCGCCAGCTTTGCACAAATTACCGTGAGCGGATACGGAGCGCATCGGGTGTACTACGTTCAGCTTCATCCGTCGGCAACCCATGCCTTCCGGCACACGGCCCGGCTGATTCGGGACATCCTGAAACGCCTGCGCGGCAGTCGGCGAGCGCCGCTCAGCCTGATTCCGAAGCTGCTCAGTACCGAGTTCTACGGTATCGGCGGCTGGGGAGGTTCTTACACTCCCAATGGCGACGACCTGATTACGCGGCGATGATCCCAACCGAAGGTATGGCAAGCGTGGCAAGCTCCGTTACCAGTCGCGCGGGGATCATGATTCCAGGTCAAGTCTTGGGACCAGCTCGTCATTCAGCCGGTGCGGCCTCGTCCGGTTGTGCTGCTGGCTCTCCTACCGGTTCTTCTTCCGCTTCTTCGGAGTCCGCTTCTGCTGCGTCCGCGTCGGCGGCAGGTTGCGGTGCCGGCGCCGGCTGGTTCGCACGGATGCCGTTGGAGGACTCCTGGACGCGTTGGCCGTAGGTCCCGGCATCACAACCAGCGCAAAGGCTTGCCACCAGCACCAGCAGGAATTGAAATGATCGGCACACAGACATGGTCTACCTCAGCGCTAGGGAACACAAGTAAAGGATCCAGCCCACCAGCAACAGCGAGCTCACGACCAGCAACAGGCGGCTTGGCTGGCGCGGATCGGCAACAAACTTCCGTTCGGCTTGCTGGTTCGACGGGGGTTGCTTGGCCATCGGCGGTTCGTTGATTCAGGAGTTGGCTTCGTCCGGCAGCGTGATCTGGAAATTAACCCGAAACGCTTCATCAAAATCATAGATGTCGTCAAAGTCTTCGCGAACGTCCGTGGGCGACTTCTTCATCAGGCCGATCAGGATCAAGTTGTACACCACTTCGCCAAAATCACCCGTACAATGAATGCCCCAGCTATTCAAAACGACCTTGGCCATGAAGCCATACTGTTCGATCGCGTATTCGCGGATCGCTTCGCACAATTCCTGCCCCGTGACATGCGCTTCGAGCGGTTCCGCATCACGGGAAGCCTGCGCAGCCTGCCCAAGTCCCAAGACGTCGTGAGCGTACGCCAGGGCCTCGCGGACGAACTGGTACGCTTCCAACTTGAATCGCGTATCGTCGCGGAGAAGTTGAATGAGCCGGCGAGTCATCTCGGACATGCTGCTACCTGTTACCTTTGGAATTGGCCGAACCTTTGGAAATGACGGAAAGCACCTCGCGCGCGTCGATCAGCATCCGGCGGTGATCTTCGGTTTCGACGAGCAGCTGTTGCGCCAGGATCTCGTGGCCCAACACACGCGCTCGCCCATTGTTCGTGACAATGTCGGCACCGATCCGCGGCAGTTCCTTCTGCATTTCTTCGTAGGTGTCGTACTCGTAGCGTAAACAGCATTTCAGTCGTCCGCAACGTCCGGAGATCTTGGTTGGGTCGAGCGTCGCTTTTTGCAGCTTGGCCATTTTCATGGAAACGGGCGGCATTTCGCTTAAATGCGTGTTGCAGCAGACCGGTTTCCCGCAATCCCCGTAATCCGCCAGCAGTTTCGCTTCGTCGCGAACGCCAATCTGGCGCATCTCAATGCGTGTCTGGAATTCACCAGCCAACTGCTTGACCAACTCGCGAAAGTCGACTCGCTGTTCCGCCAGGTAATAGACGACGATTCTTTCGCCACCAAAAACGTGCTCAATATCGACCAGTTGCATCTGCAACTTGGATTCGGCCACGTACTTCTGGCAGATCTTGAACTTCTCGCGATCGGTTTGCTTGATGTGCCCAAGCTCGTTTACGTCTTCGGGCGACATCTTCCGCAAGATCTGACCGTGTGCCGGGTCCTTCAGCCAGGTCACCGCATCGTCAGTGGCATCGCACAGTACCGTTCCCGCTTCCAGACCCCGATTGGTCCGCGCGATAACGCGGTCGTTACGTTGATACGTTTCGCTGCCGCGAGTCCCAAAGACTCCCAGCGAACGCATCGATCCAAAGCGCACAACGTATTTGGGCATGTGTATTCGGAAGCGCGATCGCCATCGCGCGCGAGAGGCCAGCAGGAAAAGTGTCCATACAACTCCCACTCAGTATATCCGCTCGCCCACCATCTTAAAAGGCAACCGCCGCGCCGGGAAACCGCGGGCGACGCACCGCGGTCCCACGCCGCCTACTTCGCCTGGCAATACGCCAAAGCCAGCAAGGCATAACCGGTGGCCAGGTTCGGATCGCCTTCCAGCCAGCGCGAATCGTCGTTCACCCACGAACCGTTCTCCTGCTGGCGCGCGGCCAGCTCGGCAATCAATTCCGCTCTCCAATCATGTTTGTTGCCGGCGGCATCGACAATCTGGTCGTCGCCGATGGCAGTGAGCGCTTTGGCGAAGGTGTGGTAGTAGTAATAGAGACCGGACGTTCCCATGCCGGGATTCGAATCCAGCTTGTAGTTCTTCTGGATCCATTCGTAAGCCGACTTGACGCGCGGGTCATCCGGGCCAACGCCCGCGTAGATCAGACTCTTCAAGCCCGCGTAGGTCATGCTGCCGTAGCTGCGCAGGCCGCCGTTCTCGGTCGTTCCCGCCTGGCTGGTGCCACCGGCCGCCGGCGTGTAGTAGAAACCGCCGTCGCGAACCTTGGTGCTGAACGGCGTGGTGTTGTGTTCCGTCTCGAGATTCTGGCAACGCGAAACGAAAACAAGCGCTCGCTGGATCGCTTCGCTATCGGCGTCGTTCCCCGTCTCCTTCAAGGCTTCGATCAGGAAGTTGGTATTCGACAAGTCGGGACGGCCGTGTTTGCCGTAGCCCGCGCCGCCATAGGCCAGATCGGACGAATCAATGCTCTCTCCTTCGTCCCACTGATTTCCCTTGAGGAAGGCGTCCGCGCGCTTGAGCAGTTGGTCGTAACGTCCATCCTTGTTCGCCGCGGAAAAGGCGAGCACCGATAAACTGGTTTCGTAGTTGCGATAGAGCGAATCTTTCTGATGGATGCCCCCCGAGTCCTGCACAAAGGACTCCAGGTACTTCAGACTGTCGGCAACTTTGGGATCGTCGGGAGAACGCCCGTTCCTCAAGATCGACGTCGTCACCAGTGCCGTCACGCCAGGGCCCGCAAACTTGCTGTACGAACCATCTTCGTCCTGCCCCTTGGTATGCAGGAAGTTAATCGCCTTGGCCACCATCTGCGCCACATCGGGTGGATTGGTTTCGGCGGCGGGGGAATTCGAAGAGACCAACAAGCCGAACACGGCAGCTGTCGCAAACACGATAAAGATACGTCGCATTGGATCATTCTCCACAGGAGGTTTTTGGTTATTATAAGATCAATCGTGGTGAAGTGGAAAGTTATTCCCTGCAAAGAAGCGGCAGAAAAGCCCACCAGCGGCAAGCACTTGATCGTCCGCCTGTCGCCGCGGCATGCCATTTTGCAAAAAAAATATGCCAGTCGCCATGAACCGGCTGCATTCCGGAAATCAGCCGCGAAAGGGAAGACGCAGTCACTTGAATCGGAAACTGCAGTAATGGCAGCGAAGCGCCGCGAGAAAGAGCGAGGCCCAGAACGGGAGCTTCCGGCTTCCGGACCGGCTGGGATGAACATCATTCGATCGGCACTGAGGACATCGCATACTTAAGTAATCGAGAGCATCTGCAACACTGCTTAAGAAACGGCACTGAGGGCAATTCAGCCGGAACAGCCCCTAAAACCTCACCCGCACCCGGCCCGAAAATCTGTCAGAACCGTGCCCTCGTGTTTCGCGAGTCGCACTTTCGATGCGCGTCCTACCAGTCGCGCCGACTATACCAGGGTTGTCGTACCGTCTTCGGAACGGACGCCGAACACCGAATCAAGGCCGTGTGTGATATAGAGGTCACGGCCGTTGTGCCCGATAAGACCATCCGGACTACCGTCTTCTTCCAGCAAATCGGTGATTCGATGGGGAGCCGCATCTCCACCGCCAACAAGTACGTTTGATACTCGAGTATCGAAGTCATTGCCGACGGCCCACTCGTTCCGAATAGCAATGAGCTGGTTGTCTGTTAACAGCGTGCGACCACCACTAATTATGTCGTCGCCCACATTGCCTTGAACGTCATCTGACCCAAGTCCGCCGAAAATAATATCGGAATGCCCACGCCCGAACATGCGGTCATCGCCAGACTCACCAAGAATGATATCCGCCCCGTTGCCACCGCTGATTGTATCATCACCGCTGCCGCCACGGAGCAAGTCATCACCTTCAAGTCCGTCGATGCGATCGCTTTCCCCGCCGCCATCAATATTGTCATCCCCATGTCCGCCGCTCAGTTCGTCGATTCCGTGTCCACCGCGAATCGTATCATTGCCGAAGTAGCCGTCGATCTTGTCGTTGTCATCACCACCATCCAGCAAGTCATTTCCGGATGCACCGAGAATCACATCATTTCCCGCGTGTCCATACAGGGTGTCGTCATAGCGTCCACCAGCGAGATAATCATCATCGCTTCCCCCATGAAACTCAAAAACAACATCGATATTTGCCGCGCCGACAATCGTATCTGCTCCTTCTCGCCCATAGACAACTACAGACCCTGGAACATGAAACGGGCCGAGAGCCAGATCGTTGACCTGCACCAGTATTTTTCCACCGGAAGCAACTGCAAAGACGATACGATCATCGCCTTCTCCTCCTTCGACGTACAGATCACCGGGAACGAACGGGCTATCGTTCACGACGAAGGACTCGATACCCGTCCATTCAAGGTCCTTGTTTCCTGGAGTTGAAAGCACGTCATTGGCTTCAGGTAAGAACGTCGACTGAAGCCGCAAGAACTCTGTGAGATCAAGATTCAGAGTGTCTCCGGCATTCGCGGTGGTCATCGGCGAGTTCCCATTGACGACCAGATGGGTCTCGCTCAGCGGTCGAGCGTCGAAAGTATCGTCGCCCAGGTTTCCGTCGACCGTCAGCAAGGCCACATCGCCTCCGATGTCGTCCAGATTGATGGTGTCGTCGCCGCTGCCAAGTTGCACCGTAAGCGTTTCGAAATCCGAGTGGGTGAAAACAGCTCCACCTTCAATCAAACCGCTAAACGAATGCGCGTCACCAACAATCGCGATGTCACTGGACGTGTCCCCCCGGTCATTGATGACCAATAGCTGGTCGGTGTTTTCGCCTGCCACGTTGACGGCGCCGCCACCTTGACCGGTCAATATGACCTCCAGGTCACCCGTAATATCCACGTCCAGCAAGGTCGTCACGTTCACTGTGACGACAAGATTGCCCATGGCGTCAAACAAGGCCGTGTCGCCTGTCGCTTCCAGCGTTCGAATGTCGATGTCCAGCCCATCAGAGGTATCCAATTGGTTCCCGATCGCGTTCCCTGCCAGCAGCACCGCATTTTCCGCTACGACGTCGCCTTCCCCATCCGTGGGCGTTTCCAGGATGCTGCCGCCGGATGCCGTAAGCGTCAATACGCCCGCGTGTGCGCCAGCGTCAATGAAGTCCATCAGGATGTCTCCTGTCAAACTTGTCAGGTCTACAGGATTGCTGGAAGCATCTGTTTGCGAGACCACGTGGGTTGCCGTGATCGTGCCAACTGCCGAGACGACGACGCCCCCGTCCAACGCGGCCACATCCCGCAGATCGACGCTCCCTGATTCAACCAATCGAATATCGCCCTTCCCTAAGGTGGCGGCAGTGACCGTGTTCGCATCGATGTTCAGCTCTATGCCACTATCCGATTCGACCATTAACGCGTTGGTTTCGATGAGGCCGTTGCTCGTCGAAACCAATTGCGCGGAACCCTGGTTGTTTCCCGTCAGCGTCACTGAATCCGCGGCACTGACGATACCATCGATTTCGATTGTGCCATCGCTGACGATCAGCACTCCGCCGTTGGTGACACTGACGGATTGCAACGTGATATCTGTCGCCTCATGAAGCGACAGCGAACCACCGGTTACCGTCGCGGACGCCAGCGTACTGATTTCCGTTTCCAATATAAGGGCACCGCCGTCGCCAACCTGACCACCCGCGGACAAGTGAACGATTCCCGCCGTCAGATCTGTGCCGGGATCCGCGGGGCTGGTTTCCAGAATCGATCCCGCCGCTGAGACGGTCGCCATCCCCTGGCCGTTTTGACCGACGGTAATCGAATCAATCAGCACATCTCCGCCGCTGCTCGTAAGCGTCGTCATGACGTCGGCTGCGGTGCCGTGGGAAGAGACACGGGTTGCCGTAATCGTACCACCCGCTGTCAGGTTTAGCGTACCTTCGGCAACCGTAACATCGCGGAGCTCAACCGAGTCGGTCTCCTGAATCTCCACGCTCCCGTCACCGAAGGGAGTGAGTAAGAGCGCGTCAAGTTCTGAGTTCAGATGGACGTCGCCAAATGAATTGACCGTAAGCAGCGGAGCCTCGACAAGACCATCATTCGATGATTCAACGGAGTCCACAAAGCCATTGCCGCCGGTGACCGTCGCTACGTCTTGCACGACGACCGTTCCATTGAACGTCACCGTGTCATCGGTTTGAATCACGAACGTGCCGCCAATCGAAGAATCTCCGATCTGAATATCGTCGATATCGACAAGAAGCGTGCTGCCGGTGGAATTGACGTGCACCTGGTTCAAGTCCGTGGCGGCCGTGTCCAAGGTGATGTCGATCCCGGTAAGTGTCGCTGTACCACTTATGTTCAATGAACCCGCAGCCGCATCATCAATGTTCGTTGCCGATGCAAGATCCGCGTTACTGGCGTTTACCAACCCAGTGACGGAAATGCTGTCTCCGGCAGTGACCACGAGCGAATCCGCGATGGTGGAGTTTCCAAGGTCGAGCGTGTTGTTATCATTGATCGTCGCATCGCCTCCCGCGGCGACCGTCACCACAGCACCGAAATCGTTCGTCACGGAATCAAGTACGATATCCTGCCCGGACACCAGGTGGGTTGCCCCGCTGATCTGAAGCGACCCGTCATTGCTGTCCGTGATGTCCGTCGCGGCATCCAAGTGCGCCTCCATGCCAGTAACCGACCCAGTAATCAGGATGCCGTCGGCTTGCGAGGTAAGGTTGATGGACTCGCCCGCGGTTGTCTCAGCCACACGCACGGCATCCGCGATCAGCGTGATCGCGCCGGTCGCCGATAGGGTGCCGGTGGCTTCAACGGTTCCCGCCACATCGATATCAAGGTCGCTCATCGTCACCGGTGCTGTTGACGAGCCCGCGTGGACCTGGCCAGCAATCAGTGCGTCGTTGTCCGACGTCAATAGCGTGTTGCCCACCGCATCAACGGTTCCAGAGATGACCAGACCGTTGTCGCCCACCACCGTCGACGTGGAAGCTACCGATAGAGTCGACTCGACATTGACCGTACCGTTCACGGTGACATCGGATCCCGTTATTGCCGCGGAATCCTCGGCGGTAACCGTACCACTAACTGTCAGCGAACCTGATTGTGAATCGATATCCAGCGTGCTCTCGCCGTCGATCGTCCCGGACATGACCGTCACACCATCCGACGTGACGTCCACCGAACCCGCTGCGGACACACCACCTGAAACAGTGAGGGATGAGCCCGAGACAATGGCTACGGTCGTCTGTGTATCGACCGTCCCTGCCACGGTGATTGCGTCTCCCGTCAGACTGACAGCGTCGCCAGAAGTAATGGCGCCGTCAACGTTTATCGCTTGACCTGCAGTTAACGCCGTCGTCGTTCCGCTGGTCACTGATGTCAGCACGTCTAGCTGCCCAGCCACCTCCAGGGCAAACGAACCATTCGTCGTCGTGCCGACCTGCAACTGTACATCATTCGCCTCCGACACGTTCACCGAATTGCCTGCCAACAGATCGGTAATGACGTTGGCATCGATTTCCACTGCGGCAGCGTCGAGTCCGATACCGCTGCCGGCCATTAACGAAACGGTCGCACCTACGATACCGGCGGCGGCATCGTCATTGGTTTCCACAATGGACTGCGTCGCTGTCAGATTGACACTGCCACCAACGATACCTGCGTCGAGCGCGTCCACCAGGATGTTGTCACTGCGTAACGTCAAGTCGCCATCAGCAGCTGTCAGTCCACTGACGGTCAAGTCGCCCGTCGCTTCCAGATCGAGCGATGATCCGATATTTCCGGAAACACTGAGGTCGCCGGCGACGGCAACAGCGCCGGTATCGATATCAAGGTTCAACGCCGACAACGCCACTTCAATGGCCCCGGCCGGATCATTTTGCTCGCCCAAGTTCTGGCCGGCGGTGACATTCGCTGTAGAACCGACCAGGTCGGCTGCGTTATCGCTGCCTGACTCGAGCACACTGCCGGCCGCGGTTGTCAGGTTGATGGTGCCGTGGTCCACGCCGACACTGATCAAGTCCACGATAATATCGCCCGTCGTCGAAGTCAGAGTCACGTCATTCCCGGCGGCATCCGAACTGGAGGTTACCGAGTTCACCGTGATCGAACCGCTTGCGTCAACCTGCAACGTGCCATCGGCTACAGTCACATCTCGCAGAATGATCTCATCTGTTTCATCGACAAGCACGTTCGCGGGGCCGGCGGTGCTGACGTTTAGAATCTCCACATCAGTTAAAAGCTCGACGTCACCTGCGGATGCAATCGTCAACGTATTTGTTTGCAGTATGCCGTCCTGGGTGGCAGTCACGCCTGATCCGTCGAGTTGAATCGAATCGTCAGCCGCAACCATTCCATCCACCACGACGATACCGCCGGTGTTTACCTCGACGCCGTGAAGGGCGGTGACGTCGGTCAGCGTGATATCCGAAGTCTCATTCAGATACAGCGAGCCTCCTGTGACGCTCGCTGTCGACACCGTCATCAATTCGGTCTCCAGTGTCGCATCCGCACCGTCACCAATTTGTCCCGTACCGGTAGTCAAGTGTGCCGTCCCTGCGATCAGATCCACTTCGCCGTCCTCCGGCCCCAATTCCAGGATCGAGTCCGCGGCGTCCAGGGTCACCGTTCCGTCGCCGTTTTCACCAACTCGCATATGGTCGATGTAGATATTCCCGTCGGTGGAAACCAAGGACACCGTGTCACCGACGGTGGTGAGATTACCAATGGTGATATCGCCTGTGGTTCGAACATCGGCAATTCCCTGCAGATTGATATTCAACGTGATGTCGCCCGTGGTATCGAGGATCAGATCATGGGCGTCAATGACCAGGTCTTGTATATCGAATTCAATATTGCGTTCCGGATTCAGCGAGTCCCCGATCTCGTAGAGCGCTTTCCAATAGCCTGAATAGGCGGTAACGTCGATGTCCGGGTCGGTTTCGACGATTTCTCGCAATCGATTGGCCGAATCGAACACCACGTGTCCATGCTGTCTGCCGGTTTGGACGTTACCGACCTCAACATCGCCGGCACGACTGGTCAATTCAATGGAGTTACCGGGGTTATCGGCAAGCACTTGGACGTTCATGGCTCGAATCGTTCCCTCGCTGCCTACGATCACGGAGCCGTCCACTGCCGCAACTTCTGCCAGCGTGATATCGGATGCATCATCAAGCACGAGATCGCCCGTTCGATGCACGCTGGCGTCGACGCTTTCCACGTCCGTTCGCAGGTTGATACCATCGCCGGCGTCTGCGGTCATTTCTGGCGCGGACAAGCGCCCCGGCCCGTGAATCGTGTTGCCCGCGAACAGCTTGAAACTCTCGTCGGCCGTCAGATCTGCGCGGATTGCCAGGACTTCTTGAGCGCGGAGATCGATGTTCGCGACGGATCCGTCCGGCCCGGTAATCATCGCGTCGGGCTCGATCGTGACGTTCCCGCCCACGATTCGCTCCTGTCCTTGTTCGTCGACTTCAAAGTAACCGGTCGAAGCGATGCTCACCACGGCACCCGCCGTCAGGTCAGCGTCAAGGATCATGTCCGCCCCCGTCGCCAGGTGAATCTCGCCAATCCCAGCGGAATCGGTAACGCGAACGTCTGCCAGATCCATACCGAGAATCTCGCGCTGCGATTGGAGTGTCACAACGCGGGATGCCTGCGCTTCTACAGTTCCTTGAATGATGATGTTTCCGGAGTACAACGCTTCGGTGATTGCCGACAGTACCAGGCTCTCCGGATTAGGCACTTCGTCGTAAATCCGAATCAGATCCTCGGCATCCGACGGATCGACGACGGTTGTCTTGTCATCGGCAAAGATCGTACCGACGCCGTCTCCCAGCTCTGTCTTGTAGAACCGAGCGAATTCACCTGTCTGCTGATCAACTCCCTGGAAAATGAAATAGCCGGTCGCTTCATCTACCGGACGGAAGTAGTTACCCAGCGAATCACGGAAGAACAGATCGCCGGCACCGTCTTCGTACAGGTAGAGTCCTGTATCGGGATCCTGAACGATTCGCTCGGTCTGAACCAACACCGGCAGCAGATTGAGTGCGAGTGGATTGGCCGCGGCCGTCAGCTCGCTACCGTCCCACGAGAATACCTCGCCATCGCCAATCTCCGGGCGATCCTTGTAGTAATTGTCGCCCGATTCGGCATTGCGAAACTCGAATAATCCTTGCAGAGGACCTGCGGTGATTTGATTGCCGCGGGCAACCAACGTAATGGCCTCCGGCGGGGTACCGCCAATTCCTTCGATGACCCCGCGTACGTTGATATTTCCACGATTAGCAACGATCGTCACCGATTCTGAGGCACGAACCGCCCCGTCCACCGTAATCGAATCTCCCACTTCGATCTCGACCACCTGGGCACTCAAGTCCAAGGCACTGTTCGGCGTGAAGAACGAGCCTTCCGAAAGCAGCAGCAGCTCGGCATCAGCATTCACCGTTCCCCGCAGAACGAGGTCCCGACCGGCATGGACATGCAAGCTACCAGAAGCGGCGGAGAGGGTGTCGCCGTTTGCGGACTCATTAATGAGCACATTTCCGCCAGCAGTGAGGAACAGGTCGCCGCCAGGACTTGCCACCTCGCCCGACTCCAACACAAAGACTCCCTGGTCGTTGGTAGCATAGCGGCCAACGATCAAGTCTCCCGTGGCATCAATCTCAACACCGCCGCCGTTGTTATTTGCCGCCATCACGGTCAGGCTCGTAACATCCGCAACCAGTCCATCAAAGTCCGAAATCTGCAGTGGTTGCTCGTCACCGGATGCGGTTGCCGTGGCTCGCTGGAGCACATCGATGGCCGTTTCCAATGACACGATGCCCTGTGTGGAACTCAAGGAAGCGTTTGCCGCGATCACATCCAAAGCGTCATCATCGGCCACATCGCGTATCGCACCGGCGGCCGTCAATGATACGTGTCCCAACGACGCGAATGTGGAAGTCAGATTCAACAGATCCGCCGCGTCTTCTGCGGCTTCGCTGGTCAGATCCGATCGCTGCTGATCCGTCAGATTTGGATCGTTGATGCCTCGATCTTGCAACAACCTCTCTAGAAGCAAACTATGAACGGCATCGTAATCATCGGCGTGCTCCCCCTGCAGCGATTGAGCATCCGCAAGCTCCAAAGTCCGAACCGTGCTGTTCTCGAGCATCCAGGTTGGCAGTTGTGCTTGCTCGGCTGGAGACAGCGATTGCAGTGCGATATTCAGCGCATCGAGTCGAAGCTGATTCGCCTCGTCCTGAGTACCGGCATAAACGCCAGCATTCAAATGACCAACGATAATATCGCCGGACGTTGTTGTCACGGCGATTGCGCTGGCGTCGCTGTTTCCGTCGGTAGCTCCCTCATGATGCAGCAACTCAACGATGCCCGTCGTGACTTCTCCGCCAGCGGTCACGTGGAACGAACCGTCGAGAATCTTCAGGTCGTGCAACAGCAAACTGCCGGTCTCCTGAATGGAAACGTTGCCCGCAGCTGTCGTTAACAGAGCCGGGTCCGGCTCGTCGGTCGATGTCGTCCCTTCCGGAATCACCGGCGCAACAGGTGTGATGTCCGTAACCGTGGTATGCAAATCAACATCGCCGCCGGCCGACAGATGCAGCGTGTCGGCAACAACCGGGAGCAGCGACGTATCGAACTCGGCATGTTGGATATCACCCTGTGTCGACAGGGTGACATCATGACCCGCAGGAGCGAGAACCTTGCGCACCGTCAAGCTGGCTTGGCTTGTCGGGTTAGCGGATGTCGAGTTGCCATCGATGGTGGCCAAGGAGATTGCGTTGGAGCTGTTTAGCGTGCCGCCCGAAGAAGTGCCCGTAACTACTTCGACGGCATCGGTCGGCCCAAACGCGACGACGCCGATCGTACCATCGGCGGTGGCGAGGCGCGTCAAGACGACGTCGTCGACTTCCAGAATTGTGATATCTCCCTCGTCGTGTACCCCGGCGACCAACGAATCGGCATCTGTCTTGGCCACAATTCCGGTGGCCGCGGACAAGTCGACTTCGCGGCCGCCAATCAATCCTCGGCGATGGTCAATTTCACCGGCGGGAGCCGTGATCGTCACGGTACCCTCGAAGGCTTCCACAAATGCGTCGGGCAACGATATATCACCGATCGAATCGTCCGTGGTTTGCGCGTCTCGGTCATTGATCGCCAGGGCGATGTTGCCGCTGGCGACGTAGGTCCGCAGGACGGTCGATACACTGCCATCGATGCCATCCGCGCCGCTATCATTGTCGTCGACGATCGTATTGCCGGCGTCCACGACGATGCTGGAAGCGGCAAACAGCGAGCCGTGCAAGATCACGTCATCGGGCGAGAAGACATCAACGGCGTTGCTGGCGGTGACCGCTCCTTCGATAATGACATCTTCGCTTGCGACTACGGTAACACTATTCGTATGACCTGCGACGGTGATATCCAGCGCTTCGTTGCCCAAGGTGCCCTGCAAGTCGAAGTAGGAGTTCGAGAATTGCGCCTGACCATCTTCCGTGATGTCAATTCGAAGACGGCTGAGCTGCGTAAGATCGGAATCAGGGTCGCTGTTTTGTGCTTCACCGATCTTGGTTTCCAGCAATGAGACGAGATCGTCAGCGGACTCGAAGTCCGTGGTCTCGGTCGGGTCGACGACGATGCCAACCAGGTGCCCCAAGGCTGTCGTGATTGTCAGCGACAACGCTTCGCTTATTTGTCCGGTTTCGGTGTTCAGAGCTGCGTTAAAGTCAAACAGCCGCGTCACATCGCCGACGCGACCTGCTTGCTCGATGACAACCTCTGTACCAGCGTTGACGACCACGGCACCTTCGCCACCCACAACGGCCGTGGCGGCGACATCATCAGGTCCAGCGTCTTCGGGCAATTGACCGCCGATACGTACTTCCTGGTCCGCAGTGATAGAGACCGTGCTCGTTTCCCCTTCCGCGTTAATGATCGCACTAACGCGAATATTCTGACCGTTTATCGAGATGCCACCATTACCGGTGGATAGGGATTCCCCGTCAAAGACGCCAAAGGCCACT
>CALBSZ010000488.1 GCA_937967665.1 uncultured Planctomycetaceae bacterium
AGAGCGTGCTTGTACCGTTACGGTAATGTTTCCGCCAGGATTGCCGGGCTTCGGGGACAAGCGAACTTGGTACGTGAACATGCGGCGGTCTCCTTTGTGGCGAACTTCAATAATTATCCCGCCAAACGGCGGTGATAATGTGATATCGGCGGGATTATCACCTACTCGAGCTGGCTACTTTGCATATTATCACCTATTCTAGCCGGCTGTTTTGCGTATTATCACCTACTCGGGGAAATTTTATCAACTGGGGTGGGGACTGCAAGCAGATCCCAGTAAAACTTGGCGATTTTCTTTACAGGCTGGTGATAATGCGTAAAGTACCCTACTCGGAACCCCCCCCATCTGAAGACCGCTGACTGGAGAGGGCGCCCATGAGTATTCCGAAGTTCCAGTATCTGCTTTCGCGCGCCGACTACCGCCAGAACGACAAGAAGTATTTTCCTCTTTGGATTCGCCGCTACGCTGAAGCAGTGGAGGCGGGGAGGGGGCGGCTGCCGGTGACGATCGAGAGAGTAACGGAGTTTTCCCGCTCGCTGCGGGACAGCGGGACGCCGGCGTGGCAGCGACTGCAAGCTGTGCAGGCGGTCGAGGCGTATCGGGATCTGGTGCTAGAGACCGACCAGCCGTCGCTGGCCGCGATGCGACGAACATTGCAGCGCCGTGCCGCTCAGGAACGGCTCGAGGAGACCGTGGAGGGAGTTGCCGCGTCGCGTCCGTGACCATGTTCCTGACTACTGGCTCGCCGTACCGGCACACGATCGACATCGTCTTACGAATGTTCCGCGCAGAAGCGACCAATGCTATTGTGCAAGGTCTTCTGATTTTCTTCCACGGCTACCCCCTATGGCCACCAACCCGGCGGTGTCCAGCTAAACCGAGATCGTGCCGCCTGGCTGGACGACGATGGGTTGGGCATCGGTCTGGTCGCTGACCATTTTGGCCCAGGCTTCCGCGTCCTGGGCGATGGGAGGCCAGGTGTTGTAGTGGGCCGGGGCGACCCTCTTCGGCTGGACCAGTTGGATGGCCTGAATCGACTCGGCCGGACCCATCGTATAGTGATCCCCGATGGGCAGGACCGCCAGGTCGATTCCCGCGGCACTGATAAGTTTCATGTCGCTGAACAGCGCGGTATCGCACGCGAAGTAGATTCTCCGGCCAGAAAGGGCAAGCACGAAGCCGGCCGGGTTGCCGCCGTAGCTGCCGTCGGGCAGTTGGGAACTGTGATGCGCGACGGTCATGGTGAGCCGCCCGAAGGGCAGGTCCACGCCGCCACCCAAGTTCATGCCGATCGCTTTTTCCGCTGCAATACCGTGTTGCGATTGGAACCACGTGGCAATCTCGTGGCAGGCGATGATCGTCGCTCCGGTGCGTAACGCGATCGGCCCGGCGTCGGCGATGTGATCGAAGTGACCGTGAGACACCAGGATATAGTCCGCTTCGACATCAGCCGCTTTCACGGGCGCCGCGGGATTCTGGTCCAGGAACGGATCCAGCAAGATCGTATGTTCTTCCGTTTGGATCTGCCACGTTCCATGACCCAGCCAGGTTAATTGTGCCATGCCTTTCTCCTTGTAGTTCGAATTGCAAAGCCGCCCCGCAGCGCGTTTGGCAGCGATTGCCGTGGAGCATCGCGAGTCTACCCGCGCCCCAGGTTTTTGTTGGTATTGATCTTGTAGGCCTCGACCCCAGGCTGACCATACGGATTGATCCCGATCAGCCGCCCTTCGACCACCGTAGCCAGCATCAGCATCTGGAACAGCTGCCCGATGGCGTTTGCGTTCACTTGCGGCAGGTGTAAATCGGCAGTGGGCCGTCCAGCGTCGTTGTAGGCCTTGTTCGTTCCCTTAATGGCCGCATCCATGATATCCGGCAGCGTCTTGTCGGCGATATTGTTGAGTGTGTCTTGATTGTGCTTGCTTTCGCCGACGGGTAATGCATCGGTGCGATAACGATCGACGATCAGATTGGTGATCAGCTTGTCGCGGCGGCCTTCCTGATGCTGCTGCCCGCGGGAATGGAGGTCCCGCGTGTTGACACCCGTGATGGGCGTCGCACCTTGCAGTTCTTTCCCCAGGCTCTCGGCGAGCAACTGGTCGTACCACAGGCCAACCGATTCCAGCAGTTTCGACCAGATCGACAGGACCCGAATCGTGGCCCCCCGCTGCGTTTCCAGGGCATGGCACACACCGACGTAGTTCAAGATCACGTTGTCCGCGACCGGCGCTGTGCGAAAGTGCTCGTTCATCGCCGCGGCACCTTCGAGCAGTTGGACGATATCGATTCCCAGGATTGCCGCGGGGAGCAGGCCGACGGCGGACAAGACAGAAAACCGACCGCCAACGCCGTCCGGCACTTCGAACATCTCCGGACAACCCAGTTCGGTTGCCAGATCAAACAGCTTTCCGGACTTGCCGGTCACCGGGACAACCAGCTGACTCACCTGCGCCGCGTCGTTGCCGCAAGAACCCTGCAATGCACGAAGGAACTGCCGGAACGCAACGGCCGTCTCCAAAGTCCCACCGCTCTTGCTGATCACCACGATTCCCCAGCGGTCGTCCAGGCTGTTCGTCTTCCGGCCATTTCCCAGCAGGTGCAGCAGCCCCTGCGACGCGTCGTTGTCGACGTTGTTCCCTTCGAAATACAGACGCGGACGGCTGCCGCGGTCGGCGCGACTGAGTTCGTTGAAGTAGGGCTGGCAGCAGGACTCCATCAATGCCCGAGCGCCCATGTAAGAGCCGCCGATGCCGAGTACCACCAGGCGGTCGGCTTGCTGCGACAGACGTTCGGCGGTCTGCAGGATGCGGCCGAGTTCGCTGTTTGTGCGATCCTTTTGAAACTCCGCCAACAGGCGTTCGGGCAAGTCGAAGAACGCCGCGTCCAAGGGTTCCTTCTCCGCGGGAATCTGTTTGGATTCGTATTGTCGCGGGTCGACGTCGGTCACTTCGTGCCGAGCCGCCTCCAGACGCTCGGCCAGCGCGGCCAGATCGTCCCGCGAAATTCCCGTCTTGGGCAGGAAGACGCCGGACGGGTCGTAGGTCAGCAAGTTCGCAGTCGCAGCCATCCAATCGCTCCTCGTTCTAGTGCTTTGTCAACACATAATCTTAGGGTGGCTGGGGTCGAACGACAGTGAGCTCCCAGGCTGCAAAACACTGGGGGCTCGCTTCACTCGACCCCAGCCACCCAACCCTAATGCTTCTACTTGACAAAGCACTAGGTCGCTCCCGATCCGGAACGCTGGTAACGTGTCGGGCCGATGAAGCCGATTTCGCCAACGGAAAGGAAAGCAAAAAGCTCGCGCTCGGACCATCGGGACCGTTCCGAAATTCATCCTCTTGCAGGAAACTCTGAGGATAACGAACTGGCCTCGAAAGCACCAGTTGGCAGGGGCGAAGCTACTGTGGCGGCGATCATTTTCTCTTTCTTCACCGCCGTAGACACCTGCGCCGCCCGGTTCGGAATTGGCCGATTCAGAAAATGGTGGTGTTCAGAGACGGACCCAGTCGGTAACATTGGTGTAGTGGCAAGGGTCGAAATCGCGGGCGTTTGTCTTCCCGGACGTAGGTATTCCCCGACTTCATGGAGCAGTCAGATGTTGAGTACACTGAAAAATAAATCTGTTTTAATGTTCTCTTTGGGATTGTCGGCGGGCCTGCTTGTCTGTGCCGGTATGGCGATCGGCTTGCAGCTGAAATCGGACTCAACCCGCGGACAGCTGCACTTTCCGGATGTCCCGCTGCACGCGGTCGCGGCGGATTCCGCGGAGTCGTTCGCGATTGCCACCGGTCCGATTGCGGAAGGGGTCGAAGGCCTGTTCATGCTGGACTTTCTCACTGGCGAATTGAACTGTGCCGTGATTAACCCTCGGACCGGCGCCTTGGGCGGCATGTACAAGTACAATGTAGTGGCGGACCTGGGCGTGCAGCAGGGAAAGAAACCGTCGTACTTGATGGTTACCGGCATGGCTGATTTCCGTTACGGTGGGGCAACCAACGTGCGGCCGGCGGAGTCCGTGGTCTACGTGGCGGACGCGAACACGGGAAAATGGGCAGCCTACATGCTGCCGTGGAATCGCACGGCCGCATCCTTCAACGCGGCACAAGTCAGCCCGCTCGTGCTGCTGGGCAAAGGCGCCGCGCGAACGCTGGAAATCAACGAGTAATGACGGTCATTTTCAACGGCGAGTCGCGCGAGGTCGCCGACCATGCGACCATCTCCGACGTACTCGCCCAATTCGACCTGACGTCGCAACGCGTGGCGGTCGAGGTCAATCTGGAATTGATTCCGCGGGGCCAGCATGCGCAACACGTGTTGCGGGACGGCGATCGCTTGGAAGTCGTGACTCTGGTGGGTGGGGGATAACGAGGCATGGCCACGGACGTGCGAGTGGATGACGACACGCAATTGGATGATCCGTTCGAGATCGCGGGACACACGTTTCGCAGCCGGCTGATTGTCGGCACCGGGAAGTACGACACCTTCGAAACGATGCAGGCGTCGCTGGACGTGTCGGGGACACAGTGCATCACGGTGGCCGTCCGACGCGAACGGCTCTACGACCAAAGCGGCAAGAACATCCTCGACTTCATCGACCTCGATCGCTACCTGCTGCTGCCCAACACGGCGGGCTGCTACAACGCAGCGGATGCGATTCGCACCGCGAGGCTCGGCCGCGAAATCCTGTTGGGGCTGGAGAATCCCGGCGCCGACTGGGTGAAGCTGGAAGTCCTGGGGGACAGTAAGACCCTGCTGCCCGATCCCGTCGCAACACTGGAAGCGACCGAGAAACTCGTCGACGAAGGGTTCCAGGTGCTCTGCTATACCAGCGACGATCCCGTCATGGCAGCGCGTTTGAAGCGTGCCGGAGCCACCGCGGTCATGCCGGCGGGGAGTCCGATCGGCTCCGGGCAAGGTGTCCTGAACCCGAACAACATTCGTATTTGCCTGGAATACCTGAAAGGGGACGACCCTGATTATCCCGTCATTGTCGATGCCGGCGTCGGCACGGCCAGCGACATTGCCTTCGCCATGGAGCTGGGCGTCGACGCGGTCCTCTTGAACACCGCCATCGCGCACGCTCGGGACCCCGTTCAGATGTCCCGCGCGATGCGTTTTGCCTGCCAGGCGGGGCGGTTGGCTTACCTTGCCGGCCGCATCCCGAAACAGCTGTATGCCACCGCCAGCAGCCCGCAAGAAGGCGTCATTTCCAGCCGTCCGTGGTAGACCGGTGTGCTGCCGGATGGCCACTCCGGAAAGCGTGATCGCGGTATGCGTTAGGCGAGCGGAAGATGAGGATTTACCTGCTGCTTGTAGTCCTGCGACTCCGTTCGCAGGGCCCCGCGAGCCTACGGGTAGATTTGCAACTACCGCTCGCGTTGCAAAGCAGCCGATCAGCGACGCGGATGTCGCGCGTCATCACCCTTCATAGTGCGGCCACGGCGGCAGGTCCGCCAGGAATTCGGGACAGGCGCCTTTCAAGAAGACGAAGTTCTGGGTGATTTTCGTCGGCGTCACGATGCGAGCGCGCAGCAGGCCAAACGCCGCGCCGCCGAAGAACAGGACCGGCGCGGCGATGATCAACAAGCCCGCATTTCCGGTCGGATCCAGATCGATCCCGACAATCGCGCCGACAAAGCAAAGGATGCTCAGCAGCACGACACACCACGCGATGAGAATCGCCCAGCGCCGCTTGCGGAACCAGTCTTCACTTAGCGGCACATGCACTGTCGCCGTCTTGCGCAAGACCAGCGCCAGCACGATGTAAACAATCGGGCTGACCAACAGCGCCAGGTAGACGGTGGGATGATGCCAGGTCAAGGGGCGTTTCAGCGTGCGTTGCGCCGGCTGATTGGAGCGAATGCAGCGCATCGGCAGTTGGGCCCGCTTATCCATCACCAGGACGGCATCGTGCCGCCAATACCCCCCGACAGATTCGGCCAGAATCGCCTCGCCCGACGTAATGGACTCGGGAGCCGCGTAAGGGTTGTTATCCATGCTCTGATTCCTTGCAACGGACGTACTTTCGGACGTGTGAAAAACACTTTTCACTCGCGTCATCACGACTTTGAGTACCCCGAACCCATCCCCGCTCGTTCCTCGCGACCCTCCCGCGCGCGGGAGAGTGAAACCGTATCATTGACCTCGCCGCCGCGAATTTCATCGACGCTCCCGCCCGCGGGAGAGTGAAGCCCCACATGGAG
>CALBSZ010000489.1 GCA_937967665.1 uncultured Planctomycetaceae bacterium
GCAGATTTGGGCCGAGCAGCTGCAGGGCCAGCGAATCAACGATCAGGAACATGTCCATTTCGATATCGGCCGTGCCGCCGGATCCAAACGCCCCGATATCGATCGTTCCGGGTGTCCCGTTGGAGTTTTCAGTCAGTGTGCCGACGGTGCGTCGGAAGGAATCGAACGGCAGCCCGACGTTCACGAAACCCACCGTTTCACTGTAGCCGCCTAATTCCATCGACACGATCTCGATCGGCACAAACTCCTGACCGTCGGCATTCAGCGCCGCGTCACCCGGATTGCTGCCGGCAAAGTAGGTGCGGATCACCATTTCACCGGCCGTGGGAACCAGTTCGCTATCCAGTCCGAACGGTAAGCCGACTTCCATCAGTCCCATGGAGAACAGGTACTCGTCGTCCTGGAAGTTGTCGTCGCTGAAAATCGCCACCAGATAATCTTCCACCTCGCCGACCCCAAGAGGCGCCGTTTCCGTGCCCGGCGCGGGTCCGAACGGCATCAATCCACCGTCTTCACTGACGCGAAATCGCGCGTAGGTATTGCCTGTCTGAGCGCCGGCGGGAATGACGAATTCCAGGAAACTCGTGCCACCAGGTAGCGAGGGACTGAACCCGCCAAACAAATGCTCGCTGGGATGATCGAACTGTCCGTTGCCGTTGAAGTCGATCCAGGCGTCCAGACTGCCCGGTTCCGATAGTGTGACGGCGATGGTCGCCGAGGTTTGTTGCGTCGCCGAGGCCAGCAGGGGGTCAATGAACTGGACGCCGTCTTCATCGTCGCTCTCATCGTCATCGTCGCCCCGAGCGTTCAGCGTCGGGAGGCCGTCATCTTCGTCGTCTACGGAACCTCCCAAGAACAACGACCCGAGCAAATGAATCGGGCCATCGATTTCGTCACCTCCGTCGATGACGGTCTGATAAGAATCGGGCGCGTCACCAAAGTCAAAGGCGATTTGACTCAGTTCGAAAGCACCGATGTCCGTTCCATCATCGGCGTCGGAAACGGCGGTATCGTCGGACGTCCGGGCGCTGCCCCGCTGGTCAAACGGCAGGCTATCCGAGGCGTTGGACCCCGCGTCGATCGCCGGGCTTGTGGGCAGCAAGGCATGCGTTAAAGTGAAACCGCCGTTGTTTGCCAACGCCTCCAGTCCGGCATCCAGCGGCATGCCAGCGGTGCCGACCTGGTTGTTGCCGCCGCTGATCGTGCCATCACCCGCGCCGATGAGATTGAAGTCAGCGGTCGAAACAGAGCCGTTGTTGACGACGTCATTCGGAGTTGCTCCGGCATCATCGCAGCCGTCGCCTTCGCCGATACAGTTGCCGGCAATGATCGTGCTTTGCAAGTCGTCAATGTAGCCGCTGTACCTGTTGTAAACGCCACCGCCGAAACCCGCGGCTTCGTTGTTGGTGATTGTGGCATTCCGGATCTGGACGGTTCCGAAGTACGCATACGTATAGATGCCAGCGCCATTGGTCCCGGAATTCCCTGAAATCGTACTGTTGTGAATGATCAGATCGGCCGTACCGTTGGCATCGTCGGCCGACGAACCGCCAGCATAGTTGAAGACGCCCCCGCCCTCATTCGTCGCCGAGTTTCCCGAGATCGTGCTTTCGTGAACGTCGAGCGCGGCGAAGCCGTACGCGTACGCCTTGTTACTGAGGCCCGCACCGGAGTCCGCCATGTTCCCGGAGATCGTGCTATCCTGCACAAACATGCGACTCGCAGCGCCGTAACTGTTCGCCGTGCTGCTGGCAGCGCCCCCACGGTTGCTGGCTGTGTTTCCGACGATGGAACTGCTGTTGATTGTCGTATACGCGTAGGCCGAATAATCATTGCTCACATTACTCACGCCACCACCATCGTTTGCCATGTTTCCCGAGATGGTACTGTCGACGATCGTCAGGTAAGCATTATTGACGACATACGTCTCGCTTTCGTAACTCGCGTCGTGGTGAATACCCCCGCCGGAGCCTCCGGAGGTATTGCCGGAGATCACGCTGCGATTGATCGTCAGGTCCCCGCGATTGAGAACGCCCCCACCGTTGTAGTACGAGTACCCGCTGCGAATCGTCAGGTCCGACATTTGAACGATGGTTGAGGGCGCGACCATGAAGACGCGGCTGCCGCCGCCGCCGTCGAGGATCGTGTTGCCGTCGCCGTCGCCGTCGATCGAGACGTCCGCGGTGATCACCAGTTCTCCCATGGTCAGCACCTGCGGCACACCGTCCAAATTCGACGCAAAACGAATCGTGCTGCTCGGATTGGCGTTGGCCAGGCCGACGGCTTCGCGTAAGGACAGGTCGCCGGCGGCCGTGTTGCCGTCGTCTTCGTCGGTGGCCAGATCGACGACGAACTGCGACGAACTGGCGGGTGATCCGGGATCGACGATCACGCCGTTGGCCGTCAGGTCGCTATCGCCTCGCGCGCCATCCACGAAATGCAGCGTCACCATGCCATCAACGATTTCCGCCCCCGTCGTACCGTCATAGAGAAACTCGTACCAGTGATCGGCAGCGTTGCCGGGTTCGGGCCCGAACTTGTACCAGGTATCGCGCGGCGCGCCGTCGGGCAGGAACAGCGTCACGGAGGTGGCGTCTCCGGGATTGGGTACATGAATGGTGAAGTCGAAAAAGTCGACTGGGAAGGCGACTTGCGGCGCGTCTTCAATCGATGGATTGGGGACGGCGGCGACATCGGCCAGACTGGCGTCCACCGGCGCCGCCAGTGTGACGTACTGGCCGTCGGCGTTGTTGGGCAGCGAGGCCACGTGAGCCTGTTCGGAATCGGGCGTACCGTCGTTGTTTCCATCACCGTTGTTGGCCGCTCCGTCTTCGACCGGGTCCACCAGGCCATCGGCATCCATATCGCCCAGTTCGTAGGCACCAATGTCGCTGCCGTCGCTGCCCGTGCCGTTGGCAAAACCAGGAAGATCATTGGGACGAGCCTTGTTACGCTGGTCACGCGCGGTCGATCCGGCGTCCACGCCGGCATCAATCGCCGGACTGCCCGGAAACAGCGCATGGGTGGGAGTATGACCGCCATGGTCGGCCAAGGGACCCAGCACCGGGTTGAGCGGACTGGCGGACGTTCCCGTCTGGTTATTGCCGGCTGCCGTCAGGCCGCTGGCCGAACCCACATTACCAATCAAATTGTGAAACGAGTTCGTAAAGCTACCCGAAACGTCCGCCGTCCCGGAACTGTGGTTGGCCGCGACAATCGTATTCTGCAACGTGACCGGAACGCTAAAGGAAGCATCAATCCCTCCGAATACGTCCGCCGTATTGTTTGTGATCGTCGAGTTCTCGATAGTGACGCTTCCCGATGTCGTGCCGACAAAGATCGCACCGCCGACTCCCAGCGCGGGACTTTCCGACGAGACGCTATTGCCAGTGATCGTGCTGTTCGTGATCCGCAGATCGCCATCACCAAACAAGATCGCTCCGCCCTCGGAGTTCCCCAAAGTCTCATGAGCAACATTGTTGGCAAGAGTACTGTTTTCGATAATCAGCGTGCCGAAGCCGGCTTCAATCGCGCCCGCCCGTTGCGCGTCATTGTGATGCAGGTAACAGTCGATTAAGGTCAGCGACCCGGATGCGCTAATCGCTCCGCCGCCACCCGAGTTGCTGACCGATTCGTTTTCGGTAAAGACACTTTCGCGAATGGTCACGGTGGCAAAACTCGAAACGGTCAGCGCACCGCCGCTAAAGAAGCTGAAACCATCGCGGAAGGTAAGACCGCTGATCTCGATGTTTCCTTCGTGCAGGGTGATGATTGGATTGGCGTCATTGCCGCTGATCGCCAACACGTCCGCACCAGGACCGGTGATCTCGACATCTGAATCGATGAAGGGCAACTTGCCTTGAGTTAAGACGATGGTCCCGGTGACGCCAGCACCGAACATGATCGTATCCGCGCCACTTCCCGTATCTCCCAGGTCGGTGGTGAGGTCGTCATTGGCCGCGTTGATGGCTTCCCGAAGTGTGACCAACCCGTCACCGGCCGTCGTGTTGTCCAAGTCACTGTTGACCAGCAACGTCGCCAGCAAGCGCCGCTCTTCCAGCGGTTCTAGATGCAGCAGTTTGCCCAGGCGGCGCTGGAGCGATCCGGATCGGTGATGCTTGCGGCGCAGCCGAAGGCGACTGGAGACGGATTGGTGCCAGGGTCTCTTGGACATGTCCTGATTCCTTATGGACTGTGGATGCCTGCAATACGGGAACTACGGTTCGTAGCCGCTCGGTTTCCTTTCAAACGCCAACCGATGTCCTGCTCTGAGTGGGTCCGCAAAGACGTAACGATTAGGCAAGGCAGAGGATGGGAAACTTTCACACGAGTCCCAGTTTAGTGGGATTTCGCAGGGAATCCTACTACATCGCTGATATTTGTCGTGATTTTTCTGTTGATCAGGAAGTCTGCGAGGCTTGTGCGGGAAGTGCCCCAAAAGGGGCGAGAAACTAAGGTCGGAGACGTTTGGTGTTGGTGAATGTCAGGCAAAGTGGGAACTTACCGTGAAGGCGTATTCCGTCAGGCGGAGCCTGACCTACGGGAAAGTGTTCGAACGGTGCGCAGTGCCGGTACGGGGGCATTTGTTGTGAGTTGGCATGAGGCTTGCTTCCCAGTGCTCCGTGGGAGGCGGTGGCATGTTCGAAGTTGTCGATGCGAAGTGGCTGGCGAAGGATGTAAAGCGGTTCGAGGTGCGGGCGCCGCGGATCGCCGCGAAGCAACAGGCCGGACAGTTCGTGATCCTGCGCGTTCACGACCACGGCGAACGGATTCCGCTCACTATCGCAGCCAGTAATCCAGACGCGGGAACCATCACGCTGGTGGTGCAGGGCATCGGCAAGACGACGCGCCTGCTGAACGCACTCGACGCCGGGGATTCCATCCTCGACCTGGTCGGTCCGCTGGGAAACCCGTCCGAGATTCGGAGCTTCGGCACGGTTGTGGTCGTGGGCGGCGGCGTGGGAACCGCCATCGCCTGGCCCACGGCCAAGGCATTGCAAGCGGCGGGAAATCGAGTGGTCTCGATCCTGGGCGCGCGCACTCGGGAACTCGTCATCCTGGAAGAGGAACTTCGCGCCGCGAGCAATGAGTTGTTCATTACGACTGACGACGGCAGCTACGGACGCCAGGGTCTGGTGACCGATGTGTTGGGCGAGTTGATTCAAACGGGTGCACCGATCAACCTGGTTCTGGCGATTGGTCCCATCCCGATGATGCGGGGCGTGGCCGAGTTGACGCGCGCGCACGGGATTCCGACGACGGTCAGTTTAAATTCGATTATGGTAGACGGCACCGGGATGTGCGGCGGCTGCCGGGTGCTGGTCGGTGGCGAGGCGAAGTTCGCTTGCGTGGATGGCCCGGAGTTCGACGCCCACCAGGTCGACTTCCAAGTTCTGGCGCAGCGGAATGCGATGTACCGCGCGGCCGAACGTGATGCGCTCGAACAGTTCGAGCAACATCCTGAACGCGACTTGGAGCGCGTGTCGCATCCGTGTCAACTCGCACAGAGGCATCCGGAAATCGAGGCGCAGCGATGACGAATCCCCTGACTCCGAAAGAACGTGTGAAGATCCCCCGTCAGGAAATGCCGACGCAGCCGGCGGACGAGCGGCGGCACGACTTCGACGAAGTAAACCTGGGCCTGACTGTGATTCAAGCCCACTCCGAAGCGGCGCGGTGCCTGGAATGCAGCCATCCGCAATGCGTGTCGGGCTGTCCGGTGGGAGTGAAAATCCGCGAGTTCGTCGAATTGGTCCATAGCGGCGACTACCTCGGTGCGGCGGCCAAGATCCGTGAGGACAACGTGTTGCCCGCCGTGACCGGCCGCGTTTGCCCTCAGGAACATCAATGCGAGGGCAACTGCATTCTGGGGAAGCGGTTTGCTCCACTGGGGATCGGCTATCTGGAGCGGTTTGTGGCGGATTATGAACGCGCGCAGGGCAAGTTGGCCTTACCCCAAAACGCTCCCAGTACGGGCAAACGCGTGGCGATTATCGGTAGCGGACCGGCCGGCTTGAGCGCCGCCGGAGACCTGGTGCAGAAAGGGCACGCGGTCACGGTGTTCGAAGCCCTGCACGAACCGGGGGGCGTCTTGATCTACGGCATTCCGGAGTTCCGCCTGCCTAAAGCGATCGTCCGGCAAGAGATCGACAATCTGAAGCAGATGGGCGTGGTCTTCGAAACCAACGTCGTAATTGGCAAGACGATCACGATTGACGAACTGCTGGGCGACGAAGGCTACCATGCCGTGTTTATCGCCACCGGTGCCGGACTGCCGAAATTCCTGGGCGTACCGGGCGAACACCTGGCCGGCGTTTATTCGGCCAACGAGTTCCTGACGCGAGTGAACTTGATGAACGCCCATCAGTTTCCCGATTTCGACGAACCGGTCTACGACTGCGCGGATCGAGTGGTGGCGGTGGTCGGCGGCGGCAATACGGCCATGGACGCCGTGCGTACGGCTTTACGGTTAAACGCACGGCGCGCCCTGTTGCTGTATCGCCGAACGGAGGCCGAGATGCCGGCGCGAGTGGAAGAGATCCAGCATGCCAAAGAAGAAGGGGTCGAGATGGTCACGTTGACATCGCCGCTCGAGTTCCTGGGCGACGATCAGGGCCGTCTCCGGGCGGTCCGCTGCCAGAAGATGCGGCTTGGCGAGCCGGACGAATCGGGTCGTCGTTCGCCGCAGCCGATCGCCGGATCGGAATACACTTTGCCGCTGGATGTGGCGATCATCGCGCTGGGCACCGGGGCCAATCCGCTGGTGCAAGCGGCCACGCCCGATCTGGCCACCAACGATCGAGGTTACATCGTGGCCGATGACGCCACGCTGCGAACTTCCAAGCCGGGCGTCTTCGCGGGCGGCGATATTGTCACCGGCGGCGCCACGGTGATCCTGGCGATGGGCGCGGGACGCAAGGCGGCCGTGGCCATTCACGACTTCCTGGGCAGCACGCAAACACCGGGGTAACGAAAGTTCCCGTCGGCGAATCTACTTCTTCACAATCGTTGCGGTGGCAGCTTCGAGTGTCGCCAGGTGTGCGATGATGGCATGGTGCTGCTGCTTGATCCGCGCGTGAGCTTCGCGCTGCCGCGCGTGGCGTTCCGCTTGCTGAGCGTGGTTCGCGCACATCGCCTCCTGACCTTCGGCATCGGCGCCTTCGCGGCGATAAGCGGCCATCGACTTCTCGTGTCCCGCCAGGCTATGACGAATCCGTTCGATCGCTTCGGCGTGCGCATTCAAGGTCTTCCGATGCCGGCGAATCCCATCTTCTAAAGCCCGCAGCTGGTCGAGTGCGTGATCGTACTGCTGCCGCCACAACTCGATGTCATCCGCCCACATCGAGTGTTCACTCTGCCACTCGCGATGGTCGGCATGCATGCCTGCGAATGTCGCGTGTTCTTTATCCATTCGATCTCCCGAACGCGCCGGACTCGCAGAAGTTGGCCAAGATGCGTTGCAGCACATCGTGCTCCTCGAATGTATCGCGGCAGTTCCGGCACTCGTTCAAGAACGCTTGCTGGAGTTCCAGATGGGGCTGGAAGTGCGCGTCGTCCCCTTCGATCAGTTGCTTCTCCTCCAGTCGCGCGAGACTCTCGCGCAGTTCCCGTTCGGCCGGCGGATGCTGGCGATGATGCGAGCATTCGTGGGCCACAATCTCCTGGAAGCTGGCGCCCTTTCGCGACATGACGATCCGCAAGAGTACATTCATGTCCAGCTTCGGTAGTACCGATTCCTCAGTCATCACGCAGCTCCCTTCCGAAACATAAAGACTCGTCTTGACTGTGACAGTACCGCACAACTCGCGCGCTATTCTACCCACTTTTGACAGCGCGCCAAAGCTGCGAAAGAGAAGATGGTGATCTGCAAACGCCATGCCTTTTCGTCGTCGCTTCCGTGTCGAAGAATTGCGTTCCAGAACGGGGTTTGCGCAGACAATGCGGACTGGCCGACGTCGTCGGCAGAACGAGGATGTGAATGCGCGCATCCGTTGCTGAGTTGTAGTGCGGCTGTTTGCGAACGTGGCACGAAAAAGGTAAGACTTTCACGCAGAGGCACGGAGACCGCAGAGTTTTTGTGCGAGTCTAACTCCATGTCTCCGCGGGACACACCTTCGTCCCATTCCGACAGTGTGTCCATCAACTGCTGAAGCTCCTCGTCCAACCCGCTCGGATTGGCGATCGTCCGCGAATGCGTTGTTCTCTGTTTGTCCGCTTTCTGGACACTCGCCAAGAAGGCAGGGTAGGTTTTCCGACGCCGCAACGTCGGCCTATACTGGAATGCGGGCTGGTCGCAGTTTATGGTCAGAACGCGCTCATGGGGATCAACGTGCGACGGGATACAGACGAATTCAAGCAACGGCGGTGGCGGATGGTTGAAAATCAGCTGCGCCCGCGAGGCATTCGCCAGCCGCGAGTCATCCAGGCGATGTTGGAGGTGCCTCGAGAAGAGTTTGTGCCTGAGGAGCTGCGTAATCACGCCTATGACGACTGTGCCGAACCGATTGGTGACGGTCAGACGATTTCGCAGCCGTTTACCGTAGCGTTCATGGCCGAACAGGCGGATCTTCACGGCGACGAGAAGGTCCTGGAAGTCGGCACGGGTTCCGGCTACGGAGCGGCGATCCTCTCGCGACTCGCCGCCGAAGTCCATACCATTGAACGCTTACCAGCATTCGCCCACCGCGCTGCGGCGACGTTACACCGTCTGGGAATCACCAACGTATCGGTGCATATCGGGGATGGTTCCTTGGGGTTCGCCGAACAGGCGCCGTACGACGCCATCATCGTGACCGCCGGTGCCGCCTACCTGCCTCCCGCCTACGCCGCGCAGCTGGTGGAAGGAGGCCGGATTGTCATCCCGATTGGCGGCTTCGAAAACCGGCAACACCTGTATTGTTTTCGACGGCACCGGGATACCCTGGTAAAGGAAGACCTGGGCGCTTTCGCGTTTGTGCCGCTAATCGGCGACGACGCCTGGCAGCGGGAGCCGTAGTTGGACATCGCGGGCTTTGCGTCAATCCGCCAGAACTCAAGCACGCAGTGCGAGCAGGTGTATTCCGATGTAAGTGACCCTCTCGCTTGCGCTTCGAGCCTCGATTTCGACGGAACCTGGCGCTGTCGGATGAGCGGACGGGCGTAGCAACCAGACGCCGGGCAAAACGAATCAATCGCCGAACGCCTGTTCCAATTCGGCGATCACACCTTGTTCCTCGGACGAAATCGTGCCGAGCGACAAGAATCCGCCCGACGACTGTGCCACCGCGGTGGCCCGCCGCACGACCTCGTCCCGCCAGGCAGCACGCCCTTCGGCGCTCATCTTCTGGACCACCGCTTGAACATAGTGCTTCCACACTTGCGCGAGGCCCTCTGCCGGCTTCTCATCCAGCCAGTGCTGGAGCAATTGGCATGCGGAACTGTCTTCACCGATACCTTGCTCCGTCGCCGCGCGCAGGATGGATGGCCGCTCCTTGTCGTCCAGCTTTCCATCCGCCCAGGCAACCAGAATCAAGGGGACCAGCGAAATCGCGGCGACGGCTTTTGAGGAAACACCCTGCTCGACAAGTTCTCGCAACAGTTTTTCGTCCGAGATTCCCACCGCTTCCGCGAGTTCCCGCAGTTCTGACTCGAGCGACAGTTCCCGCTTCAGGTTGGCCCACAGCTTCTCGTCGACACGGTGAAAAAATGTCTCTTCGAGCGCTCGTTCTCTCTCTCGGAAAGCCCCTTTTGTCATGGTGGATTCTCCATTTTAGTATTAGGCAGCCGCTGGCAAGGTCCC
The DNA here is from genome assembly GCA_937967665.1 of uncultured Planctomycetaceae bacterium. Taxonomy (GTDB): domain Bacteria; phylum Planctomycetota; class Planctomycetia; order Pirellulales; family Pirellulaceae; genus CALBSZ01. The sequence continues at coordinate 9,779 of CALBSZ010000489.1, forward strand.
TTCGTCTACACAATCAGAGGAGCCAGGCCGGATGCGCTTCGTAGCCGGCTTTCGTGCCTGGCCCGCCCACACTTGATCGACACGACAACACACTTTACTGTTTTGGCAAAAATTGTGCCATGGGCGGATAGCAGCAAAGCGACGCGTTGCATCTACCGAAAGATAGGCACGTAGACCAAGGACCTGTCCTGGCAACGAGGACTCAACGCGCCAGGACAGGTCCTGGTCTGCACCTGCTTGCGCTGTGTGCTCGTATCATGCCCCAATCTGGCATTATCCAACAAAGGTAGAATTAAAGAAAACGACGTGTAATTGCCCCTCCCCGAGCTTATTGTATACTCCCGATCGGTCTCGATTCGAACAAACAGATCAGTGGTCGCGCCGGCGACGCAGAATGCCTCTCTTGACGCCGCGCTCCATGCCAGCCTTGACACCAAAGCAGGGAGCAAACTTTGAAGCTTACATTTCTCGGCGCCAGTCGTAACGTGACCGGTTCTCGCTACTGCCTGCAGGTGGGCGGCACCAAGGTGATGATCGACTGCGGGCTGGTCCAGGAGCGCGCGTTTCAGTCGCGGAACTGGGACCCTTGTCCGATCCCCGCGGGCGACATTGACTTGCTGCTGGTCACCCACGCCCATATCGACCATATCGGGCTGATTCCGAAGTTTGTTGCCGAGGGATTCGGCGGCGCCATTTACGCAACGCAGCCCACCGCGGCGCTGGCAGATGTGATGCTTAAGGACTCGGCCAAGATTCAGGAGGA
>CALBSZ010000490.1 GCA_937967665.1 uncultured Planctomycetaceae bacterium
GGAATTGAAATTCGAAGCACGAATGTCGAAAACCGAAACAAATTCAAATGTCACAGTACGAAAACTCGAAACCCTAACTGCGGTTGCATATCGCGTTTCCGTTGGATTCAGGTGAAATTGTTTTGAATTTCGGGTTTTGGATTTGTTTCGAATTTCGTACTTCGGATTTCGAGTTTCTGCGATTCTTGGATGCAAACCTCGCTTGTCCAGGACCAGGCACCGTATCCAAAAGGCACGTTAGAACGGAACACGGGAGGTTTTTTCGGGTTTTTAAAAAAAGTTCGGGCCACGTTAGTCCTTGTGTGACTCTATACAAGCGTAGACGGGAGAAAGATACCGCCTGATGAGCATCGCGACACGAGACCACCATCGCTCCGCCGCCGAATCGCGCAGCGAAAACTCGGATTCCGAGTTGCTGCGCGCGTTTGTGAGGACCGGCGACGACCTTGTTTTTGCCCAACGGGTGCCGCGTCATGCAGGGCTGGTGATGGGTGTCTGCCGCCGAGTGCTTGGTAACGAGCAGGATGCGGAGGATGCTTTTCAGGCAACGTTTCTCGTGCTGGCACGTAAAGCCGGATCCTTGAAGAACGGGAAATCGCTACCCGCCTGGCTGCACAGAACGGCACACAGGATCGCGCTCCGAGCCAGGGCGAATAAGGCTCGCCGGCGCGAACAGTCATTCGAGAACGAAGCCATGGTCGAAGATCGCCTTACCTTGCAACGCATCGCGGCCGAACATGATCGCACGTCCCTGGACGAGGAATTGAACCGGTTGCCGCAGCGCTACCGGTTGCCCTTGTTCTTGTGTTGCATCGAGGGAAAAACGCGCGACGAAGCCGCCCGGCAACTCGGCTGGTCCCTCGGTTCTTTGAAAGGCAGGCTCGAACGAGCTCGGCAATTGTTGCGCCACCGGCTCCTCCTGCGCGGCGTTTCGTTGAGCGCTGCGACGGCATTGGTGATGTCCGGACAGGCCATGGCGCAGTCCCCGGTTCCTCCCAGTCTCGTCGTATCGACGGTACAAGCCGGCATTCGATTCGCCGCAGGCAGGTCCCCCGTCGGCTATGTTGCACCCCTTGCCCACTCTCTTGCAAACTGGAGCTTACAAACCATGTCCATTACTTTGCTGAAGTATGTCGCCGGTCCCTTGCTGGTCATCGGTACTGCGACCGCGAGTCATCATTGGTTGGTCACACCGGCGGCAGCCGAATCGGAATCCCACGGCGCTCGCGTCCTCACCGTAGCGGCGATCGACACCGTCGCAGCAGAATCTACCTTTGTTGCCTTTGCCGAAGATGATCGCGAGGAAGGCGAGCGACGTCCGGAGCGGGAGCGTGCCGAGGCGTGCGAGCGGCGTGAAGATGGCGAGCGGCGGGAACTGCCAGGCGAAGTACGCGAACGATTGGAACAACTCAAACGCCGGCACGCGGAACTGCGCGAGGCCGGCAAGGTCGAAGAGGCCCGGGCGGTGGAGCGGGAATTCAGGCACTTGCTCGAACGCGTTCAGGCAGCCCAGCGTGACGGTGACGCGCGGCGCGAAGGTGGCGAGCGGCGGGAACTGCCCGGCGAAGTACGCGAACGGCTGGAACAACTCAAACGCCGCCACGCGGAACTGCGCGAGGCCGGCAAGATCGATGAAGCCCGGGCGGTGGAACGCGAAATACAGCGGTTGCTCCGGCGTTTCCATGCTGCACGACCGGAGGGTGAACCGCGTGAAGGCGAAGTCGGCGAGCGGTTGCGGCACTTGCGCGCCGCGGTGGAACACCTTCGCGCCGCCGGGTTGCATGACCTGGCCGCGCAAGCCGCCGAGCAAACCGGAAGGTTGGAACGCGAGTTCGGCGAACGGCGCGACGGCGATCGGCGTGAAGGCGATCGGCGCGACGGCGATCGGCGTGAAGGCGAGGCCCGCGAACGCGAGGAACACGAACGCCGTGATGCCGACGTTCGCGAGCGGCGGGAACGCGAACAGGATCAGCCGCGTGAACGCGAAGAACGCCGCGACCGCGAGTAGCTCATTGGACAGCGCCAGGTTCCGTCGTCATACAAGCTCGAAGCGCTAGCGAGTGGGTCAATTACGTCCAGACACACTTGCTCGCGCTGCGTGCTTGTATTTTCGGGATTGCCGCAAATGTGGCGCTGTCCAACTCGTCTCGTCATGCAATTCACGGACAGCGATGGGATTCCGTCGCTGTCCGTGCTTCATTTTCCGCGGCGGCGACACTTTACTTCCGGCATCGACGACAACGCGTGGAGCACTCGCGGCGGATTTCTCTTGGCTGCCGGTTTCGCGGGGGCGGATGCTTTGGTTATCATGTCCAGTGCGGCGGTGACTGCCGAGTACCCTACATGATGAGTGAATCCGACATGACACGCTTTCGAATTCTTTTTCTTTTACTGGGCCTGACGTCGTGCATCCCCGCGCGCGGCGAAGACGCGGCGGACCCGCCGCTCCGCTGGTGGAAGGGCAATATCCATACGCATACGTTGTGGAGCGACGGGAATGACTTTCCCGAAATGATCGCCGACTGGTATCGCAGTCGCGGCTACCATTTCCTCGCCCTGTCCGACCACAACCTGCTGAGCGAAGGCATGCGCTGGATGAAGCACGACGCAATTGTACGTCGCGGCGGGGCCGAGGCGTTGGCCAAGTATCAACATCGCTTCGGCAAGCACTGGGTCGAGACGCGGGGGAATCCGGATTCCGACGACTTCGAAGTCCGGCTGAAACCGCTCAACGAGTTCCGGGCATTGCTGGAACAGAGCGGGAAGTTCATCTTGATTCAAAGCGAGGAAATCAGCGACCGCGCCGAGGGCAAGCCGGTTCACATGAACGCGGCCAACCTGAAAGAGGCAATCCAGCCGCTCGGCGGAAAGACCGTCCGGGAAGCCATCGAAAACAATTTCCGCGCCGTCCAGGACCAGGCCGATCGCACGGGGCGCGAGATCCTGCTGCATCTGAATCATCCCAACTTCGGCTGGGCGATCACCGCCGAGGATATCGCGCGAGTTGTGTCCGAACGCTTCTTCGAAGTCTACAACGGCCATCCTGGCGTGAACCATCAAGGGGACCACCAGCATCCGAGTGTCGAAAGGCTGTGGGATATCGCCAACACGATTCGCTTGCGCGACCTGCAGGCCGCTCCCCTGATGGGCGTGGCCACGGACGACAGCCACAACTATCACGGTCGTCCGGGTAGCCAACCGGGCCGCGGCTGGATCGTCGTCCGCAGCCGGTACTTGACGCCGCAGTACCTGATCCAGGCCATCAAGGCAGGCGACTTTTACGCGTCCAGCGGTGTCAGCCTGGAGCGGATCGCGTGGCACGAGGAGAAGCAGGAGTTGGAGATCACGATCGCGGGTGAAAAAGGCGTGACGTATCGAACGGAGTTCATTGGAACGCTGGCCGAGGATCATCATGACGACGATCCCGACAAAGCCGAGCTGCACCACCATGTTGGCGAGGTTTTTTCCGCCGTCGATGGCTTGAACCCCAAATACCGGCTCGCCGGCAACGAACTGTACGTGCGGGCCGTGGTGACCGCCAGCCGCCCGCATCCGAATCCGTCCTTCAAGGGCCAGTTCGAACAGGCCTGGACGCAGCCGGTCGGCTGGAAGCTAGCGGGCAACGACGACGCAGCAGAGTCGGCCGCGGCGGAATGATGTCGACGCAGCGAACCTTGCTGCCGTTCGAGAAATCGGTGCGGATACCCAACAATCCTGGCGGTAGACGGCCGGAAGGTATACCGACGACGAAACCTGCCCGCTGTTTTTCGAGTATGATTGCTGGCAAGCCACCGGAACTCGAGGAACATGGTGGGATTCAAGGGGCGGGGTGGAGAAGTTGGCAACGCTCCCGCAAGTCTGCTTAATCGCGTATGGAATCGTTAATTCACTTGGAGGGGGTCACGCACCATTACGGTTCGTTCTGCGCGCTGCGTGACGTGACGCTGGGTTTCGAGGCCGGGGCGATCGGACTGGTGGGGCAGAATGGCGCGGGCAAGACGACGATGATGCAAATCATCCTGGGCCTGTTGCGGCCGAGTCGCGGCAAGGTCCGCGTGCTGGGTTTCGACGTGCCCCAGCGCGGAGTCGAACTTCGTGGACGTGTTGGCTACATGCCGGAACGGGACGCGCTGATACCAGGGTTGAAGGGGGTTGAGTACGTCGCGTTGGCGGGTGAACTGTGTGGCATGCGGCGGCAGCAAGCGAAGCGTCGGGCCCACGAAACGCTGTCCTACCTGGAACTCGAAGACGCCCGCTATCGAAATATCGAAACGTATTCCGTCGGCATGAAACAGCGCCTCAAATTGGCGGCCACCTTGGTGCACGACCCGGATTTACTGCTGCTGGACGAACCCACCGCCGGGCTCGATCCCGATGGGCGGGCGGCCATGCTGGATCTGTTGAGCGCCATTGCCGGCCGCCCATTGAAGTCGTTGATCCTCTCGACCCACCTGCTCGGGGACATCGAACGGGTTTGCCGCCACACTATCATCCTGGACCAGGGCCGCGTGGTAGGGCAGGGGAGTATCGACGAACTCCGCGATACGCGTCCCAGTTGCTACCAACTGCGCTGGCAGGGCGACGGCCGGGAGTTCCTGAATCTGCTGCGCGAACTCGGAGCCACGGTGGACGTGTTGCCGCGTCCGAATCGCGTCCGTCTGCACCTGCCGGAGCATGTCCCGACACGCGAAGTCTTCGCCATTGCGCTGCAGGCAGGCGTGCTGGTAACTGGCCTGGAGCCGGAACAGGAAAACCTGGAATCGGCCTACCATCGGCTCATCAGCGCCGCGCATCCCGTCTTGACCGTCCGTCCTGAAACGGCAGGTGCCGAATCATGAGCACCCTTTCATCGGGCTATCGAGAATTCTCCGAAGCACCGCGCTCGGCATGGTGGGGCTGCTGGACGATCGCGCGCGCCAGCCTGGGATTGGTATTTCGGCGGAAGCTGTTTTGGATCCTGTTCGCGTTCGCGTCGCTCGCCTTCCTGTTCCTGTTCGCCGTCATCTACTTTCGCGCGACCTTGCTGGCCAACATGCCCGATGCGGCTCCGTTTGTCGAACGGTTGTTTGAACGGGCCAGCGGCAACGGCGAAACGTATCGCGACTTCATGGTCGGGCAGGAGGTGATCACCGTCATCATCCTGGCATTTGCAGGATCGATTCTCGTGGGTCGCGATCACCAGCAGGGAGGCATGATCTTCTTTCTTTCGCGCCGGATCCATTTGTTCCACTATTTGGTGGGAAAGCTGCTCGCCGTCGGCGGACTGGTACTCCTGGTGACCACCTTGCCGGCGTTGGTGCTGTACATCCAATTCGGCTACCTGACCGAAGATACACTGGGTTACTTCAAAGAGAATTGGCGCATCGCCGTGGCCATCGTGTCCTTTGGATCGGTCATGGCCGTCGTACTCAGCCTGGTCCTGCTGGCGACGGGTTCGTGGATGCAAAAGTCGGTGCCCCTGGTGCTTTCCTGGATTTGCATTTTTCTGATCATGCCTCCCATTGCCGGATTCTTGCGGCACATCTACGACGATCGTCGTTGGTTGCTGCTGAACCTGTGGTGGGACATACGATTGATCGGCCAGTGGTGTTTCGGTACCGTTCGGGAGCGGCATGCAGAGATCCTGCCGTACGCGTCTATTGTGGTGATCGCCGTTTGTGTCGTGTCGTTGCTGGTGGCCATTCCCAAGATCCGCGCGGTAAAGGTGGCATAGTGGTGAAGACGGCCGCGGTAATCCATCCCCCGTGCGAATTCACGAACGTATCGAAATGGTATGGGGACGTGATTGGCATCAACGATGTCTCCACGGAATTGCAGCCGGGAATCACCGGCCTGGTAGGGCCCAACGGTGCCGGCAAGAGCACGATGATCCGGCTGCTCACCGGACAGTTACGGCCGAGCATCGGGGAGGTGCGTATTCAAGGACTGTCGTCCTGGTCCGCGGAAGCCAAGGCCCGCATTGGCTACTGCCCGGATGTGGACGCTTTCTACGAAGAGATGTCGGGGCGGCGTTTCGTACGCACCATGGCGCGCTTGCACGGCTTCAGTCGCTCGGAGGCGCGGCAGCGCACCGAAGAAGTATTGACGCAAGTGGATATGCTGGACCGTGCGAACCGCAGGCTGGCCGGGTACTCCAAAGGCATGCGGCAGCGGATCAAGCTGGCTCAGGCACTGGTGCACGATCCGGACCTGGTTGTGCTGGACGAACCGCTCAACGGCGTTGACCCCGTGGGCCGCCGCGAACTGGTGCAGCTATTTCATCGTTTGGCCGAGGCCGGGAAAGCGGTTCTGGTATCGAGCCACATTTTGGATGACATGGATTCGCTGGCCGATCAGATCTGGTTCATTTGCCGCGGCCGGCTGCTGGCGTCGGGAACGCTGGAGCAGATTCGCGATATGCTGGACGATCATCCACTGCATGTGCGGATCACGACAGACAACTTGCGATGCCTGGTCAGGGAACTTGTCACCCACGGCAGCGTGCGTGGATTGCAAATCGAAAGCAGTATCGACGTGACGGTCGAGGTGGAGCACCCGAAGCAATTCTACCAGCAGTTCGCCGAAGTCGTGGCGGAGGGCGATTACGAGATCCAGCGACTCCAGGTGCTGGACGCGTCGACGGAAGCCATCTTTGACTACTTGATGGAACGCCGCATGGTGTGAGCGGATGGTGAACAGGATGTCGCCGGGTGAGGGATGCAGGAACAATCAAGCGTCGATCGTGTCGCCAAGCGAAGTGCTTTGGCGATGCCGGGGGGCGACGAAACACGAAGCGTCATGTGAGTTATGGGAACGATTCGAGCGATTCAAAGCACCTTGTTTCTGACGGTCCTTTCGTTGCGCCGCAGTTTGTGGTCGCGGCAGACGGTGATCTGCGCCGTGCTATCCACGTTGGTGGTGGGGATCACTTTTGCCTGGTCGCTGCGTCACGCGATCACCGCCGCGGAATTCAGTAGCCAATGGATCTTGCCGGTGTTTGTGGCCGCGCTGTTACCGATCTATTGCCTTTGCTACGCGTCGGGGACCGTGGCGTCGGACCGCAGTGACGGTACGCTCGTCTACTTGCTGACGTCATCGCTCTATCGGCCCTTGATCCACTCCGCCAAGTTCCTGGCGGCGTTGCTGGCCACACTAATCTGGACGCTGGGCACCTTCGCGCTGATGGCCTATTTCGCCAGGCCGAATGGCTGGCACGTATTTGACCAATTCTGGCTCTCGATCACCTTGGCCACACTGGCGTACGTGGGCCTGTTTCACTTGTTCAGCGTCCTATTTGAACGCGCGACGATCGTTTCTTTGCTGTACGCTATTTTCCTGGAGATCCTGTTTTCCAACATGCCGGGAACGGCCAAGCGCATCACGGTGCTTTTCTACACGCGTTGTTCGCTGTTCGACGCCGGGCGGGAGTTCGGCGTCGCTCCTGAGAATCCGGAACTGTTCCTGCCCATTTCCGGTGCGGCTGCCGAGGCATCTCTATGGATCGCCACGGTCGCCTTGTTCTCCCTGGCCGGCTGGCTCTTCGCCCGAAAAGAATACGTCTAAGCACGAGCATCACTCATCACTCATCACTCATCACTCATCACTCATCACTCATCACTCATCACTGCCCCCCGGCGACTCCCGACACGTACTGGCGCCAGCTGTCCAGCTGGTCCTGGGTGAGGGTATTTTCGCGAGTGATTTCGTGTTGCAGCTCGTTTTCCTGCACCTTGACCTGGACGGTCAGCCGGCCGTTTTCTTGATAGGTAAAGCGCACTTCAATGGGCGTTTGCGCGGGCAGGTTGGCCGGCAGGTCTCGAATGGAACACTTGCCGATTTGCGAACAATCGTCCGGAGACGCGCTTTCCCCTTCGACGATCTGGACGAGCACGGAGCGTTGGTTTGCCTTCTGCGTTTTGAACACGCGCTTGGCGGTGACCGGCAGCGGAGTATTGCGTGGCACGAGGATCGCATTGCGCGGCCGCTTCGTCTTGGAATCGGTGGCCACGACCCCCAGACTGTGCGAATTGACGTTCTTGATCCGGAAGTTGGGTGAACGGCCGTGGAACTGGGCCAGCAGGATCCCGGCGTGCAGGGCCGCGCCATGGGCGACGGCTTCATCGGGAGAAACGGACCGATCCGGTTCCTGGCCGCTGAGTGCCGTGAGCATTTCGCCGACGGCGGGCATGCGCGTGGAACCGCCTACCATGAGCACGCGGTCCAGGTCGCTCCATTCCAAGCCGGCGGCCTGCAGAGTTTGCCGGGTGGTGAAGGCCGTGCGGTCCAGCAGGTCCTGCGTCATTTCCTGAAACATTTCGCGCGTCACTTCCAGGCGGACGGCATTTCCCTGATAGTCGCAGGCGATGCCGGCTTTGGCGCGCGCGGAGAGCGTCCGTTTGGCATCTTCGCATTCCCGCCGCAGGCGCCCTGCGGTGTTGGGTTCCTCGCGCGGGTCGCTGCCGAACTTGCGGATGAATTCGTCCGCCACGAAGTCGACCAGTCGTTGATCCCAATCTCGGCCGCCCAACTGGACGTCACCATCGGTGGCCAAGGCGACGAAGTCGTGGCCGCCGATTTCCATGACCGTCACGTCGAACGTGCCCCCACCCAGATCGTAGACCAGGATCTTGCGAGGCTCGGCATCGTCCTGGCGGCCTGGTTGCAGGAAGCCTTGTTGAAAGCCGAAAGCGACCGCTGCCGCCGTCGGTTCGTTGATAATGTCCATCACCTCGAATCCGGCGATATATCCGGCATCCTGAGTGGCCTTGCGGCGGACTTCGTCAAAATAGGCGGGAACGGTAATGACGACTTTCTGGAAGGGCCCGATCTGCTGTTGCGCGTCAGCTCGCAACTTATTCAGGATCCAGGACTGCAGTGCTTCCGGCGGGAACTGGCGGCCGCCGAGTACCTTGTGGAACATGCGATAGCCGAGTTCCCGTTTGGCGCACTCCGCAATGTGCTCCATGTCCGTGGCCATGGCCTTGACGGCCTCCTTGCCGACGATCACGTCGTTCCCCTCAAACAGGACGACGCTGGGCGTGATTTTGTCGCCTTCCGCGTTCATGAGCGTTTGCGGGCGACCGAGATCATCGAGATAGGCGACGGCGGAAAAGGTTGTTCCCAGGTCAATACCGACGGCCAGTTCTTCAGGATTGGGCATGATGCGGAGTCTTGCGGATGAGTGGGCCAAAGGGACAGCCTGACATCATATCAAAGATTTTCGCAAGCTGTAGGGGATGAATCCGAAGCGTGGCGGCACGAAAAACGCCGTCCCCTGCGTCGGCCTTACGAGGCATCCTCGGCAGACTGCCATTCGTAAGGCTGTTTCGCCTTGTAGAGTTCCAGACGCTGGCGGTACGCATCCAGGTCGGGATCGTCCGGTTCGGCAATGTTGAGAGCCCGCTGCTGGTAGACCCGCGCTTCCTCGAAATCACCGCTCCGCGCATAGGCTGCGGCGGCCGTATCGTACATGCTCGCCGACGGCTCGTAGCGCTGTTCCCCCAGCAACTCAAGTCCCCGTTCGACCAGTTCCACTGCCCGCGCGCCGTCCCGCAACTTTGGGTCGCCGACGGTGGCCAGCGACCAGGCGAGGTAGAGATACAGATCGGGCCAATCGCTTTCGACCTGCAGTGCGGATTCGAAATCGCGAATCATGGCTCGCAAGTCCCCGAGGTCTTCGAACAGCATCGCGCGGAACACCAGTCCATCGGCGACGGCACCGTCCATTTTCAGCGCCGTGTCGAAGTCCGTTTTGGCCTTGGTGTAATCTTGCTGCGCGTGATAGGTCCGCCCGCGGCCGAGTAACGCGTCGACAAAGACGTGTTCCGGGTAGGCGTCCGGGTCGCTGTCCAGCCGCTTCAGGACCTGGTTGTAATCGCCAAGGGCCTCGTCGTAGCGTTGCAGTGCACGAAAGCATTCCGCGCGGCCCAATCGACACTCGTCGTCGTCCGGCAGCAGTTCCAGTCCTTTTGTCAGGTCAACGAGCGCCGTCGTGTAATCGCCCTGATCGATCAGCATGATGCCGCGACCGGCCAGGGCGGGCACGCAGTTGGGGTCCAATTCCAGCGCCTGGGCATACGCGTCCGCCGCCAGTTCCAACTGCCCGAGCAAACGATAGGACTCGGCCAGCCCGTGATAGGCGTCCGCGGAATCGGGATGCGACTGGACGGCCGACTGGAAAACTTTCAGCGCCATGTGCGGCTCGTCGTGCTGAATGTATTCGAAACCTTCATCACACAGTTGCGTGGCGGCGTCTGCTGCGTCGCAGTCATTGTCTCGAGCCGCGAGTTCTCGGGCGGCGGACTTGACAATCGCATCCACGCGAGGGCCCTTCTCCGCAGCGATGTCGATTTCTTCCTGAGCATATTCGTAGGTACTGTAGTCCGAGCCTTCGACGAGGTAGCCGATGACTTGATTCATCGGCAGCGTTACGGTGCCGCGATCCGATACCAGCACCGCCCAGACGCCAATGTCGTTCTCACCCAGGAATTCGGCATGCTTGTCACTTAGCGCCGCCGCGTCGTCATACGACAGCCAGTGAAAGGTCCGCTGGGCGTTCGCGCGAATGACTTCGCCCACAAAAGCGCCGACCCGCACGAGCGTGTCCACCCAGGGTTCGGTGAGTTCGTCGGGGCCCAATTCGTGCAGGTATTGCAAATACGCATCCACGATTCGTAAGGCGTTCAGATTGTACGAGCAGCCTGCCAGGTCCAGCCGCTCGGCATGCAGTACCTGCGGTTCGTCGTCCCGGCCAGCAAGATTGTCGGCAAGAGATTCCAGTTCCAGGTTGATCAGTTGCATTGGAGTCCAGTCGATAGGTAAAAAAATTCGAAATCACCGGCCAGGCGGCCGGATGCTGCGATCGGTCGATTGCATGCCAGCATGCGCCAACAATAACTTTCGCGCTTGATGCTCGCGTGTCGAGTCTGCCTGTTTGTCCTTCACCCTCCCAGGCTTGGGAGGGTTTTGAGGAACGAGCGGGGAGGGCTTGCCTTGAATCCAATACGGTTGACATCACGCATGCGGAAGTTGCTTACGCCCCGAGCCTCACTCGTCTTCCGTCTGAATGTCGTCCGCGGTGACGCGCAGGATTCTTGGCGATAGTGGGTACGGCTGACGCTGAAAATCCTCGCACACTTTCTCGCGGGTGAACTTCTGAAACGTTTCGTCACTCTCGACCGACCACATGAGCAGAAAATCACGATTGGGAATGCCGGCGAAAAACGGTTCGCCCAACCGCTCGACAGCCAGTTCTCGAATGCCCGGCAACAGTATCCTGGTTGCATCGTAACCGTCTTTCGATTCAATCGCAATCAGCGCCTGCGGCGGTGGAATGTAGGCCATTTCCAGATCGTCGGACGCCTCGTTCAAATTATTCAAGGCGATGTCATACAGCTGTTCATCGGTTCGCCCCCAGTCGTCGGCCCGTTCGGGAGTCACGTAGCTGTAACCGTCGGCGGTATCGATTACCAATCCGACCATGATCGCATCCATAAACGGAAACGCGACCAGCGGCAAATGGTTTTCGTATTCCGCGGGCATGAGTTGCGGACGCAAGCGGGCTTCCACCTGTTCCCACGGCAGCGTGGCGGGAGAAACGACCTGGTCCGCCGCCCGGAACATGCGCGCGAAATGCTCGCAAACCAATTGCTCCAAGCCGTCCACCGAAACCTCCGCCTGGAGGAACTTGCTATAGAGATTCTGCAACCCCAGTTCAGCGCCTTCCGCCGCTACGACTTCCGGGTCGGGCGTAGCCGCGACGCTGCGTCCGGGAAAGCGAGCGCGAATCACTCGGAGGACGAAGTCGCGAAATTCATCGGGGTTCATGGTCGATTCTGGGGAATACGGAAGCAACGCACCCGTCAGTCTACTCGCTAATCACGATGGCTACACCCAGGCGCGGAGCACCGATTGCTGTTTTTCGCCCTGCGGGCGGCAAAAAATCTCCACTCCGCGCGCCGGCTCAAGACACGCTGTGTCCCCGATTTGTGCTCTGTGTCCCCGATATGTGCTCTCTAGTGCTGTGTCCCCGATGAGTTACGATGAGTCCCGATGAGTGACCCTGCTGGTCGTAGTTCCGCGACTCCGTTCGCGGGACTGCTGGTCGTAGTTCCGCGACTCCGTTCGCGGAACCCCGCGAACGGAGTCGCGGGGCGACGGGTAAATTCTCATCTGCCGCTCGCCATAGCCGCAAGCCCAACGTGCTGCGCGAATTGCGCCTCTTCCGGGCGGTTGAAGCTTCCCCTCACGCGACGCGCACGCCGTTGGCGTTTCGGTTAAACGACTTGTGGCGGTCCACTTACGGTGAGCAAATAGAAACAGAGGCGAAATGGGCGAGAAGCGCGAATTTCACGAAAAAGCTTACCCGCGTTCGATAGCCAAATCGACCCAAGATTGGCATAATAGGAAAGGATCAGCGGAATGGCAGGCACTTTGGGATCACGTAGATAAACAGGAGAGGTCCCATGAATCGTCTTTTCTCGTTTTCTTCTCGGCACAGACACGGCCCGCAGGTTGCAGGCCCGCGCGCCCCGCGTCGCGCCATGACCATTGTCGAAATGCTGGTGGCCATGGTTGTCTCGTTAATCTTAATTTTTGCCCTGGTTCAAGTATTCGAGCTGATCGGGGAAAGCGTTTCCAACGCCCGCGCCGCCATCGAAATGTCCAGCGCGCTGCGGAATGCGTCGCATCGCATTCAGGAAGATCTCGAAGGCATTACGGTTCCGGTGCGGCCCTGGGCGAGTTCCGCGGGCGGGCAGGGCTATTTCGAGTACACTGAATTCTCCGAGGACGACAACACCTATGCCGCGGCGGACATCCTGAATTCGCGTTACGGCGACCTGGGCGATGTGATTGCGTTCACCACGCGCTCCACGGGAAAACCCTTCGTCGGCCGCATTCGCGATACTTACGTGGGCGGCACCACGGGCAACTACGTCTCGATCACGTCCATGGTGGCCGAAGTGATCATGTGGACCCAGTACGACGACCTCAACGGTTCCAACACCCGGGATCCCGGGGAACCAAGCGACCTGCACCGGCGCGTGCTGCTGGTGCGCCCCGACATCAATGGCCTCGGCGCCGATCCACAAATCATTGACAGTGCGGGAAACAGACCCAACAGCGTGACGAACTTCATTTTGGAAAACGACATTTCGGTGCACATGCACTACGATTCCGCTGGCCGGCGCGTGGGGGTGAAAGCGAGTTCCCTCACGGACCTCACGAACCGCAGGCATCGATTTATCCATCACGCCAAAATCTATCCCTACCCCATGGCGTTGACATCGGATTCGTTCTGGCCGACCTACCCGGCTTCGTCGCCCGATTACGGCCGGGATATCCTGCTCTCCGATGTAATGGCCTTCGATATCCGAGTCTACGACCCGCTGGCTGTGATCCGCACCGGAACGGACGTAGATGGCAATACCATCGCACTTTCGCCCGGCGATCCCGGCTACGCGGCGTCGGCGGCGAGCGCCACACCGCCGCGCGGCGCTTTTGTGGATCTCGGCTACGAATCGGCCGCTTTTCCCACGCCGCCTCAAATGCCGACATCTCACTTTTCACACGGCGCGAATCCCAAATCCCGTTGCGGCCTTCCTATGTATTGCACTTGGACGGCGCACTTCGAAAGCGACGGCGTCGACCAGGACCAGGACGGGGTCGTCGATGAAGGTACCGATGGTCTCGACAACGACGGGGTGAACGGCGTGGACGACGCCGGCGAACGAGAAACGGCCCCGCCTTACGAACACCCGCTGCGCGGCCTGCAGATCACATTACGGGTTTACGAGCCGGATACGCGGCAGATTCGGCAGGCCACGGTCGTTTCCGATTTCACGCCGGAATAGCGAAAACGACTCGGTAACGAGACAGTCATGCATGTCATTCGCCTGCGTGGTCCCTGGAACTACTCGGCCACGGATTCCGCCGGACAAACACGCGAGGGTCGCGCCCCTCTGGCCGACGGGGTCACTGAGGTCGCACCTCCCGGCTTCATCGGGACGGTGCGCTGGCGCCGATCGTTTCATCGCCCCACGGGACTGGACGACGGCGAGCGTGTCTTCCTTGCCATCGATAATCTCCGCGACGCGACCGTGGAACTCAACGGCGTCGCGCTGCCTTCAGAACGGTGCGAAATCACAACAAGACTCCACGCTCGCAACGAGTTGGTGATCACGCAGACCTGTCCGTCCGCAAGCTCGACGCGATGCTTTTCGGACGTCCGTCTGGAAATTGTCGAGCGGAACGAGTAGCCTGCGGTTGGCATCGATGATATCTTTTCCTTGCTTGTCCACCGGGCGGGATACATGTTTGCGAAAGGTGCTGTAATGATAAATCGATACGTCGTCGTTCTTCTGTCGGCCGTTCTGGGCTGCTCCGGCGAGGCGCCTACAGCGCAAGTGGCGTCCGATCCACAGGCAACGTCTCCGGAGTCGAAACCATTACAGCAACCCGTGACGTCCGTTCCCCGATTGCTGACGGATGAAGAGTTGAGCGCCGGTTGGATTTCTCTGTTCGATGGCGAATCGCTCTACGGTTGGCAAGCCACCTCCAATGCGAATTGGCATGTCGCCGACGGGGCCATCGTCGCTAGCGATGGCGAGGAGGGATTGTTGTGCACCAAGGTGCAATTCTGCGATTACATCTTCAAAGTCGAGTTTCGCAGCGCGCCCGGCACGAACAGTGGCATCTTCCTGCATACGCCAACTCATCCGACGGATCCTGCCGTGGATTGCTACGAGCTGAACATCGCACCGCTGGATAATCCGTTTCCCACAGGCAGCCTGGTCAAACGTCAAAAAGTCGCGGGCGAGTACGAATCGGATGATTGGCAATCCCTGGAAGTGAAGATGGCCGGAGGTCTGGTCGAAGTATCGCTCGAAGGCGAAAAGATCCTGACGTACGAAGACGACACCCCCCTGCAGCGCGGCTACATCGGCCTGCAGAAAAACGAAGGGAAAATCGAATTCCGTAATCTCAAACTTCTGCCTCTGGGACGCGCGCCCTTGTTCACGG
>CALBSZ010000491.1 GCA_937967665.1 uncultured Planctomycetaceae bacterium
GAAAAAAAGAAAGCCCCGCGCGACATCGTGGTTGCGCGGGGCCTTCGATTTTTATTTTGTGGCAGAGTCCTGGGAGTTTCATCCGTCTTGCGCTGTGTTGTCGCGCGGCGCCGCCGCGTCCTGCTGCGAGGAGTACGCGAGCTACAGTTTGTAGTCTGAGGGCTTGACGCCCTTCTTGAAACCGCCAAAGCCATAGAATGTCGGTTGATAGTCGCCGACAAGATCCACTTTGGTGCCCTCGGCGGGGACTTCCAAGCCAACGCACCAATACGCCGCGTTCACCAGCATGCGCCGCGTCCCTTCCGCGGCCAGATCGGAGGCGGAACCCATGGTCGTGGTGAAGACTTTCCCTTCCTTGCCGCCCGGAACCTGGTAGGACTTAGTCCAGGCGACCGGCATCATCGGATTGTTTTTCTTGCCTTCGACGGGCGGGTCATCGAACTTCATGCCTTGCAGGACCTGGCCCAGGAAGATGGGTTTGCTGTCGCCGGGGAGCGGCAACCGCACTCCATAAACATCCGTATCGCCCCAGACGTCGCCATCCTTGATGCCACGTGTGATCGGGTGATCCTCGGCGCCCTCGGCAATCAGTCCCCGCGTGCTTTCCCGCTTGTGTCCGCCATGGTGGCTGATCCATTTTTCGCCCAGCACCAAACGGCCGAACCCGCCTTTCCATTCGCTCTTTTCACCGTTGTAGCCATTTCCGTAGTGGCCGTAGGGTTTGCTTGACTTGATGTTGAATGCGTGCGTCGCCGTGCGCATGCCGATGACGGGTCGTCCCGACTTCAAGTAGTCGTCGATCTCTTTCATCTGGTCTTCCGCCAAATCGCGAAACCGCGTGGCAATGATCATCAGGTCGGCGGTTCGCAGCGCTTCCATGCCGGGAATGTTGTTTGAGTTGTTGGGATTGATCAGGCCCGTGCCGGCGTCCACAGCGAACAGCACCGTGCACTTGAAGCCGTGTTCCGTCGCCAGGATTTTGCCGAGTTGCGGCAGCGCCTCTTCCGAGCGGTATTCTTCGTCCCCGGAAATCAGCACGATGTGTTTTCCCTCGCCCGGTCCCGCCTTACCTTCATAGACAACCCATGGATCTTCGGCCTGCGCGACCGTGGTAAACAACAGTAGGAATAGAACTGCGGCGACTTTCTTCATGTGGATTCTCCTTGCCGAGACGGATGGTTAGCGATGGACAGTAACCGATTATTCTAACCCGGATAGAACCGCCGTACAAACTGAGGCACGCATCGGAAACTCGCTGTCCAGACGCCAATAGAAAACGGGACGCGCCGAAGTATTTCGGGCGTCCCGCTTCCGGACGGATTTCACAGATTTGCGTCTGCGACAAGATTCTTACCTGTCAGCCATCACTGGACCGGGCCATCCAAGCCGCGGAAAAAAAATGCCCGCGTGCCGACGGAAAGCACCTGCAGTGCGGCCAGGCTGTGCTTAGAAACCATTGCTCGATTGGCCAGCGGAAGCCTCAGAAAGGAACCTTGACGCCCTTGACCCTACCGTGCAACTGGTATCCAAACTCGCTTAGTTGCGGCTGTGGGCGTCGGCGTGGTACGAGACCAATCCGATAGCAGCCGCAGGCGGTAAAAAAACGCTCGCCGCAGGAATTGCGCGCATGCAGCACCTCCAACTTGGAACCAGGAAACGGAACCAATCTTTCGGCAGCCTGGCGATCTGGATTAGCAGACCCATGGCTTTGCGTCCCCGCCTCGCGGCGAGTTTGCCCTTGTCGAGTGAAGTGACGACAAGCGAATGACCCAAAGATTACGAAAAGGACATTGATGTGACCATTAAAAGTAATAGGTCGAAAACAGGATCGTGTCAAATGGCAGACCATTTTTTATCGTAGTCCCGCGACTCCGCTCGCGGATCCGATGGGCGGAGCCACGGGTCTACGGGTAAAACCCCAGGTTCCGCTTTGGAACGAAGCACGATCAAGGGCGGCTTTCCCGAATTAAGGCGTCCAGATGCCGAAGTGGGTGTGGAATCCTTCCCCGGCGGCAGAGAAACCTATGTTTTCTTATGGCACAGGCAAGCATTCCTTCATCTGAACGCAGCGGAATGAAGCGCTGCAGTTTCGATACCTATGCGGTGTTGGTGACGTTGCTTTTCGTCGCCGGAGTGTTCTCGTATCGTGGAGCGACCGATTGTCTGACCTGTGACGAATTGCTGTTTGTTCGAGCCGTTGGGTTGGGGCCGCTGGACGGACTCATGCAGGCCGGCTCGTCGCACCCTCCGCTGCTCCGCTGGGTGATGACGCCCTTGGTGGCCGCGAACGGTAGCGATCTTGTGCTACGAGTTCCCAGCATCCTGGCGTCGCTGGTCGGACTGTTCCTGACGTGGAGAATCCTGCGGCGGCTGTTCGACGATCCCGTGACGATCGGGTTGCTCGTTCCGGTGATCGGTCTAGGCGAACTGTTTCTGGTGCAGGGATACCAGTGCACGCCGTACGCCCTGCTGATGTGTTTGACGGTTGGGCACTTCTTGTCGTGGTTTCGGTTGCTGGAACAAGACCGGCCGTTTGCGAGAATCGTATTCGTGCTGACGGCCGCGGCCGCGGGATGGACTCATTTCTACGGATTTAACCTGTTGGTCGCGGATCAGATCATGTGGCTGCTAATCGCCGTCCAGGCATACCGCTGTCCGACCCAGGGCCCGGCGGTGCGAACCAGGACGTGGCTCTTCACGTCCCTGGCTGCGTGGCTGCTGGTGGCACCGGTCGTGCCGCTCGCACGGTTCTACATGAACGTCGAACAGCCATTCGCGATCCTGCAGATCGACAACTACGTCAGTTATTTCTTCACGGCTTCTGCCGATCTGTTCTTTCGAGTGACATTTTTTGGGCGAACCAGCGTGCTGCCGATGTACGTGCTCTGGTACGGTGCGGCGATGGCAGTTCTGTGGTTCGCCTTGAAGTCGCGAGACCGGGATCGACGGTGGCGTTGTGCGATCGTCCTTTGCGGAGCGTTTCTCGTGGGTTTCCCGGCGATGCAGGCACACGCTCTGCTATCCGGCAAAGCCATGTGGCAGCGTTACGCCATTGCCGGAGCCTGGGTGCACATTCCGCTGCTGACGCTCCTGGTTGGCTGGCTGACCCATGTACGGATTACGCGGAGCTGCGCTGCATGCTGGTTGGCGCTGGGGATGAGCGCGTTCGCGGTGGGCACCAACTGGATGACCTGGCGATACCAGGACGCGGCCGAATTCATTCGCGCTCAACATCGGGCCGGGGACGCCTTCCTGGCTCAGGACATGGACATGTGGGTTGGCGAGGCCAACATGGACCGGCTGTGGTTCGAACGCTATGTGCATGTCGATATTCCGATCGTCAGCGGCTTACCGGCTCGACGACACCAGCTGCGGCAATGCGGCTTGCCGCTCGATGAAGTCGCACGCACGGTCCGCCGGCTGTGGGTCTGTTCGCCACTCTACTCCGACCGCTACTTGCGAACCCTGGCGACACGCGAATGGCAACTGGTCGAACTGCGAACGTTTGCACGACACTACCCGGTGGCGCTGTTTGAGCGAAGAGCGGCAAAATCAGCGGGAAACGTCGGCGACTGACTGGTTTTGGTCGTGAATCGGAGCGGCGTCCGTGCCTTCGATGGGTAGCCAGATCTCGAAGTCGCCTTCCTGGAACGCCCGCGTGAAGTTCGTAAAGATGTACTCCGTCAGCGGCGATTGCTGTTGAAGGGAGGTCAGTCGCTGACGAATGATACAAGGTTGTGCAGCATTCGCCATGGCGGCGACAACGCGTTCCTGCTGTTCCGAGTTCAACAGGTAGGGCCAGAACGTGGTGTTCATTCCCGTGGGGGGCGGCAGTTCGGTCCAGAAATAGTACGCGCACAGGCCGTGATGGGCGAAGACGAACGTATCGGCATGGCCGCGTACCGTGCGTGAAACCCAACGGATCGTCGCCACTTGCGGCGGCGGCAGGCGCAGCCGCGTGGCGCCGGGCAGGTCCAGCGGCATGAGCGACGAGCGATACTTGTCGAATTGGATACCGCGATAGCCGAGCGTGATGACCAGGCATGCCAACACCGCGCCGGACAGATAGTATGGTGCCGACTGCAACCGCGGCTGCCATTGCGGCGCGTGCTGCGCTGCGTCGTGAAGGACGAGGATCAATGCCAGCAGCACTGGCAGCGTGCCGATCGCCACCTGCGATCCAGAAACGGGATAGGCGGAAAGCGGCAGCAGGATCGCCACGAAGCAAAGCAGCGTGCGCGAAAACGACTGACCGGAAGGACGCGGGAAAGCAAACAGCGACCACATCAATAGCGGTCCGCCGAAGACAAGCCAGCGACCGCCACCTCGATCGTTCAGGCCGTGTGTGAGCGGCGAGTCGGTCTGGATGAGATAGCTGGCTGCTGCGTTCAGCAGGAGGATGCTGATGGACGCCAGGAGCAGTGTGGATGCAAGCCTGGATTCACGCCGCACCAGAACCGCTAATGCGATCACCACCGGAGCCAGCAGCAGGCACCACGCATCGCCTCGCAGCGGGATGAAGAACGTGTCGCGCAGCGTGGCATGCTGGGTTACCAGTCCGCAACCGATGCCCGCGAGCGACGATCCGTGCCATAGCGTGCCGCCGATCAGCACCATTGCCGTCGCCACAGAAGCCGCGCCGAGCAGCGATACGGACCGCAGGTGCCACGTTTCCGGCAGGCTGGATTCCCGCGTTCGTGCGTACGCGATCAGAAGTCCGACAGCGATCGCCAGGGGCCACCAACCACCGTCCGCCATCAGGTGCGAACGGCAGAGCAGCACCGTTGCCGCAACGGCGAGTATCAGGCTGACTCCCGCCAGCATCCCGGCCGCCGTGCTTCGTGGCAGGTGCGCGGCAATCGCGATGGCGAACCCGATCGCGACCAGTCCGCCTATGTTCAGCTTGGTCAGCAGCAGGCTGGCCATCAACAGCGCCGATAGGACCACGACCAATCGTCCGGTCTCCCGCTGCAGGAATGTGGTCAACAGCAGCAGTAGGGCAATGGCCAGCGCGCACCACTCCTGAGGGTGCCCTGGTTCCAGCGACAATCGCTCCAGATGGAAGAACGCCGCCAGAAACGCGACGATCGCGAACGCGTGCGATCGCGTCAGGCGAAACACGAATCCCGCGCAAGCGAGGGCCGCCAGCAGCCACTGGCAAAGTGTTTTCAGCCGCGTCACGTCGTGATTGATCGGCAGGCCGGTAACCGCATGAAAGGCGCCGTGCAGGAAGTAGTAAGCAGGTCCGTATTGCGAAAACGTTTCGTCGTAAAGCGGTTGCCCGTTCATGAACGTCACCAGCGAGATCATCACATAGCCCTCGTCGTCATACGGCGCGAAGGTGCTGAAGATTTGCTGGTAACCGGCGAAGGCGGCAAGCACCAGCAACAGCAGCCAGACTCCGGCGAGCAAGATGCGATGACTCATGGCTCGACGCTCTCTCTATTTTTCCAGCGATCTTAGCTCGTTGACGTACGGCTCCATACCGCCAGGATCGACTTGCCGAAACCGAAATCCAGGAGCGGATCGATCCATTTGGAAACGGGCACGACGTAATTGTCCCAGATGGAAATCTGGCTGGCGGTGGGAGCCCGACTGCGCAGGACCAGGCGATTACTGAGCGACAGGATTGTGCCCACGCTGTCCAGGTACTTGATTCGCTGCAGCGTCGTGCCTGGTGGAGTCAGTGCCGACAGAGTGCCTTTCGAGTAGCGGCGGAAGTGACCGATGGCTTCATCGAAAGGCGAGTACAGCCAGTTGTAGGCCGGCGAAAGGACCACGATCCTGCCGCCGGGAGAAAGCAGTCGCGCGGCCTGTTCGAGTTCCTGGCGGTCGTCCTCGATATGTTCGAGCACGTCCATGTACAGGATCGTGTCGAACGTCGTCTCCGTCAGATCCTTCGTCGTACCGTGGAAGACTTCACAGCAGGCAGGCAGTTCCCTGTTCTGCATTCGATCGGCCAGCGTCGCCGTCATTCGAGCATCCGGTTCAAGGCACAGCCAGCGGTCAAACGAGCGATTGCAGAGGATCGCGGTAGTGCCGCCAATGCCGGCTCCCACTTCCAGGACATTGTTTCCGAGATGTGCCTGGAGATGTTTGCAGAAGTAGTTTTTCCAGTTCCGCGCGGCCGCGAACAGGCGGAGTTCCTCCCCCACATATTCGAAATCATCCGAAACATTCGTTGCGGTCATGGACATCAGCTGCTTCCTACCCGGCCTTTCGTGTCGCTCGGCACCGGAGGTGTGCGATTCGCGCTCCACGCGCGGCTACCACGTTTCGTCACGTGTTCTTACCTTACGTATCTCACGGCAGACGTCCTGTTTCCTGTTTCTGATGCATCGCGATTTCGTTGCGTCCATTCTTGTGACGGTCACGACGGATGTCGCGTCTGTCGCGATTGTCGTGCCGCTGCACCGTCGCGCCTTTAATGTCAGCCGGCTGTTTCGGTTCCCACACCAGGTAGCTGCCGCGTAACTCGGCCGGCTGGTAATTTGCCAGAATGTGGCAAATGATGGGATCGTCCCGCTCGAAGGGCCATCCGGGGTAGATGTGTTGCACAACCGACACACGGTCGTGTTCCGACAAAGACGCGATCACCGCCGCGCGCTGTTGTGCCGTGAGCATGTTGTAGGTGTAGTTCAGCGACGTCGGCGGCGCGATCTGCGACCAGAAGTAGAGGCTGTTGTGGCCATCCTTGTAGAAGATGAATGTGTCGCAACGGTCTCGTAGTTCGTTCACAATATCGTGATAACCGGAAACCTGGCTGGCGGGCAAATGCAGAGCTCTGGTTCCCGGAAGATCCAGCGGTGTTAATGCCTGACGGTGATGCCACAGGTACGCGTCCCGGAAGACCAGCACGAAGCAGAGCAGCAGGGCCACGCCGCCAACGACCCAACGGCGAGATCTGGCGCCCCAGCCGGGCGAGAATGTCTCGTGCGCAAGGAGGTCCTGGAAGCAGACCAGCAAACCCAGTATTAGTGGAACCGAGGCGACCGCCTTTTGTGTCCCGGGGATCGGTGTGGCGATGAGCGGTTGAATTACTGCGACCATTGCCAAGGCAAGTCGCGGAAAAAAATCGTGCAAGTTCGCCTTTGATTGCCGATCGCCGGAATTCCGGTATACCAGCAGCCACATCAGGGCCGGTGCGAAGCAGATGATCAGGTTGGCCAGTCCGCGGTCTCCCAGACCGTTTTCGAAAGTCCAAGTCGTCTCACTCCAGTACTTCACGCACGCATACAGCAGTAGCACCGGTACCAAGATGCGCAGCGCACGTGCCGCCGGCATGTGCAGTCGAGTACCGACGGCGCAGGCGGCACTGGCAATACCAAAAACAATCGGTAGTTCCCATGTTTCGAAGACGGGGAAGAAGAAGGTTTGCGTAAATCCAACATGCTGTGTCAGGACTCCGCGCAGCAGTCCGCCGGCCGACGTTCCCTGCAGCAACGGAATCGCGAGAATCGACGTCGCGGTCGCCACAACGGCGGTCAGATAGATCCCAATCGGGACAACATCGATCCTGCCGATGATTTCCGTGCGACGGCTGTGTTGCCAGATGGCAGCAAGGGCGCCAATCACGACTACCGGCAAGATCCATCCATGCGGGTCGTGAAAGTAGCGATGGCTAATGACGATCGGCAAAGCAATCGTAACGAAGAGCAACGCCGCTTTCATCATCCGCAACACGTGATGCGGCGCGGCGCAGACAAGGATGGCCAGCGTCGAGCCGAGAAACAAGTAAACCCCGGTGTTGATCTTGAGCATGGAGACAATTGCAGTTGTCGCGCCGAGTGCGCAAAAGACCCAGCATCGTACGCTGTTGTCCGCGCGCACGGCAAACGTACACAGCAGCAGTGACAACGTGGTGAGCATCACACACAGGTCCTGCGGATGGCCGGGTTCGAGTACCAGCTTCTCCAAGGCCAGGAACGTCATGATGAACCCGATCAAACCGAATACGCGACGATCCGTCATGCGAAAGACCGTAAACCCGCCGAGACAAGCGGTGATCAACCAAACCGCCAATGTCTTGGTGCGCACGATGTCGTGCGTGACGGGCAGTTGCGACAATTCGTGAAATACGCCGTGAATCGCGTAAAAGGCGGGGCCGTACTGCGTGAAGGTGCGGTCGTACAGCGGTTCGCCCTGCAAGTAGCCGACGAGCGAGATCATCACGTAGCCTTCGTCGTCATACGGCGCAAAGACGCTGAAGATCTGCTGGTAGCCGGCAAAGCCAGCGGCAATGACCAGCAAGCAGACAAAGCTGAAGTCGATCCAGCGACGCGCGTGCGACATGGACTTGCTCGGAAAGTGTTCTAGGGACGCTCAAGCAAACGTAGCTCAGTCCGAACTCGGCTGCCGTAAGGTTGCGAACGTTTGTGTCGGTTGTTACTGGAATTCCGAAGTTTCCGGCGAGCAGTTCGTACTACAGCGCAGGGTTGACGGTACCAGGGGACTGGCTCCATCGTTGTGTTTGGTTTGTCCCGGAAAACCCGGTGGATCGATGGTGCCTGTCCCCCTTTCGCGGCACAAGATCACTCGTCGCGTGCGAAAAAGGGGGCGTGCGAAAAACGGGACAGGCACGGCGGATGCGACCTGGCTGTCGAGCGGGCACCCGTTTGTATCCCCGAGCCAGTCCCTTTTTTCGCGACCCGGCGCTGTAGTATTAGGACGAGGATCGTTTCCCATCCTACGATTGGCGAAACCTGCGCAGTACGCCTCAATCTCAAGCCAATTCGCAAAGTCACCGCCAATTCCCTGCTCTACCGCCGCTGCGCCGATCGATTCCTAACTCAGAGACGATGCGCAAACAGAGGATCGAGCGTGCGATGGACTTTAAGACAATCGTAATTACGGGCGGCGCTGGCTTCGTGGGAGCCAATCTGAGTGTGCTGCTGCGCGCGCGTTTTCCTGAAGTTGCCGTAGTCGCGTTGGATAACCTGAAACGCCGCGGCAGTGAACTCAACCTGTCGCGACTGCGGCAGCACGGCGTCCAGTTTCAGCATGGAGATACGCGGTGTCGCGAGGATCTTGACCAACTGCCTGAGTTCGAACTCCTGATCGATTGCGCCGCCGAACCTTCCGTGCACGCGGGCGCGCGGGGAACGCCGTCCTACGTGATCAATACGAACCTGGTCGGCACGGCCAATTGCCTGGCGGCCTGCCAGCGACAGCGGGCGGCCATGCTGTTTCTCAGCACCAGTCGCGTTTACCCGATCGCGCGCTTGAATGACCTGCCGTATGCCGAAACCGAGCGGCGTTTTCAGTGGGAAGCGGCTGCGACGCTGGAAGGATTTTCGGAACTTGGCATCGCGGAGGACTTTCCGCTGAATGGCCCGCGTTCCTTTTACGGTGCCAGCAAGCTGGCCAGCGAACTCTTGATCCAGGAATACGTTCACGCCTACGGGTTACGAGCCATCATTAATCGTTGCGGCCTGCTGAGCGGGCCTTGGCAGATGGGCAAGGTGGATCAAGGCGTGATGTGCCTGTGGGTGGCGAAGCACCACTACCAGCAGCCCTTGCAGTACATTGGCTTCGGGGGACGCGGCAAGCAAGTGCGCGACGTTCTGCACGTTGCCGACCTGTTCGAGCTGATCGTTCAGCAGATCGAATCGTTGGAACTCTGGGACGGACGTGTCTACAACGTAGGCGGCGGTGTGGCGAACTCCGTTTCCCTGCTCGAGCTCACGCAACTCTGCCAACAGACGACGGAGCACCAGGTTCCCATTAACAACGTACCGACGACCAACGACACAGATGTGCGGATCTTCCTGTCAGACTGCGAACGGGCCAAACGCGACTTCCGTTGGCAACCCCGGCGTTCGGCAGCGGATATCGTCGCCGACATTCATTACTGGATCCGCGAACACGACCGGGAACTGGAGCACCTGCTGGCCTAAGCGGACACAGCGGCCTGTGGCATCGCTTGGCGCCGGGATGTGATAGGTCACCAGCTGTTGCCAAGGGGAATGTGGTGTTGTCATCCAGCACGACAAGATAGAGAACATGATGTTGTCGGTGGTCATTCCGGCCTGCAACGAAGAGGCAAACATCGGTCGTTGCATCGACGAACTGCTGGCGGTAGTCCAGCAGCAAGGAATTCGGTGCGAAATCATCGTCGTCAACGACAACAGCACGGACGGCACGGCGGATGTTGTACAAGCGCGACAGGTCGCGTCCGGCCGCATCCGACTCGTCCATCGCCGGCCGCCCGGCGGTTTTGGCCGCGCCGTCCGCGACGGAATCCGGCACGTGCGGGGCGACATCGTGGTGATCTACATGGCGGACCTGTCTGACGATCCCCGGGATGTGGTGACTTACTATCAGAAGATCGTGGCTGGCTACGACTGCGTGTTCGGTTCGCGCTTCATGCGCGGCAGTCACGTGGAAAAGTATCCGCCGCTCAAGCGACTTGTCAACCGTGTCGTCAATCGCACCGTGCAGCTCATGTTCTGCACGCGTTTCAACGACCTGTCCAATGCTTTCAAAGCGTACCGCACCAGCGTGATTCGAGACTGCGGCCCCTACCGGGCAAGTCATTTCAATATCACGTTGGAGATGTCGCTTAGCGCCCTCATCCGCCGCTACCGCATCGCACAGGTCCCCATTCGCTGGTACGGCAGGACCTGGGGAAGTTCGAAACTGAAACTGCGCGAAATGGGCCGCAAATACTTATGCACGACGCTCATGCTGTTCTTTCAGCGGATGCTCATTTCCGACGACCTGATGGCAGAACGCCTCGCCGGGCACTCAGAAGTCGACTGGCATCGGGACGGGTATGATCCGGAACCGTCTCCCGAACAGCTGTTAGACCAGCTGGAATCCATAACGGAGGAAATCGCGGTGCTCAACGAACCATCTGCATCGCAGCAACCAACACCATCGAATGATCTGCCCGCCGAGACCTGCTAGTGCGACCATGCTGCGAACGCATGTCGACGGCATTCAAAGCAGTGCCGTGGTCTGGTCGAAGCCGAACATCAGGTTCATGTTCTGCACGGCGGCGCCGGACGCGCCTTTGATAAGGTTGTCCAGGCAGCTGATGAGCACGATTCTGCCGCGTACTACGCGAGCGGTGATATTGCAGTAGTTCGTATAGGCCACGTCTTTGGTGGCCGGCAGGTTATCGACCACGCGCACGAAGGGCTGTCCGGCATAGCGTTCGCGCAGGACTTCCAGTACCTCGGCGGCGCTCGCATCGCGAGTCGGCGTGGCGTAGATCGTCGAAAGGATGCCGCGATCCATCGGAATCAGGTGGGGCGTGAAGATGACCTCAACAGGGTTTCCCGTGGCCCGTTGCAGAATCTGGTCGATTTCGGGCATGTGGCGGTGTTGGCCGACGCCGTAAGCGGCCAGGCTTTCGTTGCATTCCGGGAAGTGGAAGTTCAATTTCGGCGTCCGTCCCGCCCCCGAGACGCCGCTCTTGGAATCCACGATGATGCTGGACGGATCCACCAGTCCCGCCTGAATGACGGGGGTCAGGGCGAGGATGGCCGACGTCGGGTAGCAGCCTGGGTTCGCCACCAGCGCGGCGTCCGGAATGTCCTTGCCAAATAATTCGGGCAGGCCGTAGACGGTCTTGCCCACGCGTTCGGGGTCCGGGTGGTCATGCCCGTACCACTGCGCGTAGCTGGCCGCGTCGTTCAGGCGGTAATCGGCGCTGAAGTCGACGACCCGCGTGCCGGCATCCAGCAGCGGCTTCACGAGTTCGGCCGAGGCGGCGTGCGGCAGGCAGCTGAAGACACAGTCGCACTGTGCGGCGACTTCCGCCGGCGGGCTCTGTTCCAGACACAAGTCCAACCGTTCCGCCAACTGCGGATGCACCGTGGAGACGTGCGGTCGGTCTTCCTGCCGGCTGGTCAGGGTGGTGATGCGAACCTGCGGGTGCCGCAGCAACAGCTTCATCAACTCCAGCGCCGTGTAACCGGTTGCGCCTAAAATACCAACTCGAATCATGATTCATCCTTCATTTCTTTGCCGACACGAGAACTGGGCCAACGGTTCAGTATACCGAGTCCGGCGGGATGGTGTGACGGCGGACTACTTCGGCGGGTGCTGCCGCAGCAGTTCGGCCAATTCGCCCAGGATGACGCAGGTCGCGCCCCAGATAAAGCGTTCGCCGCAAGAGAGCGTTGGCGTACGAAAGCGCAACGATTTTCGCCTGATCGTCCGCAGGCGACGTGACTGTGGGTCAAGCAATGTGGCGATATCGTAAGGAATGATTTCGGCAACCTCGGCGGGATTCGGTACGAATTCGGCGTTCGAATCGCCAATTGCCACGAAGGGTGTCACGAAGTAGTTGCTCGCAAAGATATAGATCGGGTTCAGCTGTCCGAGAACTCGCAGGCGCTGTCGAGCGAATCCTAGCTCCTCTTCAAATTCGCGTACCGCGCATTCTTCCAGCGTTTCACCATCCTCCACGCTGCCGCCCGGCAGGCAGATCTGGCCCGCGTGGTCCAGCATCTCTTGCGGCCGCAAAGTGAGCGGAATGATCCAGCGATCCTGTTCTGGAAAGAACGCGGCGATCACGGCGGCCGGGCGCGCGTTATGCGCGGGTGGACCGAAGTGACGCCCGTAACAGAGTTCGGGCGAGTTGGCGCGATAGGCGCGGTGTGGCGGTGGTGCCTGAAGCCGGGAAGTGAGGTGAGAAATCAAACCGTGCATGCGGTCCAGCGTCTGAATTGCGAGTGTGATGTCGCGGCTCGGGAAGTCCCGGGTGCCAAACCTTCAGTTTACCGGAATCAGCGGCGTGACATGACCCTGTTGGGCTCCACCGCGAAGTGTTTCCGCCCGTTCCAGCAACTCGCCCGTCGGCACGATCCGCTGAGGTACCAGCTGGACGTTGATTTCGCGTTCGTCGCGGATCTCATAAGGCCAGAGATTCTCAGAGATAAAATCGAGTGGGGGAACTTGATACCAGGGCGGATTGAACGTGTGCCGCGTCTTGACCGTCTCGAAGCCATCTTTTTCGACGCGAATGTCGCGCGTGCCGTAGTAGGTCATGCCGGTCGAAACAGGAGTCTCGCCGATCTCTTCCCGGTCGATGGTCACTCGCGCACCGGGTGGATTCGTGCGGACGGTGACGCGGCGGCGGACACATCCGGGTCCCGCCAGCAAGAGCGTCAGCAGAAGAATTGCCAGGGTTGGTTTCATAGTAGCCGCGCGAACGCGCTCAGTGAATTCGAAAGGGTGAGGAAGTATAGGGACGTCTCGCGGACGCATCCAGGTGGATTTTGGGGATTTCGAGTGTGCCGGGCGTCATCACAACGGCTGCTTCGCCTCGGCGACCGCGGTTCGAAACGCCGTCCGGGCGACACGCTCGCACGGCCGCGCGAGAACGCATCCCAGGTCAATGGAGTGGTTTTTTCGTCAGCGTCAGCTCAGATCCACCGCGCCGGTGATGCTATACGTCCTTGCGACTCGCACTAGCTTGACCATCTTGTTGCTGGTTACAATAAGTTGTTGTATTCTGAATAGTTACCGATTGCGGTCAGAAACATGCGCACGGGCGCAATGGTTTCCTGCCCCGGCGGATTCGGCCTTGAAAATTGGCCGTCGCCCCCCTTCGCGTGGATTGTGATTGTTCATGTCGGACGCCACCCCCGATTATCATAGCAGCTTGCAGTTCGCCGCCATCACGGATGTCGGCATGCGCCGCGCTAACAACCAGGATTCCCACCGCGTTGTGGTGGCCGACGACGAGGCGACGTGGCTCGATCGCGGGCACGTGTTCATGGTGGCGGACGGCATGGGAGCCCACGCCGCCGGGGAGTTGGCCAGCAAGCTAGCGTGCGACGGCATCCCGCACCTCTATAATAAATATCGGGAGAAGTCTCCGCCCGAGGCGCTGGAGCAGTCGATTCTGGAAACCAACGCCGAAGTCCATCGGCGCGGCCAGGCCAATCCCGATTTCCACAACATGGGCACCACCACCAGCGTGCTGGCACTGCTACCGCAAGGCGCCATTTGCGGGCATATCGGCGATAGCCGGATTTATCGCTTGCGGCAGGATCGTCTCGAGCAGCTGACGTTCGACCATAGCTTGATTTGGGAGCTGCAGGCGGCCGGACAGATTCCTGACGGCGCGGAGGTTTCTGGAGCCAT
Organism: uncultured Planctomycetaceae bacterium; assembly: GCA_937967665.1. Taxonomy (GTDB): domain Bacteria; phylum Planctomycetota; class Planctomycetia; order Pirellulales; family Pirellulaceae; genus CALBSZ01. Next base: position 14,101 of record CALBSZ010000491.1, read on the forward strand.
CCCCAAGAACGTTATCACCCGTTCGCTGGGGCCGAATGCGAACGTGCAGGTCGATATTGAGGGTCCGTTTTCGGTCGAAGTGGACGACGTCTTCCTGCTCTGCAGCGACGGCCTGACGGGGCTTGTCGAAGACCCGGAACTCGCTTCCATCCTGGCCAATATGTCGCCCCACGAAGCCGCTCAGGTGCTTGTCGACCTGGCGAACCTGCGTGGCGGTCCGGACAACATCACAGTGATCATCGCCAAGGCGATAGGCCCGGGAATCGCCACCCAAGCGGGCTCGGCGAAACCGCTGCAGATCGGCGGCAAGAAGGTAACGCCCAAAGTCCATCCGGCCATCTGGATTACACTCGGCGTCTGCGTGTTGGCCGCCATCGTGATGCTCATTCTGGGCGAATTGATTCCGGCATTGGTTGCGGCTGTCGGCGGCATCGTGGCCGCGATCGTGGGTTTGGTGCAGCGCAGCGCCCGCGGGGTGGACGGCTTGCAGTTGAGCGACCAGCGCCGCTTGGGCAAGGGACCCTATACGAACACTCCGGCCGAGACGAGCGAAGCGTTTGTGCAGAGCCTCGCGGAAATCGTCGCTGACCTGCGCAGCGCGGCGACCGAGAATGATTGGATCGTGAATTGGGAGCCGTTCGATCAGCTCTGCGATCAAGCCACGCAGTCGGCCGACAACGGCAAATTCTCCGAATCCGTGCAGCATTATGCCCGCGGCATCAGTTTCATGATGCAGCAATTGCGTTCGCAGAATGAACGCAAAGCCAGCGATTCTTCGGTAGAACTGTAGCCTCGCCACGCGTCTTCACTCAACCGCGTTCATACGCCACGGTCTCCCTAACCCGGATGATTTATGGTTGTAGGGTGGTGTCGAGCAAACGAGCGAAAACGGGTGGTTCTGCATTCGCGAACAACCCTCGT